>PDTI01000041.1 GCA_002747145.1 Desulfobacter postgatei
ACATGATCCTGTCCAACAACGTCTGAAAATGTCTGGGGTCGGTATTTTAATGCCAGAACCTGATAAGACATGGTGTGTATCCAAAGGCCTTTGATGTTTCTTTCTAAAAAGTAAGGGCTCTTATATCAAAAAGGGGGGGAAGGGTCAATGTTGGGAGGAATTTTGTTTGACAAGAAACAACTGCTTTAAATTTGACATTTTTTTTATTTTTCGTAATAATCCACCCAATTCAAGGTATTTTAACGTCTTTATCTGAACCAAAAGGTAACTATTACAGGCGGTCATACATGAAAATGATAGAACAGATATGTGTAAAATTTTTCAGGCAGTACAGCAGGCAGATTGGAAGCCAGGCAGGTTTTTCCTTTATTGAGCTGATGGTGGTTGTCATAATCCTGGGGATTCTGGCCGGCGCCATTGTGCCAAGGTATATGGATAAAGCGGACAAGGCAAAAGTCGTCAAAGCCCAAGTGGATATTGCCTCCATTGAAACCAGCCTTAAGATGTACAAACTGGATAACGGGTTCTATCCCACAACGGAACAGGGCCTTTTGGCCTTGATCGAAAAGCCGACCACGGACCCTGTACCCCGCAGCTGGAATGAAAACGGTTATTTTGAAAAAAGACAAGTACCCAAAGATCCTTGGGGAAACGAATATGTCTACTTGTGTCCCGGTGTCCACGGTACGTTTGATCTGATGTCGTATGGTGCAGACTCAGAATCAGGCGGTGAGGGGATGGGTAAAGACGTCACCAATTGGGACGTGCAGGAATAACTCGTGGTTGAAGGAAACGTCACCCACCTGGGGTGTGGCATCAACGTTTGCATCTGGGTGGATTTTTGTCCAAATAGGGGTTTTGCCCTCAGGCACAAAATATGACAGATAAGTGCAAAACTTGCTGGGACTTTCATGTAAATCATTCCGGCTTTACCTTTATTGAACTGATGGTGGTGGTGGGCATTTTTACCATTGCACTGATGTTTTCAATCCCGGTGTTCCGGCAAATTCATTTGAGTTCAAACGCCTCTGACCATGTATCCAGTCTGATTCTTTTCCTGGAGAATTTAAAGCTTCGGGCCGTGATGGAAAATAAAAATTTTACCCTTTATATGGATCCGGGTGCCGGTAAAATTTATCTAACCGATGACACAATGGATGAGGATGCCCGGCAGGTTGCCCTGAACAACGGCGTTTCCATGAAGGGTGATCTGCAATTGCTGAATCTGGAATTTCCAGATGACGACACCAGGCTCAGTGATGACAAAAGCATCTGTTTTTTCAGCAAAGGATATTCAGACCGGGCCTTGATTCATGTCCGGGAAAACAGCCGGGAAATGACCCTTCAACTTTGCATGTTTCAGAAAAAAATCCACCTGATCGATAAATATGTCTCCTATGACGACTGCATGTGATCAAACAATGGATGATGGCGGCTGTCGCAGGCAGGACGGCTTTACCCTGATTGAGGTGATCGTGGCCATGGCCATTATTGCAACAGTGATGGTGGCATTGTTCAGAATGCAGTCCGGAACCATCAATTTGGCCGGTGCCGACGATTTTCAGACAACTGCCCGGTATCTTGCTGCCAAGGCCCTTGCCCAAATTGAGCTTTCTGTTGATGACCCGGAGCTGAAAGGTGAATTTGACCACGCGTTTAAAGGGTATACCTGGCATTGTGAGGTGACGGATATCGGCGCCAATTTTTCTGATATCATGCCGGATTTGACCGACGATGCCGGCACATTGAAAAAAATTGATTTAACAATAACACGGGAGCAGGGGAGCCGGTCCTATCATGTTGAAACATTCAGATATGCCCCTGCGGGTTAACCGGACAAATTGCGGATTCACCTTGGTGGAAGTGATGGTGGCCCTTGTTATTTTTTCCTTTGTGATGGTCATGCTCTTTTCTTCTTTTAATTCATTTATATCCACAGGTCAGACCATTGCAAATGGTGTTGACTATAATGAACGGGCCAGGGATGTCTTCAGAAGAATTTTGGATGATCTGACCGATATGTACGTGCCGGAATCCAATATAATCCGTGTGCAGAGCAGTGTGGATGGACTGGACGTGCAGAGCTTGCAAATGACCGGCGAAAAGCGCAGTGTGGGTGGGGAAACGTTTTCCACCCTTGAATTTGCCTGTCTTTCAGCGCTTCAGACGGGCCGCAGCGGACCATCCGGTATCGTTCATGTAACCTATTACGTTCGAAAAAACAGCCGGGAACTGTTTAATCTTCACCGGGCTGAGCGTCCCATTGGCAGTGGCAGGAACACAGACCCGTGTTCAGATCCGGTTCTTGCGGAAAATATTTCCGCGTTTACCATTGACTTCATTGATGCAAAGCGCAATGAATACCAAGATTGGGATCCGGATAAAGATGGCGGCCAGGCAGCCATTCCCCGTGCGTTAAATATCGGGCTGACCCTGAAAAGTGAAGGCAAGGAAAAAGTGTTTCAAACTGCCGTGGTTTTACCGATACAAGGGCAGGCCGGTGAATAATATTTACAACGATCAAAAAGGGATGGCATTGATTGCCACCATTGCCGTGGTGGCCATTCTCTTTGTGGTGGCCTTGGAGGCCGGGCGTCTTGCAAAGCAGGCAGCTTCGGGGACCATCACTGAGAACGATATGTTTGCAGCCCGGGAAATGGCCATATCCGGCATTCATCTGGCCATGATGATGCTTGCCATGGACGGGGCGGATAATGAGATTGATTCCCTCCAGGAACCATGGGCGGATCCTGAACAGATTGCCCAGGCCGTGGGAGCCATGGGTTTAAATCCGGCGGATTTATCCCTGAAAATTTCCGATGAAATGGGGAAATTGCAATTAAATGCGTTACTCAAACAATTTCCAGGCAATGAGCCCAATAATGATCAAATGGTAATACTGGAACGGTTTTTGACCCTGGCAGCCCCGGAAGACAAGCCCGAAGAGGCCGGCAGCGCCGTTGAAATTGTCAATGCACTCAAGGATTGGCTTGACTCAAAGGACGATGATGCCATAACAGGGTTGACAGGGGCCGAGTCAAACTATTATGAATCCCTTGATATTCCTTATTCATGTACCAATGGTCCTTTACGACATATTGGTGAGTTATTCCTCGTCAAGGGCGTTGTTAACTCAATTTTATCCCCGTCATATATCAGTCAGGGTCAGGAGGATGAGTCTATCCAGTTGGGTGTAAAAGATATGATGACAGTATACGGCCTTGCAGAGAACCAGGGCTCCAAAGAGAACCGGTTTGAATTCTCAGGCAAGGTGAATATCAATACCGCCCCAGTGGCGGTGCTTGCAGCGCTTCTGCCCGAAGGCCGTGACGAAAATGCCCAGGATCTTGCCGACTACCGGTCTGACAAGGTAAGCCTGGGACAGGAATATACCCATACCCTTGAATCCGGGTGGTTTGAGGATGTCATCGCCCTAGACGATAAGGAAAAAAAGAGGTTTGAAAAGGTGATCACCTATTCAAGCAATGTATTTGCAGTGGATTGTACTGCAAAAAAAAATGGCTCTCAGGTGACGTTGCACGCTGTAATTAAACGGGAAAAACAGGATATGACAGGCAAATGGTTCTGCCGGATTCTTCAAATGGAAAGAGGATAAACCATGGCATCCCCCCTTTTGATCATCCGTGAAAATTGTACAGGGATTGATGCCTGGCTGTTGGATGGACGCACGAAATCCAAAACTGTTCAGGCCTTGGACCGTGTATCCTATGAAGATCTGGAAGCAGCTGGGGAAGACAGCACCCTGTTTAATGCGGGGGTGGCATCTGTTATCCAGGCCATTGACCCAGCCATTAAAAATGACCGTAATCTGGAGGTTATCCTCCTTTTACCGGGCAGCCGGTTTTATTTTCGACATACCAGTTTACCCTTTACATCCCAGTCAAAAATCCGGCAGGTTCTGCCATTGGAACTGAGCAGCCGGTTTCCAAAGGAACTGGGGCCTGTGGTGACTGACTTTTTCCGGTATGAACTGCAAATACAACAGCCGGTCCCTTTGGTCTTTTCCGGGTCCATTGAGGAAGAGGTCCTTGAGTCTTACCATACAAGCCTTACAGGCGCGGGTCTTACTCCCGTGGTCATTGCTCCGGGCGCCTTGACCCTGGTCTGCGCTTTTCTTAAAGAAAATAAAGATAATAAAAATAACGAAAAGAGAAATTTTGTTTTCCTGGACATGGACGGCTGCGAGATGGCTTTAACCCTGGTGGTTCAGGCAAATGTGGTGCAGGTGCGCACCCTTGCCGGGGACGCGGCTTCCCAACTGGTGGCTCAAACCATCAGGCAGATGCTGTTAGGGTTTTGGCAGCGCTTTGGTGTAACGGATCCCTTTCATATTTATATTTGCGGGGATCTTGACGAATTCGCCCAAAGGGAGATGCATGAGGGGCTTGCAGATCTTTTTAAGTTCCAGTCCGATGTTACCGGCCATGATATTTGTGCACCGGAACAACAGGAGCCATTGACCGGGCCGGCATTTGTGGATGTCTCCCAGAGCCTTGCATTGATCTGCCCGGAACTTGGGATGCTGAACATGTGCCGGGGAAAGTACGGCTCCGGTTCATTTATCCGAACATATGCGGGATATATTATGAGCTGTTGTGCCTTGGCCCTGCTTGCCTTTATTTTGTTCATGGTCAACATCCACATGGATATATCACATCTTGAAAAGCAGGTTGATCAGAAAAATCAGGCCATGGCCGCCATTTATAAACGGGCGTTTCCGGATAAAAAAACAGGAAAAATTGACCCGTTACTGTTGATGCAGGCAAGTGTCGGGGAGCTGACCCGGGGTGGTTCTGCAAATGCTGAGGCTGAAATTCCGGGCCATGTACAGGCCAGTAATATTTTGCTTGAGCTCTCCCTTTGTATCCCTGAAACCGTTGATGTCCAGGTGGACCGGATGATGTTGGATAAGGCACGGATGATTCTGTCAGGATCTGCGGATAATTATAATACCATTGATCAGGTAAAAGGCTTCATTGAAAAATCGCTGTTTTTCAAAAAGGTGACCATCGGCAGTGCTGTGGCGGGGAAGGGCGGCAACCGGGTAGATTTTAAATTCATTATTGAGATCTGATTATGTTTGAATTGTCAAAACGGGATAAAAAAATTATAGCCACAGGCACTGTCTTTCTTGTGCTGTTCAGTCTTGTCTGGTTTGTTTATCTGCCGGCCGTGGATAAGCGCGGGATGCTTGAGAAAAAAGTGGTTTCAAAAGCCCGGGATTTCGAACTGATGCAGACCCTTGAAATGACATCCCGGCGTTACGCAAAAAGTTTTGATCTGAAAAAAGAGGCCCTTGAAAAAAGGGGACCCCAATTTACGCTGTTTTCTTTTCTGGACGCCCTGTCATCCAAAAGTCTTGTGAAAAAAAATGTTGCTTATATGAAACCTTTTTCCCAGGATATGGAAAACAGCGATTATATGCTTTCCCGGGTAACGGTCAAGCTTCAGCAGGTATCCTTAAAAGGCTTGGTGGATTTTCTTGTCAGGATTGAAACGTCACCCCATGGGGTGTCTGTTATTTCATTGTCCCTGACAAAGTCCGGTGACAAGGGGCAGTTTCTGGATGCAGTCATTGAAACCCAGACCCTGACATTAAAAAGAGGAAAAGACAACAGGTCCTAGATCCTGTTGTCTGTTTTACCGGCGATTAAAAAAAGTGCCGATGATCAACCAAAGGAGAATAAATATGTTGCAGGACTGTCGCAACGCGTTCATGCTGAAAAATATCTGCTTAATCCTTGTCGTGTTGGCTCTGTCCGGGCTTTGTCCGGTACAGGCGGCACAAAACCAGGAAACTTCGGAATTTGTGTCCATGGATTTCAATGATGTTGATATCGGTGTATTCATTAAATTCATCAGCAAACTGACCCATAAAAATTTTGTGGTGGACACCAAGGTAAAGGGGAAAGTGACCATTATCTCTCCTGAAAAAATATCCGTGGATGAGGCGTACAAGGTATTTGAATCGGTTCTGGATATTTACGGGTTTGCCACGGTTGAAACCGGAAGTGTGATTAAAATTATTCCTGCTACAAATGCCAGGGGTGATAATGTGGACACCCGTGTGGCAAGAGATGCTGATCAGATATCGGACAAACTGGTTACGCGGCTGATCCCCCTGAGTTACGCAAGCTCCGATGAGCTTAAATCCCTTTTATCTCCCATGCTTGCAAAAGGTAGCCTCCTTTTATCCCATTCCGACTCCAATATGCTCATTGTCACAGCAAGCCTTGCCAGCATTGACCGGATGCTCAAGCTGATCAAAACCATTGATGTGGAAGGGGTGGGACGTAAAATCACCATTTTGCCCATCAAATATGCGGATGCCCAAAAAATGGTCACCAATTTGACCAAAATCTATTCAGCAAAAACAAAAAAAATAGCAAGCAAGAGAAAAAGCAGTCAGGACCTTTCTGTGGAGATGGTGGCTGATGAACGGACCAATTCCATTCTCCTTCTGGCCAGTGAGCAGGAAAGCGTAAAAATTACAGCACTTGTGGATGCGTTAGACAAAGAGGTGCCCAAAGGAGAAGAAAAGATCCGGGTCTATTATCTTGAACATGCCATTGCGGAGGATCTAGCCGCTGTGCTCCAGGAAATTCCGGAAAAGAGCAGTGGTGATTCAAAAAAAACGGGTCAAAAAAAGGCCCCTCTTTTGTCCGACGATATCAAAATAACAGCGGACAAAGCGACCAATTCCCTGATTATTATCGCAGATAAAGATGATTATCCGGTGTTGGAAGAGGTGATTAAAAAATTGGATATGCCAAGAGCCATGGTCTATATTGAGTGCCTGCTCATGGAGGTAAACGCGGACCGCTCCCTGGATTTTGGCATGGAATGGCGGGCTAAAGGAACGATTCATGGTGACAATACTGCGTTTGGCAAATTCAGCACCAGTGCTTTGGGTTCCGCAGATTGGAATTCTATAGCGGATAACGTGCTGCCCGGCGGTTTTTCCATGGGTGTCTTCGGTGGAAACCTTGAGGCCATTGTACAGGCCTACAAGGAAGATTCCGATGTGAAAATTTTGTCCACGCCCCAACTTTTGACCACGGAAAACGAGGAAGCCACCATTACCATTGGCAAAAACGTGGCCTATCAGACCCGATCCGCTGCCGAGGACTCTTCCACCACTTACAGCTCATACGAATACAAGGACGTGGGCATTACCCTGAAAATTACCCCTTCCATCAGTCAGGACGGGCTGGTAAGGTTGGATTTCTATCAGGAAGTGACCAAGCTGGACTCCGCAAACACCACCAATGCGGACCGGCCCACTACCTTGAAACGGGAACTTGAAACCACCATCATTGTGGAAGATGCCAATACCGTGGTGATTGGCGGGCTGATTGATGACACGTTGAGCAAAGAAGTGCGCAAGGTGCCTTGTCTGGGTGATATACCTGTTTTGGGTAATGCCTTTAAAAGTCAGTCTTCGGGCAGTGACAGAACCAATCTGTTTATTTTCCTGAACCCCAGGGTGGTTAAAGATACCCTGAAAGCAAAAGAGCTTTATCAGGAAAAAAAGGATAAGATGGATGAACTTCATAAACAGGAAATCAAACTGTATGATAACGATGTATCCATAAAAAGTATGATGTTGAATTGATATGGAAAAATTAATCCAGCAGTTTATTGACAGATTGGCAACCTTTGCCGACCTGGATGATGAACAAAGGGAAAAAATAAAAACTGCCTGTGCCAAGGATCCTGTACGGATGCCAAAAGTGGCCTGTGACACCAAACTCGTGTCTGAATCCCAGTCTCTGAAAGCATTAGGGGCGATATACGGTATTGAATTTCTGGAAGATATCACTTTTCTTAATCCGGATCTGTCCGTGTCCGGGAAGATTACCCGTAAGTTTTTGAAAAAAAATCTTATTGTTCCCCTTAAGCCTGAAAATCAAAGTCCGGTTATCGCTTTGAATGATCCTTCGGATTTAAGCTATGCCGATGAGGTGGCCATGCATGTTGGCTTTGTTGACTATTCCCTGGCCTTGGCCACAAGGACCCAGATCCTGAGTGCGGTTAATATGATTTTTGATCAGGATGGGGATAATGTCCAGAAACTGATGGATGACATTGAAGATGATGAATTCCTCTACATTGAAGACATTGAGCAGACCTCAGATCTTTTGGATGATACCAGCGACGCCCCGGTTATCCGCCTGGTAAATCAGATGATCTCCCAGTCGGTCAAGGCGGGTGCCAGCGATATTCACATTGAACCATTCCAGGATGAACTTGTTGTCCGGTATCGCATTGACGGCATACTCTACCCCATGATGTCTCCACCCAAAATGTTTCAGTCCAGCCTGATTTCCAGGGTTAAGGTCATGGCTAAGATGAATATTGCCGAAAAGCGGATTCCCCAGGATGGCAGGGCCCAGGTTCGGCTGGGCAACCAGGAAATTGACATGCGTATTTCAACCGTGCCCACCAATTTTGGTGAGCGCCTGGTTATCCGGCTGCTGAACAAGTCCGGATCTTTCATGCAGATTTCGGAATTTGGTCTCTCCCCTGCCAATGAACAGAAACTGCATGATATTTTCCGGCAGAACCACGGCATTGTCCTGGTGACAGGTCCCACGGGCAGCGGAAAGACCACGACCCTGTATGCAGGGCTGTCTGAAATCAACACCCCGGACCGGTCTATTATCACGGTTGAGGATCCGGTGGAATACAACCTGAAAGGTGTGGGTCAGATCCAGGTCAACCAGAAAACCGGGCTGACTTTTGCACGGGGACTTAGATCCATTGTCCGCCAGGATCCGGATGTTATCCTCATTGGTGAGATACGTGACATTGAAACCGCTGAAATTGCCATTCAGTCGGCTTTGACCGGCCATCTTGTGTTTTCCACCCTTCACACCAATGATGCCCCAGGTGCGGTGACCCGCCTGGTGGATCTGGGTGTGGAGCCCTATCTGATCACCTCCTCGGTGAACCATGTGATTGCCCAGCGTCTTGTCCGGGTATTATGTCCTCATTGCCGGGAAGAATTTATCCTTTCCGATGCAGATTTAAGCAGTTTTGAATGCATAAATGGCATCTCCCCCGGCCAGAAGGTGTTCAGGCCTAAAGGCTGTCCAAAATGCTTTAACACAGGGTATTCAGGGCGCCAATCCATTATGGAGATTCTGCTTTTGGATGAAGAATTGAAATCACTGATTCTGAAAACTTCGGATGCCAACCTGATCAAGGAGGCCGCAATAAAAAAAGGGATGAGAACCCTGCGGAGTGATGGGTTGACCAAGGTGGCCCAAGGCATTACTTCCCTTAGGGAGGTGTTACGCGTCACCCAGGAATAAGGCCCATGATCAGAATAAAATCGCCCATCTACTTGTTTTTTAAGCCACCCTCGGCGTTACGCCCAAGGACGCATATACCCAATATACGTCCTTGGGCGTGCCTTGATGGTGACTTAAAATCCGGCGTATCTGTGGCAGATTTAATTCTGATCATGGGCCTAAATTGGTGTTTGGTCAAAAATTTACCCCCCATTTTATAAAACCTTAAGGAGAATCAATGACATCCCGTGGAACTGACCTTAAACCCGTCAATATAGATCCGGGTCAGAACGCATTGTTTACAGCGTTTTTCCTTGAAAACCATATTGATCCATTTGCCTACCCCACAACAGTGGGATCCCGGGAGCAGGTGGAATTTATGGTGTATCCGGAAAATGACGAACGGTTCTATCCCTGTTCCGATACCATGTTTGATGCAATTATGTCCCGGAAAAGGTCAAGGTTTCTGCGTAACCGTTACCGTGACGTGCTCGACAGAATTTTTGCCCTTATCCAAGAGTTCATTGATTCAGAATATGATCGTGCATTCTTGTCCAGCCTGATACAAATAAAATATGATAATGAAATTCAAAGCCGGCTGCTTATCCCCTCACGGCTTGAAAAACGCCTGTATAAAATTTTCTTAGACCGTACTCATATAGAAGACCCCTATGAAAGTGAAAAAAAAAAGGAAAATGCCAGAGCACACAGATTCATGGTCTCGGAATCCTTTAAAAAAGCTTTAAACGAAGTTGACGGTACCATGGACACCATGAAGAGATTGACCCTCGAACAGGTTAAGGCAAAAATCAATGAGATAGAGTTCACACGACGGCTCTGCCTTTTGACGGCCTCCGCCCTATGGCAGGATGATCAGTTCAGGGTACCCTCGACTTCGGCTATAACATCCTTGTTAAACGCCAAAATTACGGGCAATGGCATGGAACGGCTTCTTGAACTGGTGAATGCGCCAAAATCAAAAATTTTGTGGCTTACCGGCGAGTCCGGGGATGTCGTGGTGGACATTGCTATTTCTCAGTTCCTTGCAGACATCGGCCATACCGTAATCCTTGCGGTCAAGGAAAGATCATTTTTTAAAAACGTCTGCCTGAACGACACCCTTACAGACCCGGTCCTTGCCAAGGCTCTGGAACATGCTCACTTCATCCACGACAAAGCCATCAGTAAAAACAAACTGGTTCAACGTTTGAAACGGGATGAACATCTGTATGTGATATCCGACGGTACCCAGGAAGCACTGAATCTTCTGTTGGTCTCCACCACCTTTTCACGGGTCTTTAAGGAGGTGGATTGCGTGGTGACAAGGGGCCTAACACAAAGAAGCCGGATGATCCAAAGCCATTTCAGGTTTACCAGGGATGTCATCAATATCTGTGCAAAAAACAAAAGGCTGGACATTGTCTTTAAACCCAGACACCCTGATTTTATCAATTTCAGCCATGCGGATCTTGAAGAAAAAGCCGATAAAATCATTTTTGAAATGAAGCAGGCCAAAAATAAAAACATGACTGTAATGTTCTACTCGGGCATCATCGGGTCCATCCCCGGAAAAATTGATGTGGCAAAAAAAATAATGACCCGTTTTATTAAACATTTAAAAAACCAGTCTGATAATCTGTTTATTATTAATCCTTCGTCATATTATGAGCCGGGAATGGATGCCGATGATCTGATGTATATGTGGGAAATTGTTCAACGAAGCGGATACATTGACATCTGGCGCTTCCAGACATCCGAAGACATTGCCCAAAGCTTTAAATTCATGGAACAGAAGGTCCCCCCGGAATGGATCGGAAAGGATGCCACCTATTCCACCGGCTGTACCAAGGAGATGCGCATTGCCCAGGAGGTCCAGAAAGAGAACCCGGAAATGCAGCTCATAGGGCCTGCTGTGGATAAATTCATGCGCAGGGATAAATATGGGGTGGGCTCCATGTATGATCAATGCTTGGCCGGAATATAAAGTTGATGGTCGACAGGCTGTTACAGGATGCTAATTTCCCCAATTTCTTTATATGAAATAACTTAAGTTAACCGATTAGTTTCTTTGATGATTTGTTGTGGGCAAACCGCGGTGAGAGAGCAGGTCGGCCCATGGCCGTTCGTAAGGATAATATTTTATATGGCTGTTTTCGAATATAACGGGCTGACTGCTTCCGGCAGAAAAAAATCAGGCATTATAGATGCTGACAATTCTGATGCCGCCCAGGATGATTTAAAACAAAAAGGTATTTTCCCCACCTCTATCCTTCGAATTGAATCAGGGGCAGGGCGAATTAAAGCAAAGACACCCAAGAAAAAAAACTTTAACCTGCCGACTCTTTTCTCTTCTGTAAAATCTTCGGAAGTCACCATGATTACACGTCAGCTGGCCACGCTTCTGGCGGCGGGATTCCCCTTGCTCAAAGCGGTTGCTACCCTGGTGCCCCAGGCCAAGACCAAGGCGTTTAAGCGGGTTCTGTCCAGGGTTAAGGATGCCATTGAAGAGGGGAACAGCTTTGCCGATGCTTTAGGTGCTCACCCCCAGGTATTTTCTACGGTGTATATCAATATGGTCAAAGCTGGGGAAGCCTCGGGCACTCTGGAGGTGGTGCTGGAAAGGCTGGCCGATTTCAGCGAAAAAAGGGAAGACACAAAAAAAAAAATTCAAGCGTCTCTGGCCTATCCGGTGCTCATGGCTGCCATTGGTTTTCTTGTGCTTGTATTTCTTCTAACCTTTATTGTCCCCAATATCACCAGAATATTTACAGATATGAATCATGAGCTGCCCATGCCCACCCAGATTCTGCTTGGTATCAGCGGCATTGCAAAGGCATGGTGGTGGCTGATCATTCCCGCCCCGTTTTTCGCCATATTGTGCCTGTACGGTATCCGTAAAACAGATAAAGGGGGGCGTATTCTGGACCGGATGATTTTATCCCTGCCGATTTTTGGCAGTCTGACCAGGCAACTCATTGCATCCCGGTTTTCCAGAACATTAGGGTCGTTGCTTGACAACGGGGTGCCGCTTTTAACCGCCTTGGGGATTACCAAAACCATCTCCGGCAACCGGGTGATTGCCGAACTGATCGAAAAATCAGCCCGGACAGTGGAACAAGGCGGCAGCCTTGGTTCTGTTCTGGAAAAAAATTCAGCTTTTCCGGATCTTGCGGCCCAGATGATCAAGGTGGGGGAGAAAAGTGGTGAAATGGAAAAAATGCTGGAAAAATTAGCAGAACTATTTGAAAGAAATGTTCAGGCAGCCATTACCGCAGCGACCTCAATCATTGAGCCTTTGATTATTCTTGTCATGGGCGTAGTGATCGGATTTATCATCCTTGCTGTTTGTTTGCCTATATTTGAAATCAACCAGTTAATAGGATAGTGCCCGACCGAAAACCGTAACTTTTTTCGATTAGTTTATGTAAAAAAAAAATAAGTTAACCGATTGGGTGCATTTTGAAAAAGTAGGTAACTGAAAGAAAATATCAAAATCGCTGGACAACACCCCATAATTTAAGTACCATCATCCTGGATTGGAATATAAATGAATAAAGAATTATACAAACAATTTGGTGAAATGATAAAGAATAATGATACCAATAGTCTATGTAACCCCTGAGTTGACAGGTACCTTTGCCTGTGAATCATGCGGAAATTTTTATACCAAGGATGTGTCCAAATTCGTCAAGCACAAAGACCGGGTCCGGTTGAAATATAAGTGTTTGTGCGGGCATGTTTTCAGCGTGATGCTGGAAAGACGGCAGGTCATTCGCAAGGAAGTCCGTCTTAAAGGGGTGCTCATCCAGAACCGGAAGCGCTACCCCGGTGTGATTACGGACCTTTCCCGTAACGGCATCCGGTTTAGAACTCTGGAAAAGGCCTTCATCAAAGTGGAATACCCGGCTGAAATTAAGTTTACCCTGGACAATCCGAATCGCTCCGAGATTCATAGGCATATAAAGATCCAGGAGGTCTTTTCCGAATACAGTTTTGGCTGCAAATTTGACAACACCGAGCATTTCGACGATTTGGGTAAGTATTTTTTGTTCCATTTTTGATACTCGACAGGCTGTTACGGAACTAAAAAACACCCCATAAAATTATATATTGGGGTGGTATTATTTTGACCATGGGCCTTAATGCCGGAATGCTATTATTATTACTTCAGCCCCAAAAGGAGGTGGAATGCTTCAGGATAAAAAAATCGGCTTCATTGGAAGCGGTAATATGGGGGAAGCCTTGGTCAGCGGGCTTGTACTGTCCAAGGCGGCCAAACCGGAAAATATCATCTGTTCGGATATTTTTTCCGGGACACTTGAGGCAATTCATGAAAAGTACGGGGTGCTGACCACATCCAGCAACATTGAAGTCTGTGAGCAATCAGAAATTATCATTTATGCCACCAAACCCCAGATTTTGGGTGCTGTGCTCCAGGAAACTGCGCCAGCTCTGGACAAATCCAAACTGGTGATCTCCATTGCCGCGGGCGTACCTTTGGCCGCCATTACTGCCGGTCTTAAAAAAGAGCTGCGTCTGATCAGATCTATGCCCAATATCTGCGCATTCGTCAAAGAGAGCGCCACAGCGATATGTCCGGGACAGTTTGTCCTGGATGGTGATGTGGAACTGGCCCGGGCAGTTTTTGATTCCGTGGGAAAAACCGTATACATCCAGGACGATAAACTCATGGATGCGTTTACCGGATTAAGCGGATCAGGGCCTGCCTATATCTTCACCATTGTGGATGCTTTGGCTGATGCCGGGGTAAAAATGGGACTGTCCAGAAAAGATTCCCTGTTCTTATCCACCCAGACCGTGCTGGGTGCTGCGCACCTGCTTCTTGAAAGCCGGGAGCATCCGGGCCAGCTGAAAGACAAGGTGGCTTCTCCAGGGGGAACTGCCATTGCCGGTATCCACACCCTGGAACAGGGCGGGATTCGCACGACCTTGATCAATGCAGTTGAATCCGCCACCAAGCGGTCCATGGAGCTGGGTGTTATGATGGTGAATGATTTTATCAAGAACGCAGAAGATTAGGCCCATGGGCCTTAAACACCCCCTTAAAGTGAAACCGGAAGGATGGTCAGGGAGGTCCACCTTCCGGTTCGGGGAAAAAAGGAATTTAACTTGAGGGTGTGTATGCAAAATGGCAGATTAAACGTCAAGTTCCTTTTTAAGCCAGTCCCTGACCTTACCTTCCACAGCGTAAACTCCTTTGTACTTGCCGATACCCTGCATAAATTCTGAAACAACATCTTTGGGAAGATCAAAATTGCCAAGTTCTTCGGAATCAAACCCCTTTCTTCTTACAAGGGTCAGAATGGGAGTTTTTTTCCAGGTGTTTATTACAAAATAAACAGTTTCATTATTATTATCCCTGGAGTTGTAGTAACTTTGGGAACGCAAAGGCCCCCACTCCAGATGCAGAGCAATGGCTTCTTCAGGGGTCATTTCCCAGTCTACGGAATTTACCAGGTTGTGATCTTTTTTTATATCTTGAAGTCTCATAGAAACCTCCTGTTTTTTCTGTTGATCATTAGGTCTGATTATATTCAAAGCAACTCTTGTGCCTGGCTGTAAAAGAATAAGGATAATTCTTATGATAATAAGTCGTTACAATAACATCTGACAACATTAGGTTAAATGCAGAAATTGTCATGAGACAAAAAAGAGACATCGACACAGAGACATATTTGTCTCCGTATAGATGTCTAATCATCTATTAGTAACAGTTATGGGGTGACCTGCTCTATCAACACCCAGGTGCTGCTCACAATTCGTCATGTTGTTTTGTTTCCGTTCATGAGTGCTTTGCCGGCTAATCTGGCCTGTTGCTGCAGCATGGCATCGGCAAGCACAAGGGCGGCCATGCTCTCCACAATGGGGACAGCCCTGGCCACCACACAGGGGTCATGCCTGCCCTTGGCAGCAAGTGTGGCCTGCCGCCCCTGGAAATCCACAGTTTCCTGGGCAAGTCCAATACTGGCTGTGGGTTTAAATGCCACCCGGCACATAATGGGTTCTCCGTTGGAGATCCCGCCCTGGATACCGCCGCTGAAATTGGTTGTGGTGCCAAGCCGCCCGTCTTTTAAAATAAAGGGATCATTGTGCGTGGAACCGCGCATTTCGACGCCTGCAAACCCCGACCCGATTTCAAACCCCTTGGTGGCGGGAATGGAAAGCATGGCATGAGCCAAAAGTGCCTCAAGTTTGTCAAACACGGGTTCGCCAAGGCCCACCGGTACATTGGTACAGATACATGAGACAACACCGCCAATGGAGTCTTTCTCTTTTTTGGCCTGGATAATGGCCGCTTCCATGGCCTTTGCCGTATCCGTATCCGGGCAGCGGACCATGCTGGCATCCACCATGTCCCGGGTAAGACTTAATCCGTCTGTTTCCGATGCCTTGATTTGTCCCACCTGGCTGACCCAGGCCACAATATCAATACCCAGAGTGGTTTTAAGCATTTTTTCGGCAATTGCCCCGGCACAAACCCGTCCAATGGTCTCCCGGGCAGAAGACCGCCCGCCGCCGGAGGAGGCCCGGATACCATATTTTGACTGGTAGGTGAAATCCGCATGGGAGGGTCTTGGGATATCTGTCATGGATTTATAATCCTGGGGACGATGGTCCCTGTTGGGCACAAACAGGCTGATGGGTGTACCAAGGGTCAGGCCGTGTTCCGTACCAGACTGGATGGTGACCTGGTCCGACTCCTGCCTTGCCGTTGACACAGCACTCTGGCCCGGGCGTCTGCGGTCAAGCTGACACTGGATATCGGTTTCAGTCAAAGGCATGCCGGGAAGACACCCGTCCACAACCACCCCGACCCCGGGACAGTGGGATTCACCAAAGGTCGATACACGAAACAACTTTCCAAATGAACTTGACATGGATTTTCCTTTATATGTTTATTCTGACCATGGGCCTTAATGAATCTGGTCCTGCGAATCAATATACTTCTTAACCGTCCGCCGGTCCAGACCGGCAATGCGGGCAACTGCTTCATAGGTGCCGTGTGTTTCATACAGGCGTGTGCAATAGTGTATAAGCAGATCCTGGGCACTGAGGCGGCCTTCTTGAATCTGCCGGGGTAAAGAATCGGCTTGGGGTGCAGGGTCCAGCGCTTCATCTGTTTCATAGACATTGCGAAGTACCACGCGCCTGACACATTGTTCCAGTTCCCGCACATTGCCCGGCCATGAATATGACAGGGTGAGACTGGATTCAATATAGTCAAGTACGCGGGAAACGATTTCCGGGGATGGCTGCCCCACAATACGGGTCACCGTGTGTACCAGCAGATCCGAAAGCTCTTCGGGATCCTGGGAAATGCGTTTATGCAGGGGCGGTACCGTGATGATATCGGAACACAGGCGGTAGTAAAAATCATCCCTGAATATCTTCTTTTCCCGGATCTCCCGGATGCTGCGGTTTGTGGCGGCAATGATCCTGCCGTGAAAGCGGTATTTTTCATCGCTTCCCACGGGTGAGTAGACCCGGTCCTGGAGTACATTGAGCAGTTTTATCTGAACATGGGTGGACAACTCCCCGATTTCATCCAGAAGAATGGAACCATTGGGGCTGCACCGGCTGAATACCCCTTTATGGTCCTTGACAGCCCCGGTAAATGCACCGCGCATATGGCCGAATAACTCGGATTCAATGATGGTTTCAGGAAACTGACTGATATTGAGCGTGGTAAAGGTATTCACAAAATTATGAGTAAACCTGTTTTTCTTTTCATCAAAGGGGATATAGCCGGAGCGCCCCATGGCCAGAGCAGCTGTTCCCTTGCCTGTGCCGGTTTCACCAAACAGCAGGGTGGAGAAATTTTCCATGCGGTTCCATAGATACTGATCATACATGAGGATGTCATGGGTAAACACGTTCTGCCACAGATCTTGGCGCAACTGCTGCATACACCGGCTGCGCCCGACCAGATGCCGGAAAATAAAATAATAGGCCCGGCGAAACTGATATGCCAGGGCGATGAAGCGCCTGCTCTCCTCAACGCTGAATCCCCAGCCGCGCAAAAGGGCCAGGGCCTCCGGCGCAAAATGTGCATCCAGGGACTGTTCAGCATTATCAAGCTGGTGTGTGATCAGGGCGTCTATCTCTTTTCTGAACAGATGGAAATAGTGAAACAGCAACCCAGACCTTAAATAATAACGGCTCTCACCCTTAAAAGAATAAAGATTGATCTTGCCGCGTTTTTCCATTTGTGCCAGGCGATACCCCACAGCCTGGCACGCCTTGAGCACCCTGATCTCTTTGGGGCTGTCCGGTGAAACACCTGCAATTTCAGCTTCCCGCAGAACCCGCTCCCTGCCAAAGGGGTTGGCGGCACCGGCGTAGTGGACGCATTTAAAAAAATCCAATTCTTCGGGCAGAAAAGCGGTTACTTCTTTCATATGTTGATCGGGTGGTTAAGTCCTTGTTCATTTATTGTATGGTGTGAATACAATTTTTGCACGATAATTTATAGTACAAATCGTATTCTTAACTCAATAATTTTTTTCTTTTAATATATCCAATGCGTTATTTGTGCCGTGGAAAATGGTGGTACGATATTTGTTTGCCATTTGCCGATGTAAACCTATACCTGAACAAAAGCCCGTGTCTGGGCGAAAAGTTGTCCATGCAAATTTTTTTGCAACGCCGCAGATGGGTGGCTTTTCGTTCAAACACCACCTAAAAGGAGACGCCCTGTGCTGAATAGAATACTAACCACCCGCCTTCCCCTGCTGGCATATCATCCCCCAAAAACATATGATCTCGATTTTTTTAAAACCATTTGGCAGGCCGGTGCCATGCCTGTTCTGGATACTGAATTTATGGGCACGTCAGAAATTTGTGACCTGCTCCAACAGCTTAAAAATCAAAATCTGCGCCACGGTATCCGTATTTGTGCCGAGGATGAAACTATATGGAACTATTTTGAACAGCACCCGGCAGATCTGCCTGAATGTGTCATTGTTGCCTGCCATACCCCGGAGTCACTGATCAAACGGCAAGGGATAAACGCCGATATTTTGATGATGGAAATTTATGAACCCGGACTTGAAACCATGCTCAAAGGCATCAATCCCCATGGGATTATTTTAAAAGGCAGGGAAGCCGGCGGCCGGGCATCTTCTGCATCAAGCTTCATGCTGAGCCAGTATTATGAACAAAAAAGTGATATCCCATACTTTGTGCACGGCGGCGTGGGGTTTCACACGGCACCGGGTCTTTTTGCAGCCGGTGCTGCAGGTCTGGTTCTGGATGCCCAACTCTATTTAGCTGAAGACTCACCGGTTTCCGGGGCGTTTAAAGAGGCCCTTGGCAAAATGGAAGAGACCGACACCGTCATTTTAGACGGCAGCGGTAACATACAGCACCGGGTGTTTGCCAAACCCGGAACAAAGATCGTTCAGGACCTGATCAAAGAGATCAGCATTAAAAAAGCAGAGGGACAGCATCTGGATTTCATTGAGGCGGCAATTAAACAACACATGGTATCCCTGGGTCAGGATCATGACTCTCCCATGCAGGCACTGTTTTATCTTGGCCAGGACGCGGCCTTTGCCCGGCACTTTGCAAAGCACGCCAGTGGGCTGACACAGATGATCCAGGCCCTGTTCACTGCTGTGGGAAATGCCCTGAATGCTGTGGAACAGTTTGATCCCTTAACAGAACACACATCTTTGGCAAAGGAGCACGGCACCCGTTTTCCCATCACCCAGGGGCCCATGGCCAATGTTTCCGATAATAAAGAATTTGCCAAGGCCGTTTATGACAACGGTGGCCTGCCCTTTTTTGCTTTAGGCAGTCTTCCCGTTGAGATTGCAGACGGCATTCTGCCGGAAAAATCAGATGACCTGCCCGCATTTGGTGCCGGCATGATCGGCATCAAAGCCTTTAACCCCACCCTGGATCATCACCTGAACCTGATCAAAACCAAACAAACACCCTTTGCACTTTTTGCCGGCGGCCTTCCCTCCCAGATCAATGAACTGGAAGCCATCGGCACCCGGGCATATCTTCACACCCCCATGCCCGGTGTGCTGAAAAACGCATTTGAAAAAGGGACGAGGCGTTTTATCCTGGAAGGTAATGAGGCCGGTGGTCACATCGGCAGCATGACCAGTTTGGTGCTGTGGGAGTTGAGTATTGAAACCATCCTGGATTTGCCCCAGGATCAACGGCCGGGTGTGAATGTCCTGTTTGCCGGGGGCATTATCAGTGCTGCCGGCTCCCATTTTGTATCAGCCATGACAGCGCTTTTGGCCAAAGAAAGGGTTAATATCGGCATCCAACTGGGCACTGCCTACCTGTTCACCAAGGAGATTGTTGACACAGGGGCCATCACACCTATTTACCAGAAGGTGGTTCAGGAACACCAATGCACCACCATCATCGGTTCCACTGTGGGGCTCTCCTGCCGCACTGCCGGCACCGCTTTTGCCGATCAAATGATAAAAAATGAGCATCGCCGTCTGGCAGATGACACCATGAATCTAAGCTCACGTAAAAGCGCCTTTGAAAAGGATAATTTAGGCTCACTTCTCATCGGCGCCAAAGGCAAAACCCCTGATTTCAACCATGAGAACAACGGCCAGTGGATTATATATTCCGATGAAGACCAATTATCAAACGGCAATTTCATGACCGGCGAAGGCCTTCTTTTCTTTGAAAACCAGACCACCATCGCGCAGATCCATGATGAGCTGTTCCTGAAAAAGGATGCGATGATTGCCCGGCTTAACGCCCTTGAAGTCCTGACCTCTCCTGAAGGTGAAATCAATGACGACATAGCCGTGATAGGTATGGGATGCGTATTTCCTGACGCCCATGATACAGACACCTTCTGGCAGAATATTCTTGATAAAAAATACAGTATTGGTCAGGTCCCTGACAGCCGCTGGGAAAAATCCCTTTACTATGATTCAGATCCAAAGGCCGAGGGTAAGTCCTATACACAGGTTGCAGGCCTGGTAAATGACTTTCAGTTTGACAATGAACGGTTCGGATATACACCGGCCAAGGCATCCAAGTTGTCCCGCAGCCAGAAGATGCTGCTGCATGCCGCCTACCAGGCCGTGGAGAATGCGAATCTGCTGGCCGATGACAACCGGATTGCCGAAAAAGCACAAAACCGCACAGCCGTTGTTGTGGCCACCTGCCTTGGCAATGAAATGGCATCGGATCTGCATTTTAAATATTTTTTCCCCGAGGTGAAGCATTACCTGCGTAATACGCCTGAATTCAATGCACTGTCCGAACAGGAACAAAATAAGATCATTGACCAGTTACGCATAAAAATGTCCCGGGGCTCGGTTTACGAACCTGTGCATGGTGTCACATTGAATATGGAATCGGCCCGAATTGCCCATCATTTAGGTATCTTTGGCACCAATTACGTGGTGGATGCCGCATGTGCCACATCCCTTTGCGCCATTGAATGCGGCATTCATGAACTTTTAAGCGGGGCCAATGACATGGTGATTGCCGGTGGTATCAACACCAACATGACACCGGAATCATTTGTGGGGTTCTGCAAAATGGGCACCCTGTCCCCCACGGGATCATTTCCCTTTGATGAGCGGGCTGACGGATTTGTTCTGGGCGAAGGGGCAGGTGTTCTGATCCTGAAACGTCTCAAAGACGCTATCCGGGAAAAAGACCCCATCCTTGGTGTCATCAAGGGCATTGCCTCAGCTTCCGATGGAAAAGGCAAGGGCATTGCCGCACCGGACAAAGAGGGGCAGATCCTGGCATTTCAGCGGTGCCATGAAAATATAAAGTCTCAATTCTCCCCCGGGATGGTTCAGTTCATAGAAGCCCACGGAACCGGCACAACACTGGGGGATGCCGTGGAGATGGATTCCCTGCGCCAGGTGTATGACCGGGGTACGCCCATTGGCGTATCATCCATTAAATCCCAGATCGGTCATTTACTCGGGGCTGCCGGCATGGCCGGCATGATAAAAACGCTGCTGGCCTTAAACCATAAGACGCTGCCTTCCAACGGTACGTTTGAAAACGTGTCTTCGAAAATCGACATGGCAGACTCATCCCTGTTTGTCCTGAAAGATGCCAAACCCTGGGATGCACCGGTCAATGGGCCGCGCATGGCAGCGGTGAGCTCCTATGGGTTCGGGGGGATTAATTACCATGCTGTGGTCAGTGAGTTCAACGAGGCAGACACCACACTTTCCCGCAAGATTTTCACAGATCTTGACCATGATCCCAATGGCGACAGGATTGTTTTTTCCGGCGCAGGAGTTGTTCTGCCAAAGGCCGGAAACACAGACGCGTTCTGGGACGCCATGGTTTCAGGGCAGAAGGCTTACCAGCCCATGCCATTCGATCGTCTGGCCAATTCGTGCTATGCCGAAGAGCATGAAGATTCGGGCTTTCACCTGCCCATGATGAATAATGGTATTGTCGATAATTTTCTCTTGGATCCAAAGATCTTTAAAATTCCGCCTTCAGCCATGGCATACATGGATCGGGCCCAATTGTTTGGTCTGGATGCGGCAGGCCAGGCCCTTGATCAAGCCGGTCTCAGGGACAAATTGACCCCGGGCAATAAGATCGGGGTGATCCTGGGTACAATTTCGGGAACCCGGAATGTTGAATTTATTATCGGCACCCGGATTTCACTGCTCCAGCGTATAATTCAATCCATTGATGATGTCGATGAAAATGCCCTTTCGGCCATTGCAGGCCATGTGGGCGATGCTTTAGCTAAAAAGTATCCGCCCATGAACGGGGACAGTATCCCGGGAATGTTGTCAAATATTGTGTCTGCACGTATCTCCAAACATTACAATGCCCAAGGCACCAATTTTGTGATGGATGCCTCATGTGCCTCCGCGACCATGGCCTTGAATATGGCAGTAAAAAATCTGCGTGCAGGTTACCTGGATGCCGTGGTTACCGGCGGTGTGGACACCAACCTGTATCCCGGCGTACTGTTGGCATTCAAACGCTTAGGCATTCTGGCGGAAAACGAACCCTGCCTGTTTGATAATAACGCAAACGGATATGTCATGGGCGAGGGAGCGGCCTGCCTGGTCGTCACCACCTATAAATATGCAAAACAGAACAATATGCCGATTCTGGGCGAATTAAAATGCATGAATCTTGCTGCCAGTGCGCCCGAGCATTTGCTGTCCCCTTCTGAAAACAAATATGAAAAGGTGATCTCAAAGGACTCCGGGGCATTTAAAACCCGGAAATCCGATCTGGCATATCTGGATGTGTTTGGGGTGTCCCATCCCTTCCTGGACCTGGTTGAAAAACAGGCCATTGAAAAAAGCCTGAGCCATCCGTTGGCATACGGCAATATCAAAACCGAGTTCGGGTACTTTAAAGCAGCCAATCCCGCTGTGGTCATGACAAGGCTTTTGATGATGTCGGATAAAGGGGTGCTGCTGCCCACCCACGGCTTTCGGCCCCAATCCACACTTATTGAAAAGGACAGCCTTCTGCACCCGGTCAAAGAGATAACGCCCCTGGCGGATAACGCGCTTCTCGGTGCTGATGTCAACGGTATCGGCGGTAACCACGCCCATGTGATCATTGGGCGGCTGCCCCGGTTCCTGCGCTCCCAGGACGCTCGGGTCCCAGGGGATCTGCCCGCAGTTATCCCGGGAAACTGGCCGGATGAGGTCAAAAGCGCTGCGGTAACAGCCCTGCTTTCGGGCCAGGGTGCCCAGTCTGCAGGCATGCTGAAAACCCTTTATGAATCTGTTCCTGAAATCAAAACCCTGATGGACCAGGGCGAAGCCATTTTCAAGGCGCGCAGGGGAACATCTTTGCTGGAGATCATGGAGGCCGGCGGTGCCCCGCTGAACCAGACGGAAAACACCCAGCCCGCCATTTTCCTGTCCACGGCTGCGATCTATCATGCCCTGGGCCTTAAAGGTTTTGAACCTGACTTTTATATCGGTCACAGTGTTGGCGAATACTCTGCCCTTTACTGTGCAGGTTTGGTTGATTTTAAAACGGCCATGAACCTTGTGATCTCCAGGTCTGATTTCATGGCCCGGGCAGCAAGTGAAAACCCTGGCGGCATCATGGTGGTCTTTGACGGGGAAGACGCGGCACAGCAGATGATTGACAAGTCCGGTATCAAAGATATTTGGCTGGTCAACAAAAACAGTGAGAAGCAGACCGCCATTGCCGGTACAACAAAAGGCATAGATCAGTTTTGTGCTTATCTTAAAGACAAGGATATCTATCATAAAAAACTGGCCTTGTCCGCACCCTTCCATACCCCGCTATTGGAATCTGCGGCAGCCAATATGGCCAAGACCCTTGAGTCTGTGGAGTTCAATCTTGAAAATGCCCATAAGATCATCTCAAACCTGACAGCTAAACCCTATCCTGCGGATGCACAGATGATACGGACCCATCTGGCACGCCAGATCGTCTCCCCTGTGGAATTTGTGGAATCCGTAAAAGGGGTGCATGAGAAGGGCAGCCAACGGTTTATTGAGATCGGCCCGGGCAGACTGTTGTGTAATCTGTTGAAAAATATCTCCATTGACAATCCGGAATCCATGCCCACGGCAGATGCCAAAAAAGGAGAGCATGAAAGTTTTAATCTGGCTGCAGCGCAGTTTATCACACCCCAGGCAAAGGATATTGTTCCGGCAAAGCAACCAGCCCCCAGGGAAGTGATGACCGTTGCCCCCCAAAGCCTGAAGAATAAGGGCCTGGAAAAAACAGACGTTCCAAAAGAGGTGGTGCACAACGATGTGGATTTCAACACCTTTTTAGCGCAGAACCAAACTCTGGTTCAGGAAGCACTTCAGCGCGAATATCAAGTATTCCAGCAGAAAAATGCCCTGGCTGCCGTTGAAAATTTAGGCCTGTATACCGGTTCTGTCTGTATCGCCGGTGTTTCCGTAGGCCTGCCGGGCAAAGGGCACCAGGTCTTCAATGAGAAAAACTTTGACCGTATTCTGGCCGGCAATAATTTCATTGAGCCTTTGACCGAGGAAGAGAAAAACAAAATCCTGGACATGAATATTACCCGGGTATTCAAAGAACCCAGCGGTAATGCCAGGTTTGTGGATATTGAGCACACCAGCGACGTGATCCAGCTGGCCGGGAAACTGGGATATTTTGATCTGTCTTCTGAATACGGCATCAGCCGCAAGTTTGACCTTGTGGATGAGCTGGCCATGGCCGCAGGACTTGAAGCCTTGAAGGACGCCCACATCCCCCTGGTCCAAAGCTATAAAAAAACCTCCACCGGCAGTCTTATCCCGGACGCATTTGTTCTGCCCAAGGAGATGCAGGATACAACCGGCGTGATCATGACGGGTGTTTTTCCAGGTTTTGAAACCCTGCTGTATCATCTCAATGCGTACTATTACAATAAGTTTTATGTCAAACCCTATGATGAGCTGGAAAACATCTACTATCACCTGATGGAGCATCTCAAGGACAGGGAGATCAAAGAATCGATAACGGACTGGTTTTTTACGATCCGTGAGCGGCGCAAAGTATACGGCCAGTATAAATTTGAACGTAATATTCTTTTTGACATTGTCTCCCTGGGCTGCGCACATTTTGCCCAGCTTGTCCGGGCAAAAGGTCCCAATATGCACCTGACCGGAGCATGTGCATCCACCACCCAGGCCATTGGCGTGGCCCAGGATTGGATTCGCACCGGCCGGTGCGACAGGGTGATTGTTATCGGCGGGGAAGCCGCAACCACTGAAGCTCAGATGGCGTGGGTGGGATCAGGTTTTCTGGCCATGGGTGCTGCCACCAGCAAGGAAGTGGTGTCAGATGCTGCCAAACCCTTTGATGAGGACCGGAGCGGTACCATTTTAGGTTCCGGTGCCGTAGGACTGGTTGTGGAACGGCAAGACACTCTGAAGCGAAGGGGATTGAACGGTCAGGCCCGGATAATGGGGTCCTATATCGGCAACAGCGCATTTCACCCCTCCCGAATTGATGTGGACCACCTTGCCAGTGAACTGAATAATTTTATGCACCAGGTGGAGAGGCAAAACGCCATATCCCGTGAGGAGATAGCCAATGAACTGGTCTTCATGTCCCATGAAACCTTTACACCCGCCCGGGGGGGCAGTGCCTCAGCTGAAGTCAAGGCCCTGAAGTCCGCGTTTCCTGATAATTATAAGCAGATCACAATTACCAACACCAAGGGATATACCGGCCACACCCTGGGTGCGGGTATTGAGGATGCCATACTGGTCAAAGGCCTGCAGAAAAATACATTTCCGCCTGTGGCCAATCTGGACCATGTGCCGGCCGAATTTTCAGATCTGAATTTTACACAATCAGGCCATGATACTTATCGGTTTGGGTTGCATTTCAGTGCCGGGTTCGGATCCCATTTTGCCTTTTTAATGGTGGACCGGGTTCAGGAAGCCGACGTGGAGAACAATCCGGATTACCATGATTGGCTGGCCCGGATTTCCGGTAACCCGGAACCCATACTGGGCATCACAAATAAAACCCTGTGTGTTTTTCCCAGGGATGATCAAGATACAATGGTCCAGGAGGCTGTGACGGAGAAAGGCCCTAAAACAGCTGGGCATGATACCCCTAAACCAGCGGTATCGGCCGGGGTAGAACAACCCGTAAAATCTGCGGACAATGCAGGGACCACAGATGTTTTAGGCCAAATCACCGATCTGATCGCAAGCCAGACCGGCTATACCCATGACATGCTGGAACCGGATCTGGATCTGGAAGCAGACCTGGGCATTGACACGGTCAAACAGGTGGAGACCTTTGGTAAGATCACCAACTCCTTTGGTCTGACCGTACCCGAGGATATCAGCCTGTCGGAACTGAATACCATACGCAAAATTTCTGAGTATATCAGCAGCCATCTTCCCCCCCAGGGTACTCCGGCACAACCTGAATCAGGCCCATCAGCCCC
>PDTI01000042.1 GCA_002747145.1 Desulfobacter postgatei
ATACTTCTTGAACAGTTGCATGATATTGGCTTTGATATTTCCTCTGGACAGCTTAACAACATTATTATTGAAAACCATGACAGCTTTCATGATGAGAAAAAAAAGGGAAACTTTAGTACACCGTTAACTCAGGTTAAAAATAAAGTTTTACCTGACTAATTAAGATATTGACATTAAAAATAAACTAAGATAGTAAAAAATGTCACTGAGACTATACTTAAGGTAACACTATGAAATCATCCAAGATCAAAACAGCCCTGACCTGTCTTTTATCCATTCATCAACCTGTGTTCATATGGGGCCCGCCCGGTATCGGCAAAAGTCAGATTGTCCGTCAGACAGCAGCATCACTTGATCTGAATCTGGTTGATATCAGAGCGGTTCTTTTGGATCCGGTTGATCTTCGAGGACTGCCCAGAATCAGCCAAGATGGCCTGTCTCACTGGTGTGCTCCGGCATTTTTGCCCACCACAGGGTCAGGCGTTCTTTTTCTTGACGAACTCAATGCGGCGCCACCTCTGGTTCAGGCAGCATGCTACCAACTGGTACTTGATCGAAAACTTGGTGAGTACCGGTTGCCTGACAACTGGTCTGTTGTGGCCGCAGGCAACCGGGAAAAGGACCGGGCAGTATCACACCGGATGCCATCAGCGCTGGCCAATCGTTTTGTTCACATTGATTTTGAGGTGGATACAGACCAGTGGCTTGAATGGGCGCAAGATTATGGTATATCCCGTCAGGTACGCGCCTTTATACGGTTCAGGCCCTCGCTGTTACACGATTTTGATCCCAAAAGAGAGACCCGGGCGTTTCCCTCTCCCCGGTCCTGGGAATTTGTATCAAAACTTCTGGCATCAAATCCTGAGCCTGAAATGATTCCTGAACTTGTTGCAGGTGCTGTGGGAAAAGGCGCTGCGGCGGAATTTTCAGGTTTTCTCGATTTATGGGATCAACTGCCCTCACCTGCGGAGATCATTTCCGATCCCGGGGGCATACCTGTCCCGGATAATCCTGCGGTGCTATTTGCCCTGAGCGAAATGATGGGTGCTGCCACGACCCTTGACAATGCGTCCATTGTGATCTCCTGGGCCCGGCGCCTGCCCCCTGAATTTTCTGTGCTTTTGATGCGTGAAGCGGTGCGTAAAACCCCCAAAATCGTTGAAACCTCTGATTTTGCTGACTGGGCATCCATGAACGCGCAAATTCTGGTGTGACATTGACAACAGAAGATAAACAGGCCAGAAACCGCTTGCTCAAAGCAAGGGCTGATATGGTGTTAACCCATCCGTTCTTTGCATCCCTTGCCATGCGTTTGACACTCAAAGAGGACAGAACCTGCCGGACAGCCTGGACCGACGGAAAAACCTTTGGCTACAATCCTGACTACATCAATATTCTTCCCCGGGAGAAACTTGTGGGGCTGTCTGCCCATACCGTGATGCATCCGGCCTGCAATCATCATCTGCGCAGAAAAGACAAAGATCCTGAGATATGGAATAAAGCCTGTGACTATGTCATTAACCCGATTTTGCTGGATGCCGGCTTAGTGCTTCCCGATGGTTTTCTTTGGGATGAGGCGTATATTGGAAAGACAGCGGAGCAGGTTTACACCTGCCTGGTCCAAGGAGAAGGGGAAGAAGAATCCAAGGGCGAAGAAAGCAATGAGCCTGACCCTTCGGCAGAAAAAAACGGTCAGGAAGAACAAAAAGAGGAGGACACGCAGAGCGCCCCCACAGATGATCAGGAAAATAGTGTGAAAAAAGACCCTGACCCGGATGATAACATGGATCCTGGGGGGACAGGTGAAGTCAGAGACGGAAGCGCACCGGAACAGAAGACATTTTCAGAGCAGAACGATTCAGATACGGACTGGGATCAGGCGTTAATCCAGGCCGCCTCAAATGCCAGGAGCATGGGAAGTCTTCCAAAGGGGGTCGATATTCTTGTCAAAGAACGATTCAGCCCGACCCTTCCCTGGTCATCCCTGTTGTCCCGGTTCATCCAGCAGTCCGCCAACCATGATTATACCTGGACCAGGCCCAATCGCAGATATCTTCACCAGGATCTTTATTTTCCAAGCCTTGTGTCGGATCAACTGCCACAGCTTGTACTTGCCGTAGATACCTCGGGCAGCATAAAACCAACTGAACTTGAACGGTTCGGGGCCGAACTTAAGGCCATTTTATCCATGAACCCAAGCCTTGTACACCTGGTTTATGCGGACATGGCAATCACTGGATACGAAATGCTTTCCACCCAGGACCTGGACCTGTCCTTTGCCCCTAAGGGCGGCGGGGGTACAGATTTTACCGTGGTGTTTGAGTTCATCGAAGGTCAGGGCATAAATCCGTTCTGCCTTCTTTTTTTTACAGATATGGAGTGCCAGCGTTTTCCCTCTTTTACACCGGCCTATCCAGTGCTTTGGATCAGAACCGGGCATGGTGGGTTTACGCCGCCCTTTGGAGAGATCATAGATATGCTGCCTGATTGTGATGATGTTGCTTAGAGTATTATTTCATGTATTGGAAATAACAATATGAAAATTGATTGGACAATCAAAAAAAAACGGGGAAATTTCAGACCCTGGCTCACATATGAAATCACTCTGGAATCATTTGAAAAAGAGCTGGCCATCCACGCAGTTCAGATTCAAAGCCAGATACCTGTGATCCCAAACGCCCATTTAAGTTATTGTCTGCCCGGTGAACACGAAAGAAGCCTGATCTGGAAACCGGACAGATTTCATGTGTTGCAGGTGCCGTATTTCAAAGACGGTTATACAGATGGATTTATCCGTCTACCGTTTAAAGAATCGGCAGAATACCCGGAAGTTGAGTTATCGTTTAAAAAACTTCGGGAAGAATACGAAAAGAAAGTGCGTAAAGTTTATGCCCACCCCCCGCTGGAACAAACAGGCAGTCTTGACATCAGTGATGAAACCCGACGTGTTATAGCATCAAAAGTTACGGCCAATCGTCTGTTATCGCTGTTCGGGTAAGTTGTGTTTGAACGCAAAGCCGTCCATTTGCGGCGTTGCATAAAAATTTGCAGTCCTCACATACTTTAGTATGCTCCGGCTGCAAATTTTTATGCGCCTTGCAACTGGGCAACTTTGCGTCCAAACACGGGTTTTCCGTTCAGGGATTCATTTATACGTTTAAAAACCGTGGGTTAATCTTAAGAAAAACGATTTATTTACCGGATCAAACCCCGGTTCAAAGTCAAAGGTCTGGTTCAAAATTTTCATCTGGGCTGCTTTATTGTACTTGTGGGCTGCGGTGATGGACCCATAAATATTGCCTGAATAAAAGCCGGTCTCCACAAAGGTGATGACACCACCAAGGGCGGGATTATCATGGTCAAAGGCCGTATACGCAGCCCAAATCAATCCTGTATTGAAGCAGAAACTGATAAACGCATCCTTATACCGCTCACAATAGAGCATGCCCCCTCCCGGGATAATGGCCAGAATTCCAGCAAGGACTGGATTTTTTGCCGGCGCATTCACAGCATTGTCAATGGCTTGCAGTTGCGTTGTTACATTATACGCCCTTTGCTTTTCAGGGCTGATCAGCATCAGATTCTCACGGGCGCTGTCAAGTTCATTATTCCCCGGGGTTGCGGTGTTCTGGATATGCATGCGGGCAAGTTCCAGGTATATCCTGTCTTTTATGCCGGTATCCCGGGTCCGTTTTAAATGATTTTGAAGGACAACCTGGGCATACCCTGTGTTGCCCATCGCCTCAAAGGCTTGACTCTGCATAAAGCTGGCCTGGCTGGCCCATCTGCTGTCTATATCTTTGGACTGCCGGATAATAGTATCAAACTGTTTGGCCGCCTTATAATACTGTCCCGAGCGAAACAGGGCAACGCCTGCGGTATATTGGGCACGGTCATGCCTGGCGTCTTTGGGAAAAAAATGGATAAACCGCTTGAACTCCACCTGGGCCGCAGTAAAATCTTTTTGATCAAACAATGTCTGAGCGTAGTCAAACTGCGTGTCTGCCGTAATAAAAAGGCCGGGTGGATCATTGGAATGGGCATGGGCACCGGGTGAACCTAAGCCCAAACTTAATGCAAGGAGCGTCAGAAATAGCAGTGGATGCGTCATTTTTGCTGATCCGGATTCAGATCCGGCATCCGGCCGGAATCTGAATGGTACAATTTTTCTTCCGGTAACTTGTTTTCAGTGGCAGCCCCTTGGGGTGAAAACCACCAGAAATCATTGCCATTAACGGGGTCAAATGTGAATTGGCGCCCATTGAGCCTGACATGGGGAGCCAGGCCAACCTCATCCCTGCCGCACCTGAGAATGCGGTCACAGGTCATAATCCAGCCTAGCACAAATCCGTGCTTTTGGGTGGCTTGAACACAATACTGGGAGCAGCTCGGATACATGGCGCAACGATTCCCGTCAATGCCGGATATGCAGGCCTGATAAAATTGAATCAAGGGATGGGTGGCCGGTTCCTTGTTTTCAGGTGGATCCTGGGCCCAAAGCATATTAGGTAGTACACCTGAAATAAAAACAGATAAAATCAACAGAGTAATAAATGTTTTCAATGAGATAAAATGGATAATACGCTGTGTGCTATCGTTCAACATCATTGACAGTATACGCTTTATCCTGTCCACTGAAAATCAGTTTTTTGGGTTTTCCACGCCTGAGAATAGAAATGGTCATATCTGAATTGTCACTGATGCTGTTTTCAAAATCTTGGGGATCTTCAACGTCAACGTCGTTGACGGCCTGGATAATATCACCGTTTCGAAGACCTAACCGCTTTGCTACGGAGTCTCTTTTGATACTGTAAATCATAACCCCCGAGGGTTCCCCACCTCTGAAATAGGGCCGGGTTTTAAACAATGTATCTGATTTTGTTACCGAATTTAACATATTCTCCATGTTTGGCGGCATGCGATCCTGGGGAAAACCGGATCTGGAAGGCCTCCTGGAAGACCTGCCTAACCCCATGGATTGCCGGTTACGATGGGACGGTGACGGGTCTGCATTCATTTCAAGCATCTGATCCTTACCATTCACGGTTAAAATTACCTTGTTTCGCAATATGGATTTAATGGTGGCACCCTGAATTTTATCATCAACCCGGTATAGATCCTGTTTTTTGGTTTCCATATCCTGTATTACGGCCCAGCCATCTTCCTTTTTCTGCCCTGTTACCGTACCCCCAAGGGTAAGTTTCAGGCTGGTCTTCTCAAGTTTCAGAGTTACGGGTTCAGGCGCCTTGTTGTTTTTACCGCCTACATCTACCTTGAAAAGATTTCGCCGGGTAACTGTTTCGATGACTTTATGCCGTTTGAAAGGTTCAAAACGATTCGATTTTGATTGAGGCAGGATTTGGTTTGTCTTTGGGCTATTTGAAGATAAGTTTACCTTTGGGGTATCAATAACCGGATTAACCAGAGCATATACCTGGAATGCTATCAGTATTACTAACCCTGTAAAAATGATGTAAAATATTGGTTTCATTTTTTTCTGACAGGATCTTGGCCCTGTATCCCAGGTGATGTTTATTAAGAGCTTGTTTGGTAATTGATGAATCGACTGCAATCTCATAAAAATGGCCCCAATTCTCCCAAATTTTATGCGAATAGTCCGGCTATTAACAGAAAATTTGTAAAAGTGGTTCTCATTTTCATGAGATTTCGCTTCGACCCCTAATTACCAAACAAGCTCTAAGGTCTGATATCTTAAAACTAAATTGTCAGACCGGCACAATTAGAGGTCTATAATAATTATAATAAATCAAGTTGAAAAACAATGGGAAGGTAACAAAATTTTTTACCGGTATTCAAAGTGTTTCCATGATCCGGGCAGGGTTCATCGTCGTCGTTTAACGCGTCTGACCAGTTTTTTCTTTTTCCGGGGTGCCTGTACCGGGGCTGAATTTGCGGCCATGTGCTGAACGGGCGGCAACAGGTTGTCCTGGGAATAGGCGCATGACACCCTGGGACATTTAAGCCCCGGGGAGTCCGAAGATGTTATGCACTCGGTTAAATAAGGATTTTTGCACAATGGACATTCAAAATGATAGGGCTTATCCCAGGATACAAAACGGCAATCCTTCTGGTTGCAGGAGTAAAAAACCTTGCCTTTGTCCGTGGTCTTCTCTTCGACCCTGCCTTCACGGCACAAAGGACAGGGCATGGCCAGGGTTTGCTCAAAGTCGGCGATTCTGGATTCAATATCATCTTGGGATTTGATCTGTTCCGCTTGTTTTTCTACTTGGGCTTGCTTTTTTGACGCTTCTTCCTTGCGCTTTAACTCTTTTTCAAAGGCTATGAGTCTGGCTTCCTTTTCAGCCATTTCCTGCTCCCTTGCAGCCAGGGCGTCAGCTTTTTCCTTGGCAGCTATCGCCTGGGCCCGGGCCTCTTCCGCAGCCTTTTCCTTTTCTTCAATCACTTTAAGCTGTTCGGCAAATTGTTGGGCAGCCACCTCGGCTTGTTTTATTTTTTTCTCTTTTTCGATTAGCTTTTTTTCCAGTTCTGCAGCTTTCAAGGCTGCTGTTTCATCTTCCCTGGCTTTCTGTTTTTCAGCCTCAATTTCTTCTGGGGGTGGCGCTTTGTCAAAAAGATTTTTAATTTTAACCTTTTCCTGGAAGCCTTCGGTTCGCTGTTTTCTGGATTTCATAAGCCGGGATAACGTGTTGAGCTTTTCCCTTTTCAAACGGGCCGAAATCTGTTTCGACTGTACAGTGACCGACTCGTGAACCCCTTGGACCATTTCGACTGCCCGTTTCTGTGCACGATCTTTTCCCACCGAAACGCCGCGGCTTTTAAGCGTTGCACCAAAGCTTTGTTTTGCAAGCTCAAGACTTTTTCGACCGGAATTCACCTCCTCATTCATTTGAAGAATAAACGCAACCAGGTTCAGACCCTGCATCCCCGGAAACATGGAGTCTAAAAAACCGGCCATCATAAAAGCCGGCATTTCTGCTTTAAAGTCACCGTTAGGCAGTGTTGTCATGTAGCCGGATCCCAACACTGTTGATATGGCATTGTCAAGGTAATCGTCCTGATCAAGCCCGATATCAACAAGTTCAGACGTAAAGGTGTTGTGGTTAAAACGTTCAGGAGGAGAATCTGGATATTCCCTGATTTCACGTTCCCGGTCTACGCTGATGACGATACAGGAGATGGTGGCAAGGTTGAATGACAACAACGCCATATTCGAATCCACATCAATAAAAGCGGTGATTTCCTTGGCCAGAATTTCATCCAATTGTTTCCTTACAGACTCCCGGGTGCTGTTGCTGCCCTCTGGCATATCCATACTCCATTACACGTTTTTATTAATTTCAGAGATCAGATCAGCGATTTCAACGGCCATCGCCTCTACTTTTTTTTTATCCGGCCCGGTACCGGGCGTTTGAATCGTTGACGAATTCCGGCTTTCCATATCTTGGCTGTTTTCAGACCGATCTGATGTCCTGCGGGTTGACATGGATAAGCATTCACCACTGCGGTTAAAAATTACCGAAAGGGGAACTTTAATTTCAAAATCAAATTTGTAAGCGATTTCGTTGTTGTAAACGATAAGATTGCCATCCTTGTATTCAATGTCATCCTGAACCTCAAAATTATGTTTGTCAAGCAGCATCTGCTCAATGACATCCCAGTCAAGTTCAGCATTTATGGTGTCAATAAACTCTTTTTCACTTTCCTGGATGGACTCCGGATTGGTCAGCTTCAATGGGTGCTCCTCATTTTAAATTAAATGCACGGATAATCTCCCGGGCCATCCCGAGATAAGCCTGGGAAGCCTCTCCTTTAATGTCGTACAAAGAAAGCGGACGAAGAAAGGAGTGTTCCTTGTCAAGCATTTCATCGTCAGGGATCATGGTTTTATATATCAGGGGACGAATCTGTTCCAACACTTCGGGAGCCGCACACTGTTCCATCTGTTTCTCACTGTTGCATCTATTGAATAATATACCTGCAATGCCTAAGGGTATATTGTGGGATTGGCATATGTACCGGACAATTCTAATCAGTGAATGGAAATCACTGACCCAGCCTTCATCCGGATTGACCACTGCCGCAAGCCAGTCTGCTGCCGTCAACGCAGCGATGCTCAGATATCCGCAGGATGAAGGAGAATCAAGAATAATTATGTCGTAGTCTTGCTCAATGTCATCAATAATAAGACGAAGGAGTTTTTCGTTGTCCATACGTCTGGTCAGTTTAAGGGAGATGGGAAAAAGACCAAAACCGGCCGGCAGGATATATAGTCCCTCAATATCGGTTCCGGCTACGGCATCAGGCACACGTATTCTACCGGCGAGCACCTGTACCAGGTCATGATCATATCCCTTTGAATTCATCTGCCCCCATTGGGATACACTGGCCTGGGGATCGCAGTCTATCAGCAGCACTTTTTTTCCATAAAGTGCCATGCAAGCCGATAGATTAAGGGCTGTAGTGCTCTTACCGGTACCGCCCTTCAGTCCTGCAACAGTCAATACATTTCTCATTTTTATTTATCTCTTTAGCATGCTTATAAAAAATTTATCAACGCCAAATGCTATAATACCCATACGTTCATTTGCAGTCAGCAAAAGAATCATTTTTTATTTTTGCCATAAGATCAAGATTTTTGTACAGTTGAAATATGTCTTAAGGTTATAACATAATATCTGCACTAAAAGCACGTTAAAACATGTGGTAAGGAGCATTTTAAGGTTTGACTAATGTATCCATCACCTTGTCCGGCATTACCGAGGCACTAAAAAATCTTAACTATCGCCCCGGATCTGTTAAGGGTAAGGCGATTCGAGCCATATCAGCCTATTACGTTTCCGAAGATAGTATTCAGACTATTTCGTCCATTGACGGAGACAGTCTTATCCGTCAGATCTGGGACGTCGGGGATGATCCTGCAAAAATAAAATCCAAAAGAAGAAATTTTTCCAGTCTTAAATCCTCCATCAATACCGATTTGAAAAGATTGTCCGTAAACGGCCTTAATTCTGAGGACATAACACTGACCCACTCAAATGTCTTTGATATGACAGAGGATGCAAAAAACAACCTTCTGCAATCTCTCAGTGGGGCTATAAAAACCGATGGATTTGATCTTAACAACGCCGCAGATGTGCTGAATGCCGTGGCTGATTTTCTGGATAAATTTCAGCCGCCTGATGCAGACAATGATTCCGCCGGCATCATAAAAGAGATTAAAAAGGTGCTGGGCCGGCTTGGTTCCGGAATTTTTGATGAACATGAAGGAGCAGGCCGTGGAGGTGACGGGACCTTCAAAAATGATGTCGGGGTTGGAGACATTGATAAAGATGCTGCAATAGAAGAAGTGGACGATGACCAACGCGAAGCAGTTGAAGAGACAGATGAAGGTCAGCAGAGCAACGATATCGAAGGGGATGGGGATAAAGAACTTGAAGGTGTCGGTGCCCCCCCCCTTGGTGATGAAACGCTTGAAGAGATTGATGAAGATGATGTTGACACAGAAGAGATCGACGAGGATCAGATCGAAGAAGTCCAAGAGATAGATGAAGATCAGCAGAGCAACGATATCGAAGGGGATGGGGATAAAGAACTTGAAGGCGTCGGTGAAGCCCCCCTTGGTGATGAAACGCTTGAAGAGATTGATGAAGATGATGTTGACACAGAAGAGATCGACGAGGACCAGATCGAAGAAGTCCAAGAGACAGATGAAGATCAGCAGGTCAACGATATCAAAGGGGATGGGGATGAAGAACTCGAAGAACTGGATAAAGCCCCCCTTGATGATGAACAGCTTGAAGAAATTGATGAAGACACGGAAATAGAAGATGTTGAGCTGGATGATGATGAGTCCCTTGAAGACATAGAAGATATAGAGCTTGACGAGGATCAGGAGCTGGAAGAAGTCGATTTAGGTAAGGATGAGGACTTAGAAGAGCTTGACGAGCTTGATGAAGAAGAGATCAAAGCCCTTGAGGCGTTCAGAAATGCCCGGAAGCTTGCTGAACAATTTGATGATTTTCTGGGAGAGCGTGAAAAAAAATTCAACGCTTATATCACTATCCCCGCAGGGACCTATACCATTGGCACGGAAAAATCCTTGAAATCCAGTCTGGCATTACAGCCCTTTGACATGCCAAAGGTGTATATGGGCAAATATCCTGTGACCAATGCTTTATTTGAAATTTTTATTGAACAGACCGGATATATCACCACAGCTGAAAGAAAAGGGGTTGGAACGGTCTATCATTCCCGGTTAAAAAAACAAGGGGAAAAAGTCACCTGGAGCAAACAGGCCGGATCCTCCATTGTTAAAGGGGCCTGCTGGTACCAGCCCCTGGGCCCAGGCTCCACCCTTTATGGCAAAAGAAACCATCCTGTGGTCCAAATCAGTGTGGATGATGCTTATGCATATGCCGCCTGGATCGGCCGGCGTCTGCCCACGGAAGCCGAGTGGGAGGCTGCTGCCCGTACGGATATGGCTTTAAAATACCCCTGGGGCAATCAGTTTGATTCAGGTGCATTAAATATCGAATCTTCAGGCCTTGCAGGCACAAATCCTGTGGATGACTATGACCATGCCGCCAATGTTTTCGGCATGGTTGATATGCTGGGCAATGTCATGGAATGGACCGCCGATACCCAGTCCCCCCCTTTTGCCACCCGTAAATCAAAGTTCTTCAATGTGGCCAAAGGCGGGGCCTGGAACGCCAAGGACTGCGTCACCATCAGTTCCCGGGGGCTGTTCCCTTCTGATACCACTGCCAACATCATCGGTTTTCGCTGTATTTCCGAACTGTTCCAGTAAACATAAAGGATGAACCATGCATGAGCTGGTCGATACATATATGGACTATCTGACCATAGAAAAAGGGCTTTCTGCCAACACCATCACAGCCTATGGGACAGATTTGTCCTCATATATTAGTTACTTGTCTGACAACGAGATTAAGGATCTTGGCAATGCTGACACCACAGCCATTCTTGGATGGCTGGTTTATCTGACCCGGCAGGGCTTGTCAGCCAAATCCAGGGCCAGGCACCTGATTTCCATCAGAGGGTTTTATAAATACTTGACATCAGAAAAACTGATATCTTGCAACCCCTTAAAAGATATAGATATTCCAAAAACAGGCCGGCATCTGCCGGATGTTATCTCCGTCATTGAGGTTGAAGCACTTTTGAACGCCTGTGATATAACGACACCAAAAGGTCAAAGAAATCTTGCCATGATGGAAATTATGTACGGGGCCGGGCTTCGGGTCTCAGAGCTTATATTTTTAAAAAGGGTTAATGTGAATCTGGATGCAGGCCTTGTCAGGGTCATGGGCAAAGGTGCCAAAGAGAGAATTGTGCCCATTGGTTCAAAGGCCAAAAAGGCTGCAAGGCTATGGCTGGATCAGGGACGCCCCAATGAATTAAAACAACTTTCAAGTGACTTTCTTTTTGTCGCAAGGGCAGGAAAGCCCATGACCCGTCAGGCATTTTGGAAAATCATAAAAAAATATGCGCGTATTGCCGGTATTGCCCGGCCTGTCTCTCCCCATACCCTGCGGCATTCCTTTGCCACCCATCTGATAGAGGGTGGGGCGGACCTGCGATCGGTCCAGACCATGCTGGGCCATTCCGATATTTCTACCACCCAGATTTACACACATATTTCACGCGATTATCTGATTAAAATGCATCATGAATTTCATCCCAGAAAATAAGGCCCATGGCTGACCATGGGGCTTATGCCTGGCATTATGATGTCTGAAAACAGCACCGGGTCTTGAGTGATATCATTGCCAAGCAGAAGTTATGTAACTATAACCTGCTGGCTCTCAAACAGGCTCTTAGAGCGTGTTTGATAATTGATGAATCGGCTGCAATCTCATGAAAATGGCCCCAATTCCCCCAAATTTTATGTCAATAGTCCGGCTACCATTCTTCTTACATACCCGTACAGAGCGGATCGCATCGAACAGAAGTTTAGTCAGTGTTTTGGTTTGATTAAGCAACTTTTTTTCCTGCCCGGTTTTCCCGGGGAAGACACCTGCCTTTTCTGTAACAGGGGTACGAATTTCTCCTATAAGAGCATGGGTTTCACTGGGGTTACTGAAAACAGCAACATAACTGACCAGTCCCCAATCATTTTTTCCCATTTTTGAGCAGAACACTTCAACATTAGCCTGATGTTTATAGCTGCTATTGCCATTAAAGCGGGTAATTTTGGCATCACCGCAGTTTCTGGCCGGAGCCACAATCTCCTGCAGCCGTAATCCGGGGCTGAGTCCCGGCTGTCTCTTCTGATAAATAATCCGCAACGGACTGTTCTGCGATGTATACCCCTTGGGAACCCACTCTGTTACCCAACCATTGCCAATAGGCGTGTTCTGACTCTGCACCCAGGTAATCCCTTTGGGAAGGTTAAAAGTTAAATAGGAAAAGGAAGGCTCCAGCAGACGCTTTTGCGGCGAAACGGCAGGGGGAGTCTTCCCGGTGGAAGAGCTGATGGTACCCGGCTTCTTTGCACAGCCGGAAACAAGCAAAACGCCAAATAAAAAACCCAGACCAACCCAAGATGTAAAAGACTTCATAACCAGTTCCTATTATTGAAATTTAACAGAAAAGCAGCCACACCAACCATATTGTATTGATTTCATATCCATCCCGCAACATGGATCCTGTTAGTCTCTTAGAGCGTGTTTGATAATTGATGAATCGGCTGCAATCCCATGAAAATGGCCCCAATTCCCCCAAATTTTATGTCAATAGTCCGGCTATTAACACAAAATTTGTGAAAATTGGTTCTTATTTTCATGAGATTTCGCTTCGATCCCCTAATTATCAAACAGGCTCTTACCACTGATAGCCTACACCAACAGACAAACCGGCATCATCTTCATTGGCACTGACACTTCCCTGTAAAATCCATTTGCCATTGTCACTCATTGTCGAATAGCCAATGGCAATGGCACTCTTCCCCCGATAGGTGCCGATACCGGCAGTCATCAGGCTTGTACCCGGTGCATATGCCTGCGGCATGGAAGCCGCCGCCAGAGCGGCAGCGGTCCCTTTGGAGGCCCTGTCATCAGCATCTTCAAGCTGTGCAAGATTGACTGCATCACCGGGACGGGTACCACGGGCAACATTGGTTATCGGCTTATCAGCTGCATCTATACCTTTTGTAGTTACACTCGGCCCGCCCTTAGTAACCAGACCATTGGTGTTGATCTGGGTATTTCCGGTGGTAACACTATTGACATTAAGATCAGGATTAAGATCGGATGTCAACGAACCTCCTTTGTTCTGAACCAGGATATTACCATCCCTGTTATTAAAATCAATCGTCTCTCCTGGTCCTGTATTAATTGGATTGCTACCATTGGCAGTAACATTGAAGCCGGCATGGACCACCTCATTCAAACTGGCAAGCTGATCTTCTGTCGCTGCCTGACCGGAAGTGTAATTTTTCGGATCAAAAGTCGTATTGGTCAAGCCGTTAATGATACCAGTATCACCGCTTATCGTTATTGTATGCTTACCATTGGTTGCATAGGAAGGTGCGATAACCCCACTGGAGGTCATCTCCGTATCACCGGTGGTTACCTTATTAAATGCCACATTATCTCTGGTTGCATAGGTGAATGTCTGTCCTTTCTGTACCAGCTTGATATTTTTCCCGGCATCAAAGGTTACCTTTTCACCGGTTTTGATTCGTTCATCACCTGTGCCCTGGACTATGCCGCCATCAATACCAACACCTGCAGTTCCAATCCAGCCCGCGTTATTAATGGCCTGTGCCACATTCCCAGCGGTTGTCAGGGAACTGCCCATAACTGCCGTGGCAACGCCGGTTGAATCATTGGTAATATCACTGGTAACCGCTGTCAGTTTTCTGCCTTTTGCAGGATCAGCCGGATCGACATCGACAAACGCCATTGTCGCGGCATTTACCTGTACCTGTAAATCAAATATATCGACACCCGTAACAGCATTTTGCGTTCTTGTTACGGTTACCGATTGATCGGTAGACCTGACCTCTTCTTTGGAGCCGGCAACTAAGGCAAAGACCTGACTGCCGTTCACTGCATCCGTTGACGTTGAGGAAATTTCGCCTGCTGCAATATTGGTGATCTTATTGCCGCCATTATCCAAACCGGATTTACCCAATGTAACAGGATTGCCTGCTGCACCATTACTGATGGTAACACCATCAGCATTTACTAGCGTATCACCGGTTGTTACACTGTCAAAGCCAACATCCTTGGCTGTTTTTACAGTAAACTGACCGCCTGTTCTGGTGATCTCAATATTATCGCCATTGGTAAATTCAACTTCATCACCGGGAGTAATAAATGCTCCAGCATCACCATTGGCTTTAGCAGTAAAACCGGAGTTATTGATCGCAGATGCTATCTCTCCTGCTGTTGCCAGGGCAGTCGGCGTATCTGCCGTAGCAGCACCCGCTGGATTGCTGGTTATATTACTGGTAACAGTGGTCAGCTTTTTTCCTTTGGATGGATCAGCCGGATCGACATCGACAAACGCCATTGTCGCGGCATCTACCTGAACCTCCAGATCGTAGATAGTGGATCCTGTAGCTGCATTCTGGGTGGTGGTTATGGTTACCGACTTATCGGTGGATTCTACCTTTTCTTTGGAACCTTCGGCTGCGGCAAATAACTGACTGCCGTTAATTGCATCAGTACTGGTTGCAGAAATATCGCCTGATCCAACATTCGTAATCCTATCACCGCCGATATCCAGACCATTGGCGCCGCTGGTCAAGGTTGTCGAGTTCCTAGGGTCAGCCGCATCACCAAGGGTTATACCAGTGGTTGCATTGACCGCTTGTGTCTTAACACTGGTTATTTCCAGATCATTTGCCAGACCAATAGTTACTGTATTATTTTCATTTACAACGGTATAGATATTTTTACCCGCATCAGACCGGGTAAAATCCCTATTATTAGAATCACCTGCTATCTTAAATGTTTCATTCGGTTTAATCTGCGCATCAGCGGCAGTAGTCAGACTGGCTCCGCTAATGGTAAAACCGGTATTGGCAATATTATTGACAGCTTCAATGGCTTCATGGACAGTCTCTTTGCTGGTCCCGCCGATATTGGTCATGGAAACTTTGCCGTCCGTACCCACTGCCGCATCACCACCCAGAACAGTTTTTACGCTGTCAGCCATATTGCCGATAACCGTTTGCGTAACAAATAACTGACTGCCGTTAACAGCATCAGTTGAAGTGGCTGTAATGGCACCGGGGGCCACATTAACAATCTGTTTTTCAGCCCCTATTTTACCTACCGATACAACGCCATTGGCGGTGCCTAAAAAATTACCATAAGTGACACCGCCAACTGTTACATTGGCAACCTGAGTAAACGCTTTTGTTTCCGCCTGTTCACCTAATGCTATTGAATCTTCATCTGCTGCAATGGCATTAACACCCAATGATAGCGAGTTATTGGCAGTTGCCTGTGAATTATAACCTATGGCAATTCCGCCTTCTTTTGACGCCTTGGCATTCACCCCGGCGGTAACCGAATAGTCTCCTGTTGCACCAGCCATATCTGTAACACCACCTAAATTAGTCGTAGCATCACCTACTCCCTGAGTCGTCATAGCAGGATCATTAAAATGGAAATAGGTTTGCGAGCCCTTTTGAAGATTATCGGTAATAGTAAATAACTGGCTACCATTAATTGCATCGGTACTGGTTGCAGAAATATTACCATCTGCAATATTGGTGATTTTATTGCCGCCATTATTCAAACCGGATTTGCCAAGTGTAACAGAATTGCCTATTGCGCCATTACTGATGGTAACACCATCAGTATTGACTTTCGTATCTCCTGTTGTGACACTATCAAAGCTGACCTCTTTGGCTGTGTTTACAGTAAACTGACCGCCTGTTGTGGTGATCTCAATATTATCACCATCTATAAATTCAACCGTATCTCCGGGAGTAATAAGCTCGCCGATATCACCGTTGGCTTTAACGGTAAAACCCGATTGATTAATGGCATCGGCGATATCACCTGATGTTGCCAGCGATGTTGATGTCGATGCAACCGCCTTACCATCTACCACAGAGATACTGTCTGTTCTGGCTTTAACCTTACCGGTAGCGCCATCAACTTCAATGGTTGTTTCATCTGTATTTATTGACAAGTCATAGACATTGGCACCTGATCCATTGGTCGTTGTTGCTATCGATATTGACTGATCAGTGGATATTACCTCTTCTTTGGCAGCAGCGGCAGCAACAAATAACTGACCGCCATTAATTGCATCAGTACTGTCTGCTTCAATAGCACCGGCTGCAACATTGGTCAGTCTGGTCGGCGTTGTAGTCTCTACTTCTGCATTCTGCATTGAGGCAATAATTCCTGTTGCCGGCACTTCATTTCCTGCCGTTGGGTCATCATAGAATTTACCCTCTCGCCTGTAAACCCTCTTCCCCTCTGTATTGGTATAAACTACCGGAAGCTGCGCAGCCTCAGCGATACCCTGAGTATCAGCAGTAAAAGTAAACTTGCTGCCATCACGGGTAATGCTCATATGATCACCGGCAACCAGATCAACATTATCACCTGGCGTGATAAGCTCTCCCTCATCATCGTTGGCTTTTACCCTGAAGCTGGAACTGTTAATGGCTGTTGCTATATCACCGGCGGTGGACAGAGCATCTGTATCACCCGCAGTTACTGTTCCATCTGTTATATCTGTTGTCAGGGTAGTTGTTTTTGCCTTGATCTGATCTCCAGCAATCTCAACAGTTTTATTATCTACATTTACATTATAACTTACAGTAAAATCATTTCCATCTGCCGCCACTGCTGCAGTTGTTGCATTGCCATTCAGAAAATTTACCTGTTCATCCGGATTGACATTGCCAACTGCTGACTTATCATTGCCTGCTATCTGCCAGGATGAATCTGACACGGCACTTTTTACATCACCTATATTTGCACCATTGCTATCAGTGTCTCCACCACTGGCTACATTGGTGATCTGTTTCTCACCATTATTTAACCCATCAGCTGTTAATGATACTTGTTTATCGGTATTGGTCTCTGCACTGTTTACCAGCAGGCTTCCATCTTTAAATACAGTATCACCTGTCGTAACACTGGTTATCTCCAGATCCTTTGCCAGACCAACAGTTACTGTATTATCTTCATTTACAACGGTATAGATATTTTTACCCGCATCAGACCGGGTAAAATCATCATTATTAAAATCACCTGCTATCTTAAATGTTTCATTCGGTTTAATCTGTGCATCAGCGGTAGTAGCCGGACTGACCCCGCTAATGATAAAACCGGCATTGGCAGTGGTATTAACAGATTCAATGGCTTCATGGACAGTATTTTTGCCGGTACCGCCAATATTGCTCATGATGATGCTGCCTTGCGGCGAGATGGCGGCGCCACCACCGAGAATGCCCGTGATCGTACTGCCCACGTTTTTGGTATGGTTGGCTACAGTATTCAACTGGGCGACGTTGACGGCATCGGTATCCTGGGTACCGGCCGCTACGCTGTTGATCTGGCGTGTGATATCATTATTAATATCCCCAACAGACACAGCAGCATATGTTGATGTCCAAATACTATCAGCCTTATTAGTGACGACATTTAACGGATCAGCACCAACTGCTCCTGCTGATACATCAGCCACACTCGAAGAACCCAAAGCAACAGAATCTACTATTTTGGCATTACTTTGATAACCTAAAGCCATAGCTTTCTCTGCGCCAGCAGTCGAATACCCCCCTAAAGCACTTGAACCAAATACTAACGCCCGCGTATTATTACCAATAGCGGTTGATCTGCCTGCTTGTGCGTATGCTGCCGACCCAAGAGCTGTTGCCTCAGGTGCTGTTGCGCTTGAGCTATTGCCTATCGCCGTAGCTTGGTTGAATGTTGTATTGGCGTTATTACCAATGGCAATTGAGCTTTCTCCTTGTGCTTGTACATCCTTACCTATAGCCACTGAATAGACACCAGTACCTTGAGCATTGTTACCCACAGCAATGACATCGTTCTGACTTGCCTGGGCATTAAAACCGATAGCCACAGAGTTTATTCCACTGGCGGATGCTTGAGCACCCGCAGTTACTGCATAGTTACCAGTTGCACCAGCTATATCCGTAACACCCCCCAGATTAGTCGTGGCATCACCTGTCCCCTGAGTCATAGCAGGGTCATTAAAGTGAAAATAGGTTTGCGAGGCTTCCTGAATATTATCGTTAAGCTTATCGGCAACAGCAAATAACTGACTACCATTAATCGCATCAGTTGAAGTCGCTGTAATGGTACCCGGAGCGACATTAACGATCTGTTTTTCAACCCCTGTTTTTCCTACGGAAACAACGCCGTTTGCCGTACCGGCAAAACCATCGTAAGTGACACCACCGACTGTAGTATTGGCAACTGAAGCAAAATCTTTTGTTTCGGCTTGTTCACCTAATGCAACAGAGTTTTCGTGTGTTGCTTTTGCATCAAAACCCAATGCCAGCGATTTATTACCTTCTGCTTTAGAGCGATAACCCATAGCAACAGCTTCTTCATCGCCTGTATCCTTACCAGCCACAGTGCCATAACCCAGTGCCATAGAGTCTGTAGTATAAGCAATACCACCATCTGTGGCTAAAGAACCATCACCGATAGCCTTTGATTGATTACCCATCGCAACCGATGTAGAACCGGAAGCTGCTGATTTATAACCCATCGCAACCGATGTAAAACCAGACGCCTTTGATTGATCACCCATCGCAACCGATGCAAAATCAGAGGCCTTTGAACTACTACCCATTGCTATTGCTGATTCTGCGGAGGCTTTCGTTAGATAACCCATCGCAACTGCAAACTTCTCAGAAGCCTCTGAACCACTACCCATTGCTATTGCTGATTCTGCGGAGGTTTTCGAACCTTCCCCCGCCGCAACCGATGCAAAACCAGAAGCCTTTGAACCACTACCCATCGCCGTTGAGTTATCACCTTCTGCTATTGTTGAAGTACCCATCGACGTTGCAACAGTGCCAGATGCTGTCGATAGAGAACCCATAGACGTTGCACCCATACCAGACGCCGTTGTTTGATCACCCATCGCCGTTGAGTTAGGCTTGGATGCTGTGGTTCCAGTTCCCGTTGCAAGGGAATTCGTACCTGAAGCAGTAGTATCAAAACCCATCGCAACTGAAGACTCTCCGTATGCTTTCGTTTTCTTACCCATGGCGACCGACTGGCCCCCAGAAGCTACAGTCTCAATACCCATCGACATAGAAAAATTACCAGATGCTGTCGTTGCATTACCCGTTGCCGTTGAAGCAATAGCAGATGCTGTCGTTGCATTGCCCATCGCTGTGGCATACTGCCCCTTATCAGTCACTGTCGTTTTATAACCCATTGCCACTGAGTTTTCACCCTCAGCCGAGGTACCGTTTCCCATAGCTGTTGAGTATGCAGCGCTAGCTTTAGTGGTCGAACCGATGGCAACAGCATGAAGCCCTTTCGCACTATTGGTGCCATTTCCCCCAATAACTACAGCGTCTTCTCCTTCAGCTTTTGCTTTATACCCTAAAGCAATACCACCTTCTGCTGTCGCTTGAGCACCCACACCGGCAGTGAGAGAATATTCACCAGTTGCACCGGCTCTATTTGTAATACCACCCAGATTAGCCGTAGCATCACCTGCCCCCTGGTTCATATCAGGGTCATTAAAGTGAAAATAGGTTTGCGAGGCCTCCTGAAGATCATTAGTAATAGCGAATAACTGACTGCCGTTAACCGCATCGGTTGAAGTTGCTGAAATATCACCAGGAGCCAAATTAACGATCTGTTTTTCAGCCTCTGCTTTACCTATCGAAACAACGCCACCGTTTTCTGTCTTTGCTGCACCCGCAAAACCGTCATAAGTGATACCATTGATTTCTACATTGGTAATCTGGTTAAACTCTTTAGTCTCTGCATTTGCTCCCAAGGCAACCGATTTTGCATGTTTTGCCCAGGTATCCTTACCAATCGCCACCGCACCCTCTACTGTTGCATGGGCATCATTACCCAGAGCCACGGCATGGTCTGCTGTGGCTTGCGAGCCTGAACCCATTGTAATAGCACCACTTTGGGTTGCCAGGGCATTATTACCGATGGCTACGGTATAGTTTCCTGTGGCATTTGTGCCTGAACCCATTGCCACTGAACTATTTCCAATTGTAATTGAATCCAAGCCGATAGCCACTGAATAGCTGCCAGTACCTTGAGCATTTTTACCCACAGCAACATTGGCGGTGTTAGATGCCTTTGAAGCATTTCCTATAGCAACGGAATCATCTTTGGTTGCTTGTGAATTGGCACCAATAGCCACTGCGTTTACTTCACTGGCCAATGCTTTAATACCGGCGGCTATTGAATGGTCACCTGTTGCCCCTGCCTTATCACGAACGGCACCAAAATTGGTGGTATCATTCCCTTTGCCCTGGCCAGGGTTAGCTTCATTAACATGAAAGTAGCCAGTTGCACCGGCTTCTGCAGCATTTGCCACAGCTTTTAGCTGGGCAACGTTTACTGCATCGGTATCATCAGAGCCAGCTGCTACATTGATAATCTGCCTTGTATTATCGACATCCCCCACAGAGACTGCGCCAAATGTACCTTTCACTGTTCCTGAAACTGCTGTTTTAGCCGCATTACCGGCAATAGCTGGAGCATACACTGTACCTGCTGCCGCACTGGCCGCGCTGTCTGTCGTTGCACCGGCAGTTAAGGCGGCACGGTCTGCGACTGAGTTTGAACCCAGAGCTACACTATCTGTTGTTAATGCCTTTGTTTCGGAACCCAGTGCTATGGAATTGGCAACATCTGCCAAGGCAGAAATACCTATGGCGATAGACTGACCTGATTTACTGCCTGAAGATTTGCCCGAGGCTGTACTGTTAACTCCCAACGCGATATTATTACCGGTTTTCAGACTATCGCCACCATCAAAGTTATTGGCCCTTAAGCCGATGGAAATATTATTATCTGCAGCTTTGGTAGCGCTACCGGAAGGATAGTTTCCGGCACCAGATTGATCTGTAAAGTTTCCCTCACCAAAGTTCACACCCGCACCAGCCCCTAAAGAAATATTACTACCGCCATAGATTTCTTTGCCAGCACCACTGCCAATAGCAACATTATCCTGACCAACTAGTCTATTACCAGCGCTTTTACCTATTGAAACATTAACTCCACCAACGACATTACTGCCTGCATCAGTTCCTAAAGAAACACTATCATCCCCAGTGTTTATATACTGCCCAGCACCAGTGCCAATAGCGACACCGCGCTGGGCCCTGGTAATCTGTCCCGCCTCTTCGCCAATGGCAATATTGCGGTTATTATAGGTTGTAGTGAGATGACTGCCCGAATCTTTACCGATAGCAATGCTGCTTTCTCCTACTGCGGGTGTGGACGCACCCGGAGCTGTAGCTGTGACCGCGCCGACACCAATAGTTACGGAATAATTTCCCAAAGCTCCGCCTTTATCACCAGGTTTTCCCAGGTTGGTATCTGAATTGCCCGCTCCTTGAGCAAGCTCACCGGTATTAACATGGACATAGACATCATCATCAGCCGCAAACGCCTGACCAGTGAGCGCAAGCAGGATAACTGCAGCAACAACGCCTCTCTTAATACCGGATAGCGCTGATCTGACACAACGATCATCACGCACAGCATTTTTGCCCTGTGTGCTTGTTGAGCATTCGGAAACAACCACAAAGGACTGCTTTATTCTGGACCAGATAACCTTATAAATTCTGTTCATGGTACTTTTCTCTTTTCTGCGTCCTTCTACTGTTAGAAGAGGTACGGTTTAACAGAAATAACATAACAGCTAACAAGACATAATATCGTCTCTTCTGCTGTTTGTCTCTGTGTTCTTTATGTTGCGGCGGAATATCCACCATTGTACTCCAATCAATCTCGTAATAACATCTAAAAATAATTCAATCTGGTCGAGTGGTCCGGTGGAATTTCCCCAGCCAGCGGGTTGCGCGCTACGATTTTGTTTCTCTCAATCAATTCCTCCTGCCTTTGCAGTTGATTAACAGGTAAAGCTGAGTCATGTCACCCCTTGCCTCCAGCACCATTCATGACAAGTGAAGTGGACCCATATCCGGACTTTCACCAACTGCCTGTCAAACCATTGGCCGTATGTTGTAAAAATTCGCTGATGCCGCCGGGTTGGCGCAAGAACTGGATCAATTCGCCGGATGGTTTTGCCAAAAATGACTTTCCGCCATTTAAATAATCTGCGGCGCCAATGGCATAAAGAATAAAAACAGCATAAAGGATCCCTAATATACAGACATGGGAGATGTGCATCTCTTCACTGAAGTAATATATGCCTATGGTTACAATGGTAACGAGCAGGAGCATGATCTGGACATCAATAAACGTCGGGCCGGCTTCAATAAAGTCGATTTTCTGGCCTGTAAACAAAAGAAACACCCCAAGGGGGAGCCCCATACTGATGGTGATATCAAATATATTTGATCCCAATACATTGGACAAGGCATCATCATAATTTCCTTTTTTCGCATCTTTAATGGAAATAATTGTATCCGGAACGCTGCTGGCTGCTGCCACGAGGATCAATGCAATAAACAATGGATCTATTTTCAGTGCTTGTGCAAGACCTTTACATCCTTCAACGATTCCTGCGCATGCTGCTGCCATAACCAGTGTAGAACAAATTAATAATATCCAGCTCCTTTTTGCTATTCCTTCTTCAGATCTGAATTGATATTTCTTGAACCAGGTGCCAGCGTCATCGCCATTATCGGCTTGTTTTTTTTTAGGATTGCCGTTTTTCATGGATAACAGGGTATATGCTAAATAAATAAAATAGAAACCGCTAAAAATCCATCCATGCCAATGTGTTATGTAATAACTTGATAATAGTAGTAAAAGTATTATTTCGGCACCGATAAGGAAAAGCCCGTCCCTTAATATGACTTTTTTTGATACTTTAACTCCGGTGATGCCCATAGTTAAAACAGCCCAAATCACGAGCATGGGAATCATTATACTATTAAAGATCGCAGAACCGGTGTTTCCGCCTATGCCTGCGGCAAAATCCCGGCCCAAATGTTCCGGTGCCGCCAAAACAAGAAAAAACACAGTGGTCAGCAATTCCGGCATGGAAGAGCCTATTGCATTTAACGTAGCCCCCTTTACACCGTCGCTCAGATTCCTGCCAAGATGGTCCGTTGCCGCCTCAAACACATCACAGGCTTTTGCTATGATATATGAACAGATGGTCATCAGAATCAGACCGCCGTACCAGGTATGCCAAACAACATCCATATCTCCTATTCAACTCCTTTTCTTATCCGTATCGACAGGCTGTCAGAGAATAGATATTTTTTTCAAATTCAAGGCGGAAAATCAATGAAGAAATTGGGAGAATCAGCATTCTGTAATCGCCTGTCCACTATGATCACATATTCTGAACAATTACCTGAGCACCATTTTGCTTAAATCTGTCCGCTTTAAGTTTTACGATTAACTGGGGGAAAAAATCGGGCAGGCAGGTCATGTCAGACAGGTTGAAGTGTAGTGCTTCCACCTGGTGTTTTCCGCTTTGATCCCCAAGAGTCATTTTTCGATGGCAGCCGCCAATAATGGTGGACGATGTTACCCACATGTTTTCCATAAGAAAGACCGGTTCCGGATTACCGGTGCCAAAGGGGCGAAGCAGATCAAGCTGGCGGACAAGTTCCGGGGTAATATCCCCAATCTCAATCACGGCATCAATTTTCTGAACAGGTTTAAAATCTTTCTCCGTGTAGCGCGACGTCAGGATCTCTGTGAGCGCGGGTTTCAAACGTGCCAGGTTTTCCGTTTTAACTGACAGTCCTGCTGCCATGGCATGTCCCCCAAAGGTTTCCAGCAGATCGCGGGTTTCAGACAGAACCTGGTGTATATTTATCTGGTGAATACTGCGGCACGATCCTTTTGCAATGTCGTTTTTTGAGTTCAGCAGCACCACCGGACAGGCATGCTTTCTGGCAAGCCTTGATGCGGCAATCCCAAGCACGGATGCTTCCCATTTGCTGTCCCATAATACAATAAGCCGGTGTTCAAGTATGGATGGATCCCTTGCAATACGCCGTTCAATATCCTGGACAATCTCTTTCTCAATAAGCCGGCGTTTTCTATTGAGTTCATCAAGAAGCAGTGCAGTTGTCTCGGTCTGGGCCGGGGCTGGGCAGGTCAGGTGGGAGACACATATTCTTGCATGTGATATGCGGCCCGCCGCATTAAGCCGCGGCACGATTTTAAATGAGATGTCGTCGGAATCAAGCTTCTCCATGTCAACCCCTGATGTACGGGCCATGGAGACCAGTGCCGGACGAAGGCCCATGCGAATGCGTTTCATACCTGCCACGCACAGAACCCGGTTGTCCTGCACCAGGGGAACCATGTCGCCTATGGTGCCGATGGTGAACAGGTCCAGGTATTCGGACAATTTGGGTTCCGGGAATTGTTCCCATACCCCATGTTTTCTGAATACGTTACGCAAGCCCATAATCAGATAAAAGGCCACGCCCACACCGGCCAGGTATTCAAGACAGGCGTTGCAGTCAGCCTGTTTGGGATTGACTACGGCAAAGGCGTCCGGGATGGTGCTGTCCGGTTCATGGTGGTCGGTGATGACGACGTCAATGTCTTCCCTGGATGCTGCCTGGACCGCTTCATGGGAACTGATGCCGCAGTCCACAGTGATAATCAGATCCACATCCATGGATACGGCCATTTCAATGTGGGGCAATTGAAGGCTGTAACCTTCTTTTTCTCTGTGGGGTACATACCATGACAGATCTGCTTCCACCAGGGAGAGAAACTGGTAAAGCATGGCCGTGGCCGTGACCCCGTCCGCATCAAAATCACCAAAAATAAGAATTTTTTCTTTGTTGACTATCGCCGTATGAATCCGCTCTACTGCCTTGTCCATGTCTTTTAATTCAAAGGGATTGCGCAGTCTGGAATAATCCGGGTTCAGAAAAAATCTGGCCTCATCAGCCGTTGTGATTCCTTTGTCCGCCAGCAGTCCTGCAAGAACAGGATGGCAGTTAAGGGTCTTTTGAAGTCTTTGAACAACTTGCCTGTCAGGTGTTGTATATGTCAGTTTGATCTCCATGGAATGCCGGATTTATACCTTCTTGGGTTACTATGTGTCAATCAATGTCATTCACTTACCAGGGGATCGCATGTAAGGTTGGCATGTAACTATTCGGGTTAGTTATTTGAGTGTAAGGCCCATGATCAGAATAAAACCTCCCATCTACTTGTCTTTTAAGTCGCCCCCGGCGTTATGCCAACGGACACATATATCGAATATGCGTCCATTGGCGTGCCATCACCTCGCAAGGTGTATGGTTTACATAGACACCAATATGGTCCGTGCCAGGGGGTAGTCAGCCATCCATCGATGTGGGATTTCAGCGGCTATAATGAGATCCAGAAGCCCCGAAGAAAAAACATTTTAATTGATTATGAGAGACTTCAAGGGCTGTTTGATGTAGAAACTCACGATCAACTGAAAAGCATCCATAGAGGATGGGCAGAGGAATACTTGGGAAGCGGAACGAAAGAACGTCAAGGGGAGTGGACGGATAGCATTGCCGTTGGAAGTATGGGATTTACCGAAAATACGAAATCACTGTTGGGCTTCAAGGCAAAAGGGAGAAAGGTTGTCAGAGGTGACGGGATATATCATCTCCGAGAGAAAACGACTCCCTATATGGCCCTTTTTGAGGCCGAAAAAGGCGATATAGGCCCTCAAAACACCTAGTTATGACAAATAAATACCGAATAATCAATTAGTTGTTGTGGCCCGACCCTATGACCACTACGACATAAAAAGAGTATCATTTCTGAAAAAATCCTGTTTGTTCAAATCGCATTTTTTTTGTCCTGCAAAAGAACATTTATGGGCTGAATCCCTTG
>PDTI01000043.1 GCA_002747145.1 Desulfobacter postgatei
AATATTTCGATCCAGGGCCGATGTTTTTTCGAGCATGCAAAAAAACAAAAAAAGTATTGACAAGGCATAGCTAAGATTGTTATTAAAAAACCAAACTTGATGCGGCATACTGGAAAAACTAACATCTAACTGTCGAAAGAACTTTATGCTCCGGAGGCACTGCTACTATGATCAACAGATTCATACCAAGGCCGGAACTGAAAACTTCAACCCCTCTCAACAGTGATATGCCCGGGCCTTAGATTATCTGTTCAAAGGCGGTTGACAACACTTAGGCAGCAGGATCGTTTACCTGACCGGTAATGTTCAGCAAAGTTAGCAATAATTAAACCATTAAATTATGGAGAACGATATGAAAAAGAGTATTTTTGCGGTATTGGTAACTGGATTATTTTTGCTTGGAATGGCTGGCTCTGCAAGCGCGGTACTACTGGACTTCCCTGTATATCCTGATGGCAGCGGGTATGTCACGCTTGGCACAGACATGGAGTGGGAAGACGGATATCTTTATACTAACATCAACACCGAGCCTTCAGCAGACCTGTTCTTTAACGATACAGTATATCTCAATGAGTTCCAAATGGGCGGCGGTGATGGTATCGCAACGGTTACGGGACAGGACTGCTCAGAAGAAAAGAAAGATAATGGAAAAGAACAGATCATCGTCATGATCTGACTCCCATTCCGAAGTTAAACAAGCCCGGCCTGACTGGCCGGGCTTTTAGTATTTAAGGAGAGAAAATGAAAGCTTATGTCATTTCAGGGATCACGCTGCTGCTGTTGATTTCCCTTCTCATACCGGGGCAGGCGTTTGCGGGCAAGACCGCTAAAAAAATGAGCCCCAAAGCGTATATTCTGAGCATTGATCAGACCAAGGCTAAATCTGCACTGAACACCATTTTAAAAACCCAGAAAGAGATTGGCCCTAAACGGTTTACCACGCTTTCCAAGTACACGGGCCGCGATTACTATGTGGTAAACATCAAAGACACAGAACAGCGCTTAAAAAAACAATTATTAAAAATCAGTGAAGATGCCCCCGGTGTTACCTTGTCCCCACCCGCTTACCGCTATTTTGACAACACCCTTCCCAATGATCCCGAATTTGCCAGGCAATGGTGTCATGTCAACCTGGTGACCAAAGGGTTTGACATGGCGTCTGACGCGGCCTGGGAGATCACCACAGGGTCCAGTGATGTCATTGTGGCTGTGCTGGATTCCGGCGTGGATTATCTCCATCCTGAGCTTGCGCCCAATATGTGGATTAATGAAAATGAGATTGCCGGTAACAATATTGATGATGACGGCAACGGATATGTGGACGACATCTACGGCATTGATACGGGCTGTAACGATAGCAACCCCATGGATTTTCACGGACACGGCACCCATTGCGCAGGTATCATCGGCGCTGTGGGCAACAACGACCTGGGCGTTGCAGGGATCAACTGGCAGGTGAAACTCATGGCCGTCAAAGGGTTTCCCCTGGAGGGTCCCATGTCCATGGAGATGGAGCTTGAGGCCCTGAACTACATCCTTTATATGAAAACAGAAGCCAACTGCAATATTGTGGCGGTCAATGCCTCATTTGGGTATTCAGGAGCACCGGACACCAATGAGCGGGATGCGATTGACGCCCTTGGCCAGGCCGGCATTCTCTTTATTGCCGCCGCAGGCAACGAAGGCGAAGATAATGATGGAGACCCTCAGTTCGTCCACTATCCAAGTTCCTATGATCTGGACAATATCATTGCCGTAGCAGCCACCACTGAATTGGGCGGGCTGGCCTCATTTTCCAATTACGGGGCCACCAGCGTTGATTTAGGCGCCCCGGGGGATGAAATTCTGAGCACCATGCTGCATACCGTCGAGACCATAAGCTATGACGTAAATCCGGAAACGGCGGTATTCTATGATGATCTTGAATCCGGGGCTGTTAATTTCACCCTGGAAGGGCCCTGGGCCATCACCGAAGAAAACGCATCCACCCCGTCCCACGCCTTGTCGGACAGCCCCGGCACCGACTATGGCGTTTCTTCTGATGTTGCAGCCACCAGCCGTATCATCGACCTTTCAGGTGAGACCACAGAATTGGCTCTGGGGTTAAAGGCCATGCATGAGATTGAACTTGCGTGGGACAAGCTGCAGGTGTGGTACCTTGCCCCGCCAATATTGGGAGACATCGCACAGGACGCCATTATTCCCCAAGCCTGGCGCATTACCCAGGAGAACGCCGCGTCAGGGAACTCTTCCTGGACAGACAGCCCGGGCGGCAACTACAGCAGCAATACAAATCAATGGCTGCTCTCCCCGGTGGTGGATCTGTCATCGGCCCCTGATAACATCCAGTTCAGTTTTAAGCTCACCGGTGAGATCGAAGGGCTTCACGATTCGTTTACGGTATATTTCAGTGGCGACAACGGTGTGACCCGGTCAGAACCTGTATTCTCCATTGACGGAGACTATTCAAGCGGCTGGCAGGAATTTTCAGCAGTCATTCCGGAAGCCTACCGGACAGATACGTTCCGGGCCATATTTGTGCTGACCTCTGATGACTCCGTTAACAAGGACGGATATTACCTGGATGACATTAAAATTGCTTCAGGCGATGAGGTTCTTTTCTATGATGATGTTGAAAACGGTGTTGGTCTGTGGCGGGAACCCCGCAGTGGCGCGGTGTTTCCTGTCCCGAGCAAATGGGAAGCGGCCGGAGAATTTTCCGGCAGTTCCGAGGGCTGTTTTAAATCATACGCCTATGAGATCCCTGAAAAATATTTCTGGGACGGATTCAGATTTAAATTTGTTATGCATTCGGACAGCGGTAACCAGATGGACGGGGTCTATATTGACGACATCGGTATTGGTCTGCCCGAAAAGATCTATGGGTATAAATACATGAGCGGCACCTCCATGGCCACACCCCAGGTGACCGGCGCTGCCGCCCTGGTTGCCGCAGCCTTTGGGGGGATCAGTGCAGATGACATCAAAACCCGGATCCTTGACGGTGCGGTGCCTGTTAACGTTCTTGCGGGCAAAACCCTTACCGGCCGCCACCTGAACCTGTTCGGCGCACTGTCCGACCTCTCCCTTGATTCGGATAACGACACCATACCTGACTATCTTGACAACTGCGCATTAACCCCCAATACCGATCAGCGGGATACGGATAATGACGGTTTTGGCAATATGTGCGACTGTGATCTGGATAACGACAATATTGTACGGTTCTCTGATTTTTCACTTTTCAGGGAGGCCTGGAATACCACAGACCCAGACGCGGGATTCAGGCCCAGGGCGGTACCGTTATTTACACCGGTGATCTGATTCCGGGACTGCCCTGGGTAAATCTGCCCATCACCACGGGATATGACCGGTTTGCCGAAAGGCTGGTGGACGAAAAAAAACAGATGCTGGACCGGGCCACTGCCCAGGATGCCCTGCTGGTTTTTCCCCATGACGCCGTTCATGCGGCTGCCCGGGTTGAATTCGATCCTGTAAAAAAAACGATACAAGCAGTCAACAGCCATGGACAGCTATTTTGGATCAAAGGCGATATCGGGTTTATGTCAACCCATTATCGCCATGATGCCACCACCAAATATTATCAGTGATGAGGGGAGAAAGGAATACAAAAAACAATGCTTACAGTTGAGTCGGTTTTTGGAAATACAAAATCCAATCTGGGCTTCAGGCAATTTTTAGTAAGGGGGCCGAAAAGAGCAAACGAAAATTTGATCTGATGTGTATTGCGCATAATATCAAGAAAATAGCATCATATTGTGAAATAAATACAATTAATCTTAACTGGGTATCCGCTTAACTCAAGTTTATACCATATATTGTATTGAGTTAATTTTTCAGGCAACAATCTTCTGCCGGGATACCGGTGCGGTTTTAACATACGCTGGTTAACGAACCTGGGTGTTAAATTACAAAAGGCAGACAGGTGAACGGATTCTTTGTTGCAGGAACAGACACTGGCGCGGGTAAAACAATTGTTACTGCCGCTTTGGTGCGCCAAATGCGAATGCAGGGTATAGATGCTGTGCCCATGAAAGTGATCCAGACCGGCGGCGGCTATACCCGGGACGGATACCCGATTTCTCCGGATTTTGAAGTCTATTGCAGTGCCTCATCTTTTATAGGGGCCGGGGATGATATCAAAGATATGGTGCCCATATCATTTTGCGCACCCTGTTCTCCCCATCTGGCATCCCGGATGGAAGGGAGCACGTGTGAAACCGGTCCGGTTCTGGCAGCACTGGAACGACTCTGCTTAAAACATGACTTGGTCATTGTCGAAGGGGTGGGGGGAATCAATGTTCCCCTGTCGGACAGGGTTACAACCCTTGACCTCATAAAAGAAGCGGAGCTGCCTCTTATTCTGGTTATTCGAAACGTTTTAGGGTGTGTCAACCATGCCATCAATACCATCCAGGTTCTAAGATCACATAAGATTCAAATCAGGGGGGCAGTCATGACCGAGACAAACCCCTCCCAGGATTGCGATACATTTATCCTTGAGGATAATCCCCGGATTATCAGCCGGCTCGGCGGCATTCCCATTTTGGGCAGCCTTCCCTTTATCGGGTGGGCCCAGTACGGCACGGAACCGTTCTGGACCGGTCTGGATGTTTACATAAAGGGTATTGCCGGCGCAATTTTAAAGGACGGGAACAATGAATAACACTGAAACCTGTCTGGCTTTTGATAAAAAACATATCTGGCATCCCTATACGTCCATGACCGATCCCATGGACGTTTATATGGTGAAAAGGGCGGAAGGGGTCCATATCCACCTTGCCGACGGCAGGGTCTTAATTGACGGCATGTCTTCATGGTGGGCGGCCATCCACGGGTATAATCACCCCCTGCTGAACCAGGCCCTCCAGGAACAGTACCGGAACATGAGCCATGTTATGTTTGGCGGCCTGACCCATGAGCCGGCCTGCACCCTGGCAGAAAAGTTGATATCCGTTGTCCCCCAGGGACTTGAACATATCTTTTTTTCGGATTCCGGATCCGTTGCGGTTGAAGTGGCCATCAAGATGGCCATCCAGTACCAGCACGCCTTGGGCAATCCCCAAAAAAAGAAGCTGCTTACGGTCAAAAAAGGTTACCACGGGGACACCTTTGGGGCCATGGGCGTGTGCGATCCGGTCCAGGGGATGCACAGCCTGTTCAAGGGCGTACTTTCCGGGGCGTTTTTTGCCCAGGCCCCCCAATGCTCTTTTTTTCACACCTGGGATGAAAGGGATATCGCCGGAATGGCATCGCTTATGGCCGGACACCACCAGGAAATTGCCGCTGTGATACTCGAACCGGTGGTTCAGGGGGCAGGGGGTATGCGTTTTTATCATCCCAATTACCTGAAATCACTTCGTTCCCTGTGCCGGCAATATCATATTCTGCTTATTTTTGATGAAATCGCCACAGGGTTTGGCCGCACCGGAAAGTTGTTTGCCGCCCAGTGGGCCGATACTTGTCCCGATATCATGTGCATTGGAAAGGCGTTGACCGGCGGGTACATCAGTTTTGCGGCAACCCTTGCAACCCCCCAGGTTGCAAGGGGGATATCCTCCAACGGCGGGGTTTTCATGCATGGCCCCACCTATATGGGAAATCCTTTGGCCTGCGCGGTTGCCAATGCCGGTCTTGATCTGTTGATGACCGGAGAATGGCAGGCCCAGGTTGGCGCCATTCAGAATCTGTTGAACGAACATCTTTCGCCAGCCCGGGCTTTGGACGGGGTTAAAGATGTAAGGGTGCTGGGGGCCATCGGGGTGATCGAACTGGAAGAGGCCGTGGAGATGCGGGTTATTCAGGAGATGTTTGTCCAGGCCGGGGTATGGATACGTCCCTTTGGCAAGCTGGTGTATACCATGCCCCCCTATATCTGCGGAAAAGAGGATGTAGTGAGGATTACACAAACGATGTGCCAGGTTGTCCAGACCTATCTAAATAGGAGATAAGGTGGAATGGTTTTTCTGCTGTTATACGTTATCGTACTCCTGGGATTTGGTTTTTTTGAATTTAAAAGAATAAAAAATTTTGATGATTTCATCATCTCGGGCAGAACCCAGGGGACCGGGGGGATTACATACTCCATCCTTGCCACCTGTATCGGGGCCTCTGCCACCCTGGGTGTTGTGTCCACGGCCCGGAAGATTGGATTCCCCGCGTTCTGGTGGCTTGGGGCCGGTGCTGTGGGGCTTTTGCTCCAGTCCTTTTTTTTATCCCGGAAGGTCAGGGAGGTTGGCGCCTATACCCTGCCTGATCTCACCGAAAAACTGATGGGCACAGATGCCAGGTTTCTGACGTCCATCATTGTGGTGACCGCCTGGACCGGTATTATTGCCGCACAATTTGTTGCCGGGGCAAAACTGCTGTCAACCTTCGGGGGCATTGATCCCCGGGTGTCCATCCTTGTGACGGCCCTGGTGATTGTGGCCTATTCGGCCCTGGGCGGGCAGTCATCGGTGATGAAAACCGATCGGGTTCAATTTATTCTATTAGGGGGCGCGATTCTCTTTACCCTGTTTTATCTTTATTCCGGTCATCCGGTGCCCCTGGCAGATATCCGGCTGGATTTGACCAATGGGCAATTTACCCTTGAGAACCTGGTGTATTACCTGTTTGTCGTGGGCGGCAGCTATTTTGTCTGCCCGTTGCTTTTTTCGCGCATTCTCACGGCCCGGGACGCCCAAACCGCCCGGAAGGCCTCGTTTTTGTCGGCCCTGGGCTTTGTTGTCATAAGTGTTGTCATTACGCTGATCGGCATTTGGGCCGCCTTTCACATTGATCCTGCCTATGACAAAGATGTCCTTGGCTATATCATTGCACAGATATTGCCGCCTGCAGGGGGAACCGCCTTGCTCATCGGCCTTGTATCCGCAATCATATCTTCGGCCGACACCTGTCTTTTTGCCGTTGCAAGTATTGTTGAATACGACATCCTCAAGCAGGAGCGGGTCCGGACCACCCGGCTTGTGGTCGTCATTGTCGGCATTTTTTCAGCCCTGCTTGCAATGAAGAATCCCGATATCATCTCCCTGCTCATCCATGCATATGCGGTGTTTACCGCCGGTGTTGTTCCGCCGGTGGCTGTTGCCCTGATCATGTGGAAAAAACGAACCATTCATCCCCATTGGAGACGGTCGGCCATCATCGTTGGCGGAAGTTTAGGACTTGGTGCCAACCTCATGGGAATGGATATGCTGGCCGTTGGCGGAATGGCTGTTTCCACAGCGCTTTCCATTGCCGGGCTCTATGTTCCCCAAAATGAATTTTCAATTTCATTAGGAAGAAAATGAAATATACCATTGAGTCATATATCGATATCGCAAAAAACATTATTGATGGCCAACGCCCTGAAAATAAAATTTATCGTCACCTGGCATTGACCGAGGATAAGGATGTGTTCGGGTTGATGGCAGGCGCCGATCTCATCCGGGACAACTTTTTCAAACGTCAAATTCACCTATGCGCAATTTGTAACGCAAAGTCCGGAAAGTGCAGTGAGGACTGTAAATTTTGCTCCCAATCAAAATTTCATACCTCAGATATTAACGTATATCCCTTGATGTCCAAAATTGAACTTCAGAAAGGGGCGTATGAACTGATGGATACAGATGTTCATCGCTATTCCATTGTGACCACCGGCAAAGGGCTTGCTGAAAATGAGGTGCGGCAGGTGGCTGATGCTCTAAAAGATCTTTCGTTAAAAAAAATGTCCTATTGTGCTTCTTTGGGGATTCTGGATGATGCGGATATGGATTATTTGAAAGCTTGCGGTGTAGGGCGTTATCATCATAATCTTGAAACGTGTAGAAGTCATTTTGATGCTGTTTGCACATCCCACACTTACGATGACCGGATCAATACCATTAAGAAAGCAAAGAAGGCGGGTTTATCCGTATGTTCCGGCGGTATTTTCGGTGTGGGGGAAAGTATGGCCCAAGTTCTTGAACTGGCCTTTGAATTGAGGGAACTTAAGGTGGATGCTGTCCCAATCAATTTTTTAACCCCCATACCGGGAACTTCTTTTGAAGGCAAAAATAATCTGACGCCGTTAAAATGTCTCAAAATTATATCTATCATGCGATATGTGCTGCCGGATACGGACATCATTATCTGTGGCGGAAGAATATCAAATTTAAAACTGCTTCATCCGCTTGTTTTTCAGGCCGGTGCAAACGGCATAATGACAGGCAACTATTTGACCACAAAAGGCAAGCAACTCCAAGAAGATCTTGAAATGATAAGTCAACTGGGATTTAAAGCCCAAGATCAGAATTAAATCTGCCACAGATGGGCCGGATTTTAAGTCACCATCAAGGCACGCCAATGGCGGATTAAAAGACAAGAGCTAAAAGATTGATTCTTCTCAGGCTGAAACCACGCGATTCCGGCCGGTTTCCTTTGCCCTGTACAGGGCCTCATCCGCCTTTGAAACCAAAGCCTCCTGATTTTTTATATCTTTTTCAAACCTGCTGATGCCGATACTCACGGTCAGGCCAAGCCCTGGGAAACGATCAGAAAGCAGATGCCCCAGATGTTCTATCTCCTTTCGGATTCGTTCGCCGTACACAACCGCTTTGGCAGGGTCTGTATTATTCAGGACAACGATAAACTCCTCTCCACCGTACCGGCCGACATGGTCCGTGGGACGCGACATTCTTCTTAATGTTTTTGCGATCAGCCTGAGGACGTTATCTCCTGCCTGGTGGCCGAACATATCATTAAATTTCTTAAAATGATCCACATCAATCATGGCAATGGACAGAGGGATATTTTCGTTGACAGCTTTTATAAAGGATTTTTTTAACAGATCATCAATGGCCGTCCTGTTCAGCAGCCCGGTCATCCCATCATGAAGGGATGCAGATTTCGCCTTTTTATAGATTGATGCTTTTTCCAGCGCAAGCCCAAGCTCATTGGCCACGATCGCAATGGATGAAAACAGACCCGCCTCAATTTTTTTACCGGATACGGCATGATCCATTCCCAAAAGCCCGGCCACCTTATCATGACTGCAAAAAGGAACAACCAGCATCTGGGAGACAGAAAACCTTTCCAGCACTTCTTTTTCACCTGGCAGGGTGCCGCTGATGACAACCGGTTCTTTATTTCTCAGGCACTGGAGGAAACCGTTATCCGGCCCATCCATGGAGATATAATGAGATGCCAGCTGGTCTGAAAAACGCTCCTGGTCCAGGCTCTCCACAACCTGAAGGCGGCGCAGAGGGGAGACTACCCTTAATATGTAGACCCTGTCAAACCCAAAATCCTTACAAATGGCTTTCAAGGTCGCTGATAAGATTTTTTGGGGTTCCAGGCTGCAGTGGGGCGCAGTGATGCTTGCTGTCATGGCGTGTTTTTTTTCATGGCCTTGGTTTTCTTTGGGGGAAAAATAACTTGAGTTGATGGCACTTAATTTTAAATTGGCCTTGAGCAGGCTGGCCCGGTACTGATCTGAAGAAGGAAATTCAAAATTATAAAACGCGGAAGTATTTTCAATTTCGTCATCCATTTTTTGGATCACAGCTTCAAAGTCTATGCAGTCAAGGGGAATATTTTTTTCAACCTCGGGTTGAAGCACCAGATGGGGAAACGCATCCACAGTGCCCATGCCTTGGGTCCAGGCCAGAAAATCAGCCAGGCAGACAATGCAAATGAACTGCATATCTTCCTTGCAAAGATCCAGATGGCTAAAACTGCGATGATGGTATTGTATGGCCAGGCAAAGCTTTTTGGGAAATCCCCAGTTATGTCCGTAATAAACCCCCAGGTCATCGTGGCCGATGCCTATGACATCCCTTTCTATCTCAACCAGAGAGCCGCTATCGCAGAAGGTTTCTTTTAAAAAATCAGAATAATTTACCCGGCCGGACCAGTCCAGAATAATTTTTCCAAAATCATGGAGCAGACCTGCCGTATAAGCATCCCCAGGGTGCGGATATCCTATCTGAGCAGCAATGGCCTGACTCAGACTTGCCACGCACAGACAGTGGCGCCAGAAAAAGGTCCGGTCAAATTGTTTTTTGGGGCTGGATTTGACCATTTTTTCAAAAAAAGTGACACCCAGACAAATCTTTTTAACCTCATCAATTCCCAGGAACAGCACAGCTTCTGAAATGGCCGAGACCCTGGATCTTAGATTGAAAAAAGCAGAGTTTACAATACCCAGCACCTTTGCTGTGATACCCGGGTCTGTTTCGACCAGTTTGGCAACATCCTCAATGGCGGCGTTGGGATCATTGCATATGGTGAGCATTTTAGCCATGACCGGCGCAAACCCAGGCAGTTCCTTGCCATCTCTTTTCAGGACTTTTTTTATATCAGAATCACTAGGAAGACTAAGTATGTTGTCCATTATAAAAATACCATAGAAACTCAAGAAAAATAGATCCGGCTCACTGTCGCCTCTACATATTCATTATCATTTTCTATCTGAACTGTACAGATTAACTTTACGATGATCTGAATCCGCGAAACAAAATTTGATGTATTTTTAAATTATTGGGGAATCTTGATTTTGGATTTTACCTTGTAAGTGAAGCACCAAACAGAATTTTGTCAATAATTTCAGTATATATCAAAAACCATGCCGCGAATTCAGTTATGACGCTATAGCTGTTTGGCTGTGGTTCGAGCCACAGATGCTGCTATATCAAACCGTGCCGGATGACCCAAGAAGGTCATGAATGTGTCTTCGAACAATTCTTAAATAATCAGGAAGAACGGCTGCCAAAGGCGGGGTGAGTTCCGTTCCCCAGTCAATGGTGGCGGGTTCAATACCTACCACCTTAAGATAGGGCCTGTGACCACGCATTTGCGCCATGCCTAAGGAGTCTAAAAGATCAATGTCATGTAAAGAGAGCATCTGTTTTTTATTTTTTCTCAGCTGATTTTCTTCCAACGCAAAAATGCTGCCGGGTGCCTGGTTGGCCCGAACGATATCCAGTACCAGAACGTTTTCATATCCTTCAAACAGGTAAAAGATGTCCTGGGTAAAGGTGCCGCCGTCGATAAAATCCACGTCCGCATCTTTCCAGTTCTCTTTTTCCTTCCATAATTCATTGATGGCGTGGATGCCGATGCCTTCGTCCTGCATAAGGATGTTTCCCACACCAAGCACCAGTAATTTTTTCATTGTCTGATTTCCCATCGTAAGTATATTAGAGCTTGTTTGGCAATTACAGGGGAACTTCCACGTTGATTGCCTTACCGGTATCTGCGTCCAGCACGTGGACGGCGCAGCCCAGTCAGGGGTCGTAGGCGCGGATCAGGCGCCCGACATTCACCGGATTGTCCACATCAGGTACAGGTACGCCGATCAGGGCCTCTTCAATGGGGCCCCGTTGGCCCATGTCATCCATGGGGTTGGCGTTCCAGATGGTGGCAGAGGTGACCTGGTAATTGGATATCACGTAATCTTTGATATTCACATAGTGGAGAAGCGCCCCTCTGGGGGCTTCTGTCATGCCAAGTCCTTCTGCATTTTTGGGGATGTCTGCCGGGACAAAGGTCTCCTTGCCCGGGGTGGCCTGGGCAAGCCATTGTTCAACCGCTGCAGCAACCATGGCGGTCTCTTCAGCCCTTGCCAGATGGCGGCCCAGGATTGAGAAACAGGCATCTCCGATATCACGCAGTTTCTTAACGCCCAAGGCGTTTTGACCAGTTTTAGACAGTTCCGGATTGGTGGCCCACATTCTGGCCAAAGGCCCCCCTTCATGGGGTTTGCCATTGTATCTGGGCGCCTTGATAAAGGAGTAGGCACCGGCTTTTCCCGGTTCAGGCCGCGTCCGACCTTTGGTGGGATTCAGGCCTGTGGTACTGTTTTCAAACCAGGAGTATTTAACATACTCTTTGATCTGGGCCGGATCCACTTTATAATCATTCCCGTCTGTGTAACCGCCTGGTTTCAGCAGGGTGTCCCCCTTACTGTTCATGGGGAATACGCCCCAGGAGACCAGGTTTTTATGGCCCACACCGGTCTTGAGCAGATCGCCGTAAGGCCCTGCCAGGGTGTAGATCACCGGAATATATTTTTCCGTGATGAATTTTTTAACTGTTTTGAACCGTTTTGCATAGGCATTCAGGGTTTCCCTGGTGGGAATTTCCGTTGTTCCGCCCACCACAATGCCCTGGACATGGGGCATCTTGCCGCCCAGAAGCGCTACCATTTCATGGCATATTTTACGTATTTCAAGGGCTTCAAGGTACTGGGCAACACCTGCGTCGTTGATCTTCTTGGGTACCCGGATATCATTGTTTTTATATCTGGGAATAAAAGGCGCTGTGTCCGGGCCATTCACATAGTCCAGTGCGGCCAGGTGGTAGAAATGCAGGATATGGGACTGGATGAAGTTGGCGCCCAGGATCAGATTTCTGGCGATGCGGCCATTGTCCGTAAGTGTTACGCCAAATGCATCATCCAGAGCAAGGGATGATGCTGTGGCATGGGCTGTGGGGCATACCCCGCAGATTCTCTGGGTGATCTGGGTTGCATCCCTGGGATCCCGTCCCACAAGGATCTGCTCAAATCCGCGGTACATGCCGCCTGACATGCGGGCGTCCACAATAACGCCGTTTTTGACTTCCACCTCAGCTTTGAGGTGGCCTTCGATCCTTGTGACCGGATCAATGCTGATTTTAATTTTTTTAGCGCTGCCGGCTGGTGGGATATCTGGTCTATTGCCTGACATAACTATTTGTCCTTATATCTATTTCGATAAATTATGCGGATTCATAAAAGGGTGATGATTCATCCGGAAAACCGGGTTCAACACAACCGATACAGACGGCGTTATCCACGCACCAGTTCAGGCCGCTGTTCCATTTTCTCTTGTAGCAGTCTGCATAGGTGTCAGGTCCCTTGCAGCCCAGGTCCATACGACAGCCCTTGGGATCTGACAGGCTTTGGGACATTTCATCTGCCTCATACATGTCCAGTCTGGGACAGTTGTCATGGATATTCTCGCCAAAAAAGAGCATGGGGCGCCCTTCGTCATCCAATTTGGGAATGCCTTTTTCCAGCAGGTGTACCACCGAAAGGACAATCCAGTCCGGATGGGGGGGACAGCCCGGGATATTCACAAGCGGGGTGTTAATGCCGTTATCTGCAAAAAAGTTCCTGCAACCGGTGGCACCAGTGACATTGCCCTGGGCTGCGGGAATACCGCCGTACGCGGCGCAGGTGCCTGCGGCAAGGCAGGAACCAGCCATGGGAGCCACGTCTTTGACCAGGTCAACCATGGTGTACTCTTTATGCTTGTATTCGCCGACAACACAGTACTTGCCTTCTGCTGCTGTGGGAATGGCCCCCTCTACAATAAGAGAAAATTTTCCCTTATATTCCTTGGCAATACCGAACAGGTTCTCCAGGGCTGTCTCGCCTTCGCTGGCCATTACTGTGGGATGGTATTGCAGACTGATGACTTTTAAAAGTACATCTGCAATTTGGGGATCAACGCTGTTGAGCAGACTGACCGAGCAGCCTGTGCATCCCTGTCCCTGAATCCAGATAACCGGATGCCGTTTAAGTCCTTTTTCAAGGGCGTTGACCAGCGTCGGGTTCACCACCTGGGACACACCAATACCGGCTGCGGCCCCGGCAACGGTTTTCAGAAAGCACCGCCTGGTAACTCCTGATCGTTTGTGTTGTGTTTCAGGCAACATATGTTCGTCTTTCACGGGCACCTCCTTGATGCTGTTAAAATACTACGGGCACATATTAAATGTTTCGCAATATTTTACAGGAATTCATAAAAATTTAAATGTTTTAATCATGAAATTGCCGTATAGGATAACAATTTGTTGATTTGATTAGGTAAAATGGGTTACTATATAAACTCATGTTTATTTACTTGATGATCGAATTTAACGACCAGGCCGATTATGGAAAAAGACGATTATTCAGAAATAGAGGAGCTTCGCGTACAGATGAGAACAGCCGTTGCCGACGGTGCCAGTGTTGAATTTACATTTCCTGATTCTATACTTGTTTATCAATTTCTCCTAAGGGACTGGAGTGATACAGGCCTGGGTATCCTTGTGAGGCAGGATTCCAAAATATTGGAGCATATCTGTGAGGGCCAGAACGTTTCAGTGACCCTGCGCCGTGAGGGAATCGGCGTTTCTTTGGAAGTGTACCGGGTGGAAATTCGTCATATTTCAGATCCTGAACAAGGGAGGCATCCAGGGCACAAAATCGTTGGGTTGAGTATTCTGGAAAAAGAGCAAGACTAACGAATAAGGCCTATGGTCAAAAAAAATCACCCATCGGCTTGTCTTTTAAGCCTCCATTGGCTTGGGCTTGCCTTGATGGCGACTTAAAATCCGGCGTATCTGTGGCAGATTAAATTCTGACCATGGCTCTAATCTAAAAAATCGAATTCCGGAATGGGCAAAAGCTTTTTGCCCGGCCCCAGACATACCAGTTCCAAGGTACAGGTTACGGCCGGCTTGTTCTGACCGGGGCGCCAGGCGCTGTGGAGAAACATTATCCGGTATGGTCCCTGCTTTTCCCAGGTGGTGCGTATATCCAGAAGATCCCCGAACTGGGCCCCGTCGTGGTATCCAATGTCCGCTTTGTATACGGCAAAGCCGACACCTTTATCTTGCCACATCCGGACTAGGTTTTCAACACCGAAGACCTCTTCCCTGGCCCGTTCAAAATATTTTAGGTAATTTGCATGGTAAACCACACCGGAGTGATCCGTGTCTTCATAATATACCCTGGCCTTAAAGTGATGGATGCCTGGATCCTGATCTGCGCCATGCACATTGGTGATCTGTTTTGTGTTATTCATAATCATAGTTTTTATTTTGTCCCTAAATTTTCATAACACCTAAAAAATGCAAGCGCCTTTTGGCTGGATATGCAAGGCATCGGACATGAAGCTGTAGTGACCTATTGCAACTGTCCGATAATGCTGCAGATCCGGATATAGGGTGTTCCCGAAGGGTAAGCCTGCTTTGAATTTTTGGTAAGCACAATATTGATGCGTGATCAAAATATTTATAATGTATTGCTATTATAGTATAAAATAAAAAAATCAAAAGACCAAAAGCTTTTTTTAGGTAAAAAGCATTGAATATTTGTTGCGGTTGACATTAAACTGCCTAGCATTCATCTATAAGCTTTAATACACGGAACTTAATCATTAGCCAAGGAAGAAAATAATGGAATTACAGGATATCATTAAGGAAAGAAAAAGTATTCGCGGATATTTAGACAAAACCGTTCCCAAAGATGTTCTGAATAAGATTCTTGACATCTCCATTAGAGCACCGTCCTCGAAAAACGGACAACCGTGGTATTTTTATGTGGTGACCGGTGAGCCTTTAAGACAGCTTAAACAAACCTGTGAGGACAGGTTCGTCAGGTCTGAAGCCGCCCCGGAGGAGATGGCGCATATCTTGAATGAACCGGAAAAAGGAACGGTTTACCGGGACCGGCAGGTGGATATTGGAAAACGGCTGTTTAAAGTCATGGAGATTGAAAGAGAAAATAAAGACAAACGGATGGAGTGGATGAAACGCGGCTTCCGGTATTTTGATGCGCCTGCAGCGATTATCCTTGTTGGCGATAAGTCACATCCCATTGAGGGCCTTTATCTGGATGCCGGTTTAGTCATTCAAAATATATGTCTGGTTGCCGTTGATTTCGGGCTTGGCACCTGTATCGAAAACCAGGGCATCACCTATTCCGACGTCATTAGAGAGATTGTTCAAATTCCCGATGATCAGCGTTTACTGGCTGCCATTGCCATTGGGTATCCTGACGATAGTTTTCCTGCAAATACAATTATCAGTCCCCGGGAGAACGTAGAAGATGTGGTGACCTGGTGCGGATTGTAGACAATTTTGTAAATATTCGGGTTGGTAATTACCTGAACGAAAATTCGAATCGCCCTATTTTGAGGCCTTCTGGAGGTCTTCTGTTTATTGAAATAGAGTGTAACCTTTTTTCGTGTACGATATAGCGATAAAAATTTTATGTAAAATCAAATAGTTTTAAATTAATATTAAATAATACATGCTTTATTTTGAGTTCCGGATAATTTACTACATATCATCTAAGCCATGTGGCATTCAGTATCAAAATCATGTCGTTATCCAGTCTCCAGTCTATTTGGCTACAAGACACATGCACTTTTATGTAGATCAAAAATAAACAACATCAAGGGAGGTGATTGGTATATTCTGATCTGGTATGTCAAGGCAGTCTGTGATCTGCATATCTTGAAAATAAAATGGTTCAGATAAAAAAAGGAGTACATATGGGACTAATCTCTTCCACCCATTCCATCAGTCGTTATTATATTGATGGTGAATTTCCTGACGGTGCTGCAGAAGGTGTCCGCCAGGGACTGATTGAAAACGCCATCCCTGAAATTGAAAACGAATACGATGAAATTTCAGCCGGATGGACCCCTTTTGAAACCCCGTACAACCCGGATTTTGAATCAGTTTCTATTATATTCGGCACCTATTTTGCCTTTTCCCTGCGCATTGATAAAAAATCAATTCCAGTTAAACTGATCCAAAAACACATAGCCATTGAAACGGAGAAAAAAAAGAAAGAGAGCGGCAGACCCTTTATTTCAAAAAATGAAAAAGCTGAAATAAAGGAGAGGGTTATTGATATTCTGATGCACAAAACACCCTTTATCCCAAATATATATGATGTGTTATGGGATTATGAAAATAAAAACTTAATCTTATTTTCCACCCAGAAGGCGGCCAATGAATTATTTGAAACCCTGTTTTTCAAATCTTTTGACCATAAACCCATCAGGATATTTCCCTATACAATAGTGGAAAAACTGGGCAGTTTTTCAAATGCTCAAAAAGACAGAGTGCTGGCTCTATCCCCCCTGAATATTACCTAAGAGCTTGTTTGGTAATTGATGAATCGGTTGCAATCTCATGAAAATGGCCCCAATTCTCCCCAAAATTATATCATATAAAGTGAAAACTGGGTATCCGCTTAACTCAAGTTTATACCATATATTGTATTGAGTTAATTTTTCAGGCAACAATCTTCTGCCGGGATACCGGTGCGGTTTT
>PDTI01000051.1 GCA_002747145.1 Desulfobacter postgatei
TCTCCTTATGATAAGCGAAAATGTCATGTATATCGGTATGATATCAATTTTGCTCAATAGGCTGCTGCCAGCTTAAGCTTATTGCTAATTATCAAACACACTCTAAGAAAAAACCAACAACAAAATACACTTAAAACTATCAGTCAACTTATCATATCCTAGTGGCAACAGCCCTAAAATATTTCAATATAGCAAAAGCATTCTCTACAAGGTGTCTGTGTGATAAGCATTTATCTAAATTTTACGCAAAATTATCCCCTGGCAAAGAATCACCCACAGATTGGCTCACTGTTATAATGACAGCAAGAGACGTATTGGCACCCCCATTCGTACGATCCTAAGGGGTTTTCACTGTTTTAAAAATCCGGTTGCTCAGTGATCGGACGGTCATTAATCAGGTTAAGGAAAACCAATATATTCAATACGTTTGCAATTTCCCAAGTGAAGAGTTCTCCATTTTTATGCATCACAGCAACCTGAGTAAATTGCGAAAACGCTTTGGTCTTGAGGGGATTGAAGCTATAGAGGATTGAATACAACCGTAAGTTGCGCACGGCGCTGGAGATTTTTTGTTGGTGACGCCATTTTGGCGGCGAACCGATACGCTCCTGTTGAACCGATTTTAAAAACCATTTCATGAACAACGTTGGCGGCCCGGGATGCACCGAGCTCCATATTGGAAGGATATTTTGGGGTATGGATGGGATCCGGATCTGCATATCCATTGACATAAATTTTAACATCATAGGGCTTAAGAAACAGTGCCAGTTTCTTTAAAAAGGACTTGTATTCCTTGGCCAAGGCCGCACTGCCGGAAGAAAAGAGAATCGGCAGGGTATTGCTGATCTTTGTACAGCGACCGTCTGCCGTCACAACATCCACCCAGTCTCCAAGACCGGCCTTTTTAACGGCCTGTGCAATGTCCGGTACTGTTGCCAGCACATTGGATTTGTTTATTTTTTTTACATTTTCTTTAACATCCGGTGTGGAAGAAAGCGAAATCTGTGTTGTTTTCTTTTCCCGGGCTTTTTTTATATCATAAATTTTTTGGTATGTTGCAACAGTGCTGTTAAGATGCTTTTTTTGCCGCTCAAGCCGAGAAATTTTTTTCTCTTTTAAATCAACAGAATCATGAAGCAGCTTTGGAATGCTTCTTCCGGAATCAGATATGCGGTTTATCTTGAGGAGCAGCCACTCAAGCTCTTTACGCGTATCATGGATTTGTTCATCCCAAACATCCACTTGATATTGGTAGTCTCCAAGGATTTCCTCAAGTTCTATAATCGAATACGTTTCCGGATCAGGCTTGAATGTTTGATAAGCACCATTTGCAATATCAGCATAATAGAATAGTGTTACATACACAGGTATCAGAACAAACACTATCCTGCCTGGGAATATTGATTTCAAAGGAAGAGTTCCCATACGGCCCCCTGTTAATAATCTGTTGAATTGAAAAAACGTATTGTATCCAAAATTGAACGATTATCCCTCATCTGCAATGCCCACAGGCCACCAGATCATCCCTTTTCTCGAAAAATTAATTCTCAATTGTAACCGGGCCAAGGTGATGCCATATTCTGCCTGGGTAATTTCCACCACTTCCGTTCCCCTTAACCAGGATTGCGTATGCACCTGTATCGTATCCTGGTTTACTGACCCACGGCCCGCTTTCATATAAGCATCCACATAAACGCCACGTACTTTTTCAACCAGCTGCCGATATCCATCTGCAACGGCAGCACGCTCCGCCATAAGCCTTGCCTCTCCTTTTGTTAATGCGTTTTCAGGCTCAAGTCCCTTACCCGTCACCCTGAACGTGACAACTTTTTGACTCACCGCACTTTGCACAGAAGAATCCAGCACCCCCCCTGGCCCTCCAGCAGAACAACCCCATAAGGATAAGGCAATCAAACATACCGACAAAGCCAATCGTTTTTTCATAACACCATCCCTCCCCTTTGCAGTGAACAATTGCAAGATCAAATGCGTCAATCATTGATTCACATATTGCATTCATGCTAAAAAGTAATCGTCAGTTAGGGCTTTAAAATTTAAACACATTGATTTTTCAACGTTTAAAGTTAAAATAAAGCCGACAACACACGGTTAAAACGGACAACTAGATGCGATCCAGTCTGAACTATCTAAACACCCATTCAAAATTTGTGCCTTGCTTCATAAAAAAAATCGGCCGGCTGTTCACTACAGGTATACTTTTGGTTCTAATGTGCTTGAAACCCTTGGCTGCCGGGCATCTTAAAGAGATTGATACCTATTACATCAGATTTGACCTTAAAAGTTCCAGCCAGCGTATCACCGACGGAAAATTGACAATGGTGCCGGCACATGGACAGTTCAGGGCGGCAAATTTTTCTTATCTTCCCATATCCGGCATTATCCCGGCCCTGCCCCAGGAAACTATCCAGAGCATTCAGGCCAAAGCAAAACAGAATGCATTTATTCAATTGCTGGAACAAAAGGGACTAAAATCAGTAACAACTTTAAATTATGATACTATTATCAGTTATGAAGGCTGTGTTCAACTGCCTGTTACCCTGTTTATTTCACCGTACGACAATAAAAATAAAGGATTTCCCTATACTGCCAGGGTACTTTTCAGCCCGTTAAGCTTTCCGGATCAGTGGGAATCATTGCGCCGCCGGTTTAAAATTAAAAAACTTATTGACAACTTTTTTCTTTTCTTCCAATAACCTATCCCTTTAAAAAACATGAAAAATAAAAGTCAATTATATATTTGCATCACTATTTCAGGTCTTTTCCTTTCCATTTTCACGTCGCTGCATGTATGGGCCCAAACATCGGGCATTCTTCTGTCCGATGATCAAGGCAAAACAATTTATGCAAAAAACCCGGATAAACCCTTAATTCCTGCATCAACCTTGAAAATACTGACCAGTGTTGCGGCAATCAGAACACTGGGGCCGGATTTTCATTTCCAGACATGGGCCTATTACAACAAAACAACATGTGACCTTTACCTGAAAGGTTTTGGAGATCCTTTATTCATCTCCGAGGAAATAAACCAGTTTGCGCATCAAATTTCAGATCACCTTTTGAAACAGGCAGCTGAAGGACATATGTCATCTGCGATGATCCAAAATATCATTGTTGACCAGACCTTTTTTACGCCCCAGATTACAATTCCCGGCGCCGGGTCCTCTTCCAATCCCTATGATGCCACAAACGGAGCACTATGTGCCAATTTTAACACAATTTTTTTAAAATGGGATAACCCCAGCAAACAATATATTTCTGCTGAGAAGCAAACCCCATTCCCAGCCATTCTGGCACAACAAATTACGCCCGGATCAAAAAAAACTGACAGAGTTCTGCTGTCCCATGATCTTCGACAACATTATCCGGGCATATTGCTGGGCTCTTTTTTAAAGGCCTCAGGGGTAAAAATAACAGGCACTGTCCAAGGAGGTATTTTTCCAGAATCTTATAAAAACTGCATTGTTTACACATCCTCCTTTAGCCTGACAGACATTATTAAAAAATTACTGCAATTTTCAAACAATTTTATTGCTAATCAGCTCATGCTGACGATGGGTGCCCGTGCTTACGGTCCTCCGGCCACCCTTGAAAAAGGCACTGCTGTCCTGAATCAATTTGCTCAAGAAATCATTGGGTTAAGGGGTGTCATGATTGTTGAGGGATCCGGCCTGTCCCGGCGCAACCGTATAACACCTGCCCAGATGAGGGATATGCTTATTGCATTCATGCCTTGGTATGAATTGTTAAAAAGGGATGGAAATGAATTTTATAAAACCGGTACGCTGTCAGATGTCAGAAGCCGTGCAGGCTTTATCCGTGGAAAAAACAACCGGCTTTACCCTTTTGTGATCATGCTGAATCAAACACGTACCGGATATGACGCCATCAGGCGTATGCTCAAGGAAAAGGTAACAACACAGGCTCTTAAGCCCTTGAATGCTCTATCCAGGCATAGGCACTGTGATTGTGAATGGATTCAAAATTCTCTGCGCTCACGGAAAACCAGGTGATGTTAGCGTCTTCGATAAGTGCCTTGGCCACATCTCTTACTATATCTTCAACAAATTTTGGATTATTATACCCTTTTTCCGTGACATATTTTTCATCGGCACGTTTCAGCACGGAATAGATATCGCAGGATGCAGCCTGTTCAACCAGATTGACAATCTCTTCAATCCAGATGAATTTATGACACCGGACCGCCACACGCACCTCGCCTCTCTGATTGTGGGCACCATGGTCTGAAATTTCCTTGGAACAGGGGCATACCGAGGTGACAGGAACCGCCACTTTTAACACCATGTCTGCTGTTTTCCGGTCACCTGAAGAGCCGATAATCGTGCAATTATAGTCCATCAGCCCCTTGGATTGGGTGCTGGGAGCGTTTTTTTCAATAAAATAGGGAAAAGATATCTCAATGTGTGCAGACTTTGCCCCAAGCGAGGCTTTCATATCATCAAGAATGCTGGTCAAGGACTCTGGAGACACAGGTGTATTCACGGTATGCAGCAGCTCCACAAAACGGCTCATATGGGTGCCCTTGCACTGATGGGGTAAATCCACATACATGTTGATCTCAGCAACTGTGGACTGGGAACCCTTGGCTTTATCCCGGACAACCACCGGATATTTAAGCCCCTTAATGCCGACTTTATCAATGGGGATATTTCGAAAATCCGGCTGATTCTGCATATCTTTCATTATGGCATTTCCAAAAGATAATCAGTGGCGATGTTACCCATTGCCCTGAATATATTTCCTTTTATATGTTCATTCTGCTGGTACATCCTTTCAAGCATATCTGCAATATCCTGCCTTTTGGTCTGCCCCGCACTTGGACATCTGTTAACAAACTGCGGCAGTTCACAAACTTTTGCAAAACTATTTATCTGATGTTTCTCAACATAGGACAAAGGCCTGATGATATCAAAGCGTCCACTGAAAAATGATTGGCGAGGCTTCATTGTTCCGATCTTGCCTGCGTAAAAAATATTAATGAACAATGTCTCAATTAAATCATCTTTGTTGTGTCCCAAGGCAAGTTTTTTACAGTCGTGTTCCCGGGCAAGTTCAAACAACCGTTTGCGACGCAATCTGCTGCATAAAAAACAGGGATTTGCCTTGTTTTCATCAGAATGGGCGACTGCACCGTAATCGGTTTTTTCCACCACCATACCCTGATGAGCCCCCTTATATCTTTCATTGATATAAGAACCCAGTTTTTGAACAAAAGAATTATCAAATCCCGGATCTATATAAACAGGCACCAGTTCAAATGGTACAGGGGCTTTCTTTTTTAAAGAAACAAGAAGGTGAAAAAGGGACAGGCTGTCCTTCCCGCCGGATACACCCACCAGTATCCGCTCATTATCATCAATCATCCGCCATTCATGAACTGCCTTGCCAAGCAGATGCATCAAACGCTTTGTCAGCCCTTTAGCCAAACCAGACTATTCAGCGTCAAACTCAGACTCTTTTTTAACGACGATCCGGTTCGCGGCAATTTCACGCAGAACGGTAACGACATCCTCGTTTTTAGAGGAAGGTACAAGGAAATCAGCGCCTTCTCTGACCTCGCGGACCCTTTTAGCTGCCAGATGTACAAGCGCGAAACGGTTATCTACATTTTTCAAACAATCTTCGATAGTTACACGTGCCACATCACTTTCCTTTTTAAAATTTTATTACAATATCAAAGGACTTGAAAAAAATCAGCTTAAGAAACAATAAATCAAAGAATATCAACCACCTCATAAACCCGTTTTCCGCCCGGTGCCTGGACAATAGCCTCTTGGCCCAGCTCTTTTCCGATCAAGGCTGAACCAAGGGGGGAAGCGACAGAAATTTTGCCTTTTTTAATATCAGCTTCATCCTCACCAACAATCATATATTCCTGTTCTTCTTCGGTATCCAGATTCTCCACAAGAACGCGGCTGGCAAACCGGACGACGTCTTTGGCCACAGAATCAGGATCAATTACTTTGGCGTTTCCAATCTTATAGGAAAGCTCTCCGATCCTGCCTTCAATAAAAGACTGGCGCTCTTTTGCAGCATGGTATTCCGCATTTTCAGACAGGTCTCCGTGGGCTCTGGCCACTTCAATGGCTTTGATGATCTCAGGACGATCCACGGTTTTTAATTTTTCCAGTTCTTTTTTCAAGGCCTCAAAACCTTGCGTTGTTACAGGTATCTGATCCAAAATTTAAAATCTACTCCATTAAGTTTTTAGGCCCATGATCAGAATTAAATCTCCCAAAGCTGCGCCGGATTTTAAGTCGCCATCAAGGCACGCCAATGGACGCATATTGGATATATGTTTCCGTTGGCGTAACGCAAAAGGGCGGCTTAAAAGACAAGCAGATGGGAGTTTTTATTTTGATCATGGGCCTTAATTACAGCGCATTGGCGCCTTATCGTTTTTTAATCAGCACATCCGGCCGATAATACTGCTTGCCGCACTTATTTTGTTCCCGGGGGTAACAAGGATCTCAAAGTCCATGGGCAGATAAAGATCCAAACGGGATCCAAATTGAATCATACCGTACCGGTCGCCTTTGTGAACTTGGTCCCCAGTTTTTACACAGTTGACAATACGCCGTGCAATGAGTCCTGCAATCTGAACACACACATAACGACCGCCATCGTCCGTTTTTATCACCAGTGCGTTTCGTTCATTATGCACACTTGCTTTATCAAGAGATGCATTTACAAATTTACCTGGATGATATTGGACATCTTCAATCATACCGCTAAAAGGGATACGGTTGACGTGGACATTGAATACATTCATGAAAATACTGACCTTCTGGCAGGGGGCATCCAAGTATTCACACCGGGCATTACGTTCCACAACAATCACCTTTCCGTCTGCCGGGGAGACCAAAAGACTGGCGTCTTCCGGCACCTTACGTTCGGGGTCTCTGAAAAACCAGGCAATAAACAACGTGATAAGCAGCCCTACCCCGGCTGTTTTCAAGCATCCAAAATAAAAAAACATCCCCGTAACGAGGATGGCCGCAACAACGTATTTGACGCCCGGCATGGCAATGGGAAGCAGTGCTTTTGCCGGCCATTGAGAATTATCCATACTCCTTGCCTAATAGTATTTATTCATAATAGCCCGAACCTAAAATATATATCAAGTATGCCAATATATTGTCAAGCATCTGTTTCCGCCTCACCAGGCGCTGTTACGGAGTGCATAACCCGGTGATGTAAGGCCCATGATCAGAATTAAATCTGCCACAGATACGCCGGATTTTAAGTCACCATCAAGGCACGCCAACAGACGCATATTGGTTATATGTATCTGCTGGCGTAACGCCGAGGGTGGCTTAAAAGACAAGTAGATGGGCAATTTTATTCTGATCATGGGCCTAAACCACAATATATAGATTTATCAAGGAGATATCACCCCAATATGTTGTCGCCTTATGGGGTGTTTTTTAGTTTCGTAAGAGCCCTGTCAAGATGAATCTGCGCATCGGATTTCCTAAGATAAACCGGATTCAATGGATGATTATCAAAATCAACAGGGCATCGGGACCGGCCTGGTCAATGGCAGCCTCCGGCGAACAGACCATTTCCGGGCCTTTTTGAATAAGCGTGCCATAGTGGAACCGATATACCGCAGAATACACTTCCTGGCGTCTGGCATCCATCATCACGCACACAGGCTTTTGTGAACAAGCAAATCTGAAAGCAATACCGTCAAGACTGGAAATCCCTGCACAGGGTTTTGCCAGTGCCCTGGCCAGTCCCTTGACCATGCTGATGCCGATGCGAAGCCCGGTAAAACTGCCGGGCCCCCTGGCTGCAACGAATCCGTCTATCTGGCTGACGGTCATCCCTTCCCTGCTTTCAACGGCCTGCTCAATCATGGGCAAAAGCCCTTTTGAATGGGTCTGCCGATTGAACAGGTTATACTCAAAAACAAGGGTGTTGTTGTCAAACAGAGCCATACTTGCTCCCTGCTCTGCCGTACTCAAGGCCAAAAGGAACATTACCCTGCCGGCTCCAGGGCAATATCCAGAACCTCCCTGACATCCTTCACACAAATAAATGTCAGTTTGGATTTCACAGATTTTGGAATATCATTAAGATCCTTTTTATTTTTCTCCGGAATGATAACAGTCTTAATGCCGCCCCTTAAAGCCCCTAAAGCCTTCTCCTTAAGGCCACCTATGGGCAGCACCCTGCCCCGCAAAGAAATTTCCCCAGTCATCCCCACCTTGTTGTTCACCTTTTTGCCGGTAAAAGCCGACACCAGGGCTGTCACAATGGCAATACCGGCCGAAGGGCCGTCCTTGGGAATGGCACCGGAAGGAACATGGATATGGATATCGTTGGCATCAAAGGTTTCCTTGTTTATGCCCAAGGTTTCCTGATTAGCCTTGGTATAAGTCAATGCAGCCCTTGCAGATTCCTGCATCACCTCACCGATCTGTCCGGTGAGCTGTAACTCTCCTTTGCCCGGAAACAACGATGTTTCAATATACAGATGCTCGCCTCCCACTTCGGTCCATGCAAGCCCCGTGGCCAAACCGACCTGACTGTCTTCCTGATCCATTTCGTTAATATATTGAGGCGGGCCAAGGTACTTGGTTAAATTCTGACACGTAACGGCAAACTTCCCCTTCTTGCCTTCTGCAATCTGACGGGCAATTTTTCTGCAGACCGAGTCCAATTTTCGCTCAAGCCCCCGAAGACCTGCTTCCAGGGTATATTCGCTAACAATGGCCTCTATGGCATTAGGACTGAAATGGATGGCACGGCGGATCAAACCGTTATCTTTGAGCTTTCTTGGCAAAAGATGCTGTTTTGCAATAACGACCTTTTCCTGGCGGGTATATCCCGTCAGATGGATCAACTCCATTCTGTCCAGCAGAGCCGAAGGAATGGTGTCGGCCATATTTGCCGTTAAAACAAACAATACATCTGACAAATCAAAGGGCATATTCAAGTAATGGTCGGAGAACTCGGTGTTCTGTTCAGGATCCAAGGCCTCCAGAAGTGCAGATGACGGATCTCCTCTAAAATCATTTCCCAGCTTGTCGATTTCATCCAGCATAAAAACCGGGTTTTTAGTGCCGCATTGACGAAGCCCCTGTAAAATCCTTCCAGGCATGGCACCAATATAGGTTCTGCGGTGCCCCCTGATCTCGGCCTCATCACGAATGCCCCCCAGAGACACCCGGTGAAACTTGCGCTTCATAGCCTTGGCAATGGCCCGGCCAAGGGAGGTTTTTCCCACCCCCGGAGGACCGACAAAGCAGATGATCTGGCCCTTTTTCTTGGGATTGAGCTTACGTACGCTCAGGTATTCAAGAATCCGCTCCTTGGCTTTGTCCAGTCCATAATGATTCTGTTCTAAAACCTTCTGGGCTTTTTTGATGTCTAAAACGTCCTTAGTGGTCTTGCTCCAGGGCAATTCAACAATACAATCCAGGTAGGTTCTGACCACAGATGCTTCGGAGGAATCAAAATGCATCTGCTCCAGACGGGTCAACTGTTTCAGCGCCTCTTTTTCACACGTTTCCGGCAACTTGCACTTCTTTATTTTTTGTTTGAACTCACCGATCTCGGCGATCTTATCATCGCTTTCCCCAAGCTCTCTGTGGATGGCCTTGACCTGCTCACGAAGGTAATAATCCCGCTGGTTTTTTGAAATTTCATCTTTGACATGGGTCTGAATCTTAGCCTGGACCGTTGACAGATCCAGCTCCCGGGCTAAAAGATCATTGACCCGGGTTAAACGCTCAACCGTATCCGTGGTTTCCAGAACCGCCTGGGCATCCTCCACCTTAAGGTTGAGGTTGGAAGCCACCAGATCCGCAAGTTTCCCCGGAGAATCAATATGAGATAAAAGGTCCCCCACATCACCGGGAAACTCGCCTTTAAGTGCTAAAAGTTTTTCACTGTTCTCCTTTACATTACGCATCAGCGCTTCAATTTCTATATCAAGAGAATCTGGTTCGACATCAGAAACAGTTTCGACCTTGACCTTAAAAAAAGAACGCTTTTGGACGAATTCAAGAAGCTTTGCCTTGGAAATCCCCTGGACCAGTGCTTTAATTCTGCTGTCAGGCATTTTGATCATTTTCTGGACCCGGACAATGGTACCGACATCATAGACATCCGACGGCCCCGGTTTTTCCACGTCTGAATCTTTCTGGACCGATAAAAAAACATACCGGTCAAATTCAACACACTCCTCAATGGCCTTAATGGACTTTTCCCGCCCGACAAACAAGGGAAGCAGCATATCTGTAAAGACCACCACATCCCTGACCGGCATCATGGGGATGACATCTGGGATTTCTGTGACATTACCCTCTTTTTCTATTATTTCAATCAGATCATCTATATCTGCTTCTGCCATTTGTGCTCCTTGATTACATAACGCCCATGGGCTGCGCTTGCATTCTTTTGCCGGATATCCCCCCGGCACATGGTGAAAGAATATCAGACCCTTTCATAAAAAAGCAGGACCAGCGTGGAACCCCCCGGGGTGTTTCTGTTTTTTTCGGGGTGCTCCTTACATACGGGATTGGTGTAACTGCACTCCAACATTTTATCTACAATATAACAGAAAAATATTTTTACAATATCCTTGAAAAAATATTTTTATCATCGGATAGTTGGCTTTAAGAGCCTGTTTGGACGAAAAACTTTCCCTAGGAGCCCTGTCTATGTTTCCGCTATCTATTTTTATTGCTGTTATGTCCTTTGTTTTTGGTGCCTGTATCGGCAGTTTTCTCAACGTGGTGATCTACCGGATGCCGGAAGGTCAATCCATTGTCTCACCGCCTTCCCACTGTCCGGTCTGCAACCATGCGATTCCATTTTATTTTAATCTGCCGATATTCAGCTTTCTTCTGCTCAAAGGTAAATGCGGATTCTGTAACACGCACATTTCCATACGCTATCCTTTGGTGGAACTGATCACAGGCGTATTAGCTCTGGGGCTTTTTTTAAAATTCGGGGTGACACCGGCAGCACTTTTTTATTTTATCTTCGGCGCTGTGCTCATTGCCACCTCGTTTATTGATCTGGATCACCAGATTATCCCGGATAAGTTGTCTCTTCCAGGAATTATCATTTTTTCCACATCCTGTCTTTTTGTACCTGAAATGCGCTTTATTTCTGTGGTTTGGGGCGTTCTGGCAGGTGGTGGCATTTTATATCTTGTGGCGCTTTTCTATTATTATATTCGCAAACAACAAGGCATGGGAGGGGGAGACATCAAACTTTTAGCCATGATTGGGGCAGCCACAGGCGTAAAAGGGGCCTTTTTCACCTTGTTTACAGGTTCAGTTTTCGGAACCCTTGGTGGAGTGGCCGCCATGGCCCTGGCAAAAGAATTCAAAAAAAAAGGGGCAAGAATCCCCTTTGGTCCATTTCTTTCCCTGGGGGCTATCCTCTACGTGTTCTGGGGGGAGCCCGTAATACGGTGGTATGCCAATTTCCTTAAATAGTGTTTGGGTGACTAGGTGCCTTTTGGACAGATTATCCTGCGTAACATTATGAATAAGACAGACTATGATACACGAATGCCTTTTTAGCTGTCTTACAATACTTTTCAAAAGATACACTTCTTCTTCGGCGGTTTATATTCAATCAACATAGATCAAACAAAATACCCCCTGCTGCCCACAAAAAATTAAGCCTGAAACCTTTTGTATCTGGGTTTATCAGCTGAACATTCAAGTCTCCACCAACCCCACCCATAGAACGTTCAGACACAACTAATTTTAAAAAAACTTTATGGCACAGCCTCTGCTATGCTATACAAACAAAGAAATGCAGCCGCATTTAAATTAGTTTGAGGGTAAAATAGTTAAACCAGTTTTCAATCTGTCCTAAAAAAGGAGAAAAACATGGAACAGCAAAACATTAACATGCCCCTTCTTGGCGACGAATTTCCCGAAATTGATGTGGACACCACCCATGGCCCCATGAGCCTGCCCAAAGACATGAAAGGCAAATGGTTTGTTCTTTTCAGCCATCCGGCGGACTTCACTCCGGTATGTACTACGGAATTTTCAGGTTTTCAGAACCGCATTGCCCAGTTTGAGAAGATGGGGGTAGAGCTGATCGGCATGTCCGTGGACCAGGTATTCAGCCATATTAAATGGGTTGAATGGATCAAAGAAAAACTTGATATAGAAATTACCTTCCCCGTGATTGCCGCCAACGACTCGATAGCAAATAAACTGGGTATGCTCCATCCAGGCAAAGGGTCCAATACGGTGAGGGCGGTGTTTGTGATTGACCCTGAAAGCAAGGTCCGACTGATCCTGTATTATCCCCAGGAAATCGGACGAAATATGGATGAAATTGTCAGGGCCACAAAGGCGTTGATCACATCAGACAAGAACGGGGTCGCCATGCCTGCCAACTGGCCGGAGAATGAGATGTTAAAGGACCGGGTAATCATTCCGCCACCAAAGTCGCAACAAGAGGCTGCCAAGCGACTTGAGCAATATGAGGGCTATGACTGGTGGTTCTGCCACAAATCGCTCTAACCCACTCAAATCCAATTTAGCACCAGGCCCGGAAGTTGTTATCTCATTCCGGGCTTTTCTGCGACAGGCTCTAAGAGCCTGTTTGATAATTGATGAATCGCCTGCAATCCCATGAAAATGGCGCCAATTCCCCCCAATTTTCTGTCAATAGTCCGGCTATTAACACAAAATTTGTGAAAATTGGTTCTCATTTTCATGAGATTTCGCTTCGATCCCCTAATTATCAAACAGGCTGAAACCGGAGACCGTAAATTGACCTTCCGGTCTCCGGTTTCCGATCTCCGAATTCCGGTCTCCTGATCATGCGCTTTGATCCGAATAACAGACTTCAAGCAACACTTTGCCTTTGGTCGTATAAAAGGGGATAACGACAACATGACTGCCGGATTCGGTATGTAAAATTTCTTCATTTCGACCTGTCACAACGTTTACTAATTTAACTTTTACTTTCTTTCCCAGTTCCCCAATTTTTGTTGTCACATGCCCGGCAACCATGTTACTGATCTCCCCCACAGCATCGATTATTTCTTCATTAATTTCGGTCAGTTCCTCACCAAACATGGCAGACACAATGCCTAAAATACTTTTTTCGGTAAAAGAAATAGCAACCGTTGCTTCCAGATCGCCACCGACTGTCAAAAGCCCTGAAATATCACCATTATGAATGGTATTTCCTTTTAAAAAAGGCGGCCCAGGCTTTACTTTTATTAGAGCAGTGGTATCAAGAATGTGTAAAGTCCCTTCAATGAAAGGATTGACAAGCGCTACATCCATTTTTTCCTCCTGTTTGTAAACATTCTATGCTCTGCCCAAAAATCTGGCAATGATTTTTTAATAAAACGTAATAAATACTTGACACGTAAGGCTCAACGACGTAACGTACCCAGAAGCTGAATGAAACCATTATTACTAACTAAAAGTTACAAGCACTCTAAAACTGGATATGCAAGGCATCGGACATGCAGCTGAAGTGCCCTAATGCAGATGTCCGATAACATCACAGATCTGGCCATAGGGTGTTTCCGAAAGGGGAGGCTGTTTTGAATTTTTGGTAAGCACAATATCAATGCATGATCAAAATATTTAAAAGCGTTATAATGTATTGTTATTATGCTATAAAATGAAAAATTCAAAATGCCGAATGCGACTTTTAGTTACTAAATAATACTTTCAACTTTAATATTTCCTAACCCCCCCAAAAAAAGGAGTGAATACGATGAATAAAGGTGATTTAATTAACAAAGTTTCAGAAGTTCTCAGCAGTAAAAAAGATGCTCAGGCAGCTGTTGACTGCATGATTGAGACCATTACTGAAGCACTGGCTGCAAATGACTCTGTTACCCTGGTAGGTTTTGGCACATTTAAAACCGCCGAAAGAAAAGCAAGAAAAGGCAGAAACCCCCAGACTGGAAAAGAAATCGATATCCCGGCCAGAAATGTGCCCAAATTCGTACCCGGAAAAGCACTTAAAGACGCTGTAAAATAATTAATTTTACGCAGGCATATGAGAAATCAGGCAGTATTGACGCCAGAGTCATACTGCCTGATTTGGACTACAGGGATCCAGCAAAAAGGCGGATTGATTTTGAATGTGGGATTTAAGCCACGTTAAAAGATCTTTCTGGCTGGAATCAAAGGATTGTATTGTTTCTGCTTCAATCTTTTCAATCTCCTCAAATGCCCTGGCGCAGGTCAGTTTGACATCCTCCTTATATCCTTTAATAGATGTCTGCGGATCAATTCCCAAAATTCGTTTTAAATGCACATGGAACTCAGGGGCAGATCTTGGATTTTCATTAAAATTTCGGACAAGTATCCTTTGGGCCAGCATTCGAACCCTGTTGCTTTGAAAGCTTTGGGTTATCTGATATCTATTTTTTTCTTCTGTTTTATGAAAAATTGCGATCTCTTTTTTATCCTGAAATGAAAAGAACCCACTCTGATACAGATCTGCATCAAGATCAATATCTGGCACTTGGGGATATTTAAAATTCCGGTGAAATCTTACCGTTTTGTTAAAGAGGGATATGTTCTGCTGAATAAAATCCAGATTCCGTATACACACCATACGCGATTCAGGTGAAAGTTTATCCCAAAAACGATCCAAAACAGGCAAAATAAATAACTGATCACCCGGCTTTTTTCTTATTGCAATAAGATCATATACACCAAGGGTCTCATCTATCTGATCAAACAATCCTGCTTTATCCAAACGAATCCAAAGGCTTTGGTTTTTATAAGGGACAGATCCCCCCACATAAACCACCGGGGCCATATAATTGCAATCTGCACCAAATGAGACTGATACCATAAGCGCAAGATTCATTTCGTACGCCTTGGACAATTTTGAGTGTCCAAGGTCATTCATGCGTTTAAGATCGGCATTTTTATCAAAAAATCCACGGACATACGACCAAATTTTTCCGTATTTAATAAACGCTTTTGCAAGCCCCACAACAGATTCAACATCACTCATGGCTTCGTGGGCCCTGCCCGAAGTCTCAAACTGATTTTGCAGGGTTAAAAGATCAAGTTTCATGGTTGACTGCCCATTTTCAAGCACAGGCCAGGAAAGTGCCTGGTTGCAGAAAAGATAATAGATCAATGTGACCGGAAGCATATCCATGCGGCTGCATCCGTTGGCAAATTGATGCGAATACGGATCCAGTAGATTACGATAAAAAAGAAAACGTAAAAATTCATCATCAAATCCAAGGGAATTATACCCTATGCTGATAGTCTGCGGTGTATTCAAAAGCGAATGAATTTTTAAGGCTGCATGGTATTCACTCATACCGGTCTTAAGTATTTCAGCATCAAGCCTGTGCGTAAGAAACGCGCCTGGAGAGGGTACAATATCATCCCTGAGACGGATGACAATCTCCTCCCTGCTGATCTCATTTAAAGACAGATCCGTACGAATACACGCAAAGGTCAGCACCTGGTCAAAGGCCGGATTTAGACCAGATGTTTCGATATCATAGAATAAAAACGTCTGCATTATGGGCGTTAAGTCATTTGATCACAGCTATAATCTAAGAGCCTGTTTGATAATTAGGGAATCGAAGCGAAATCTCATGAAAATGAGAAGCAATTTTCATGGGATTGCAACGCTGATTTCAAAACACCACGTAAATCCGGATCAGATAACACAAGTGCTTTGGAAACCCCTTGACGAATGGCACCTGCCTGGCCGGTATACCCACCGCCCATCACAGTAATCTTAATATCAAAGGCATCGCTTTTATCCGTAAGAACAAGAGGAGAAGTCAACACATCCCTATTCACCGGAATATCAAAATAATCATCCAATTCTCTGTTATTGATAATAATTTTTCCTGTACCAGGCATAAGCCACACTTTGGCCACAGAATCTTTCCGCTTACCTGTTGCGTAAAATTGGTTTGCTCTTTCCATTGATCGTATCAAGTCCCTTATATATTAGAATTCGACAACCTGAGGCTTCTGTGCAGCGTGAGGATGCTGATCGCCTGCATAAACAAATAATTTTTTCCCAAGTTTGCGACCTAGTCTGTTTTTCGGAAGCATTCCGCGAACAGCCTTTTTTAAAACATCTTCAGGTTTTTTTTCAAACATCTCTTTGGCTGTTTGGGATTTGATTCCTCCGATATAACCGGAATGGCGGTAATAGGTTTTCTGTCCCATTTTATTTCCAGTCAAACGGATCTTGTCCGCATTGACCACAATCACCCAGTCACCTGTATCCACATGAGGGGTGAAAAGGGGGTTATGTTTACCCCGAATCCTATACGCTATCTGGGAAGCAAGCCGCCCAAGCACCTGATCTTTTGCATCAATAATGCACCAATTCTCTTTGTTGTCAGATCTTTTTGCACTGTATGTATATTTTTTCAATGTTCTCCATGCTCCTCTAAATAACCGCGACCAGGGGTAATTACATAATTTTGTTTTTAAAGTCAAGTATTTTTATACTTCTATTTGTTTTTCATCCTTCTGCTCTGACCCTGTTTTTTTTGAAAAAAATGATTTCTCTTTTTTGCCGGATTCCATTTTACTGGTGGTCTTACAAGAGATATCCGCATTAAGCATTCCACCGTTTTCCACAATCAGATCCTGGCATACAACTTTTCCTTCACAGGAGCCCGTTGCCAGAAGAATCAACTCCTTGGAGGCGATCAATTCGCCTTCAAAGCTGCCGCCAATGGTCACACTGGAGACCTTTGTCAAATTTGAGTTGACCTTACCGTCCTGGGCAATAATTACAACATCCCCATCAATTGTGCCCTTTACTTCCCCTTTGATGATCAATTTTCCACAACTTTCTATGGAGCCGTCGATCTTGAGTTCCTTATCAATGATGCTTAAATTTTGCTTATTGCTTCTCACAACGGCGGCCTCCTTACAAACACTTAAAAGTTGAAAATCAGTATCAATTCTGTTTATTTTGTCCAATATTAAAGGTGGTTTTCAATAACAGTTTTTCGGTTTCGTCAAATATAAATACGGAAGCATCGGAAAAATCCTGCAACGGTGTCGGGGTCTTTATGGTGAACCGAACAGGTTTAAAATTGGAAATGGAAAAATAATGACCTTGTTTATAAGGGCCGGGAACACCGCTTTTCATAATTGAGGATCTGGGCATCACCACCCATTTATCAGGTGTGGCACTTTTGGGTTTGAGTACACAAAAAATCCGGCCTGATATCTGCCTGGAATCTTGTGCCGTATTTTTGATATTAAACCGAACAACAACATCCTGGGGATTCCTGCCTTGGGAAAGGGAAAACGAGCCAATACTGACATCAGACAACGCGTCAGGTAATTGCCCTACCGGCCCATCAGCATGTTCTACGGATCGGACCTGGCCTGGTGCCAAGTTTTTATCCTCCTGGCCAACACGTTTAACTTTGGTGACTTTTGAATCAGACGTTACATCTGCGGCCCCTGAACGCTTCTCTTTTTCAGAAGAGTTCTGACCAGTGTTTCCGTCACGTGTCAATGCGTCAAGTTCAGCTGTGTTACCCGTCACCACCAGTCTGGCCATAAGCATCTCTTTTTCACTGATCAACCGGTTCACTTGTTTATTTAAAACGTCCTGGGAACTCTTTAATTGAACATTCTGATTGTACGCTCTGGCATAAAGCCGATAAAAAACAACAGTGCCCACTCCCCCTGCCAGACTGATTACCAGAAAAAAACAAATAAGACCTTTCAGATAATCCCCGGATCGTATTTCTCCAAAATCATTAATGATCAGGATGGAATTCTTCCTGTGCATTTTATGCGGCACAGGTTTGATCTGGGCTATTTCCCTTTCCAGTCCTTTCGAAAGATCTTCCATTCATCCTCTTTTTTCCAAATTCAAATGCCGGTATGCATTTTCCGATGCTCTTCTGCCGCTGGAAGTACGCAGCGCAAGGCCGATTTTTAATAAATAGGGTTCCACCACATCCACCAAGGTGTCAGCTTCCTCCTGCAGGGTCGCTGCAATGGCTTCGATTCCAACAGGCCCGCCGTTGTAAAACCGAATAATCGTTTCAAGATAATTGCGGTCCAAAGGTGTCAGACCAAGGTCATCAATGCCTTCTAGATCCAGGGCCTCCTGTACGCCTTTCGCTGTCATAACGCCCTGGTGCTTTACCATGGCATAATCCCGAACCCGTTTAAAAAGCCTGTTGGCAATTCTAGGGGTTCCCCGTGATCTTTTGGCAAGTTCCAAAGCGCCGTCATCTGTTATACGTGTTTTCAACAGCAGGGCCGAGCGCTGAATAATCACTGTCAGCTCTTCAACAGAATAAAAATCAAGGGTACGAAATATGCCAAAACGATCCCGCAACGGCGCGGACAAAAGTCCCACCCGCGTGGTGGCCCCGATAAGTACAAACTGTTTAAGCCGGTACCTGTGGCTTCTTGCATGAATTCCCTTGTCAAAAACAAAATCCACGGCAAAATCCTCCATGGCAGGATAAAGAAACTCCTCCACCACTTTGGGAATCCGATGAATTTCGTCCACAAAAAGTATGTCGCCCTCTCCCAGATTGGTCAGAATACCCACAAGATCCCCGCCTTTTTCCAGAGTTGGGCCGGAGGTAACGGTTAACTCTTTTCCCATTTCATTTGCAATAATGTGGGACACCGTTGTTTTCCCAAGTCCGGGCGGGCCATGCAACAGGATATGCTCTAAAGGTTCCCTGCGCATTTTTGCTGCCTGGATGGCAATCTTGAGTGTTTCCACGGCTGCGGCCTGTCCCACATAATCATCAAAGCAACCGGGACGAAGGGAAACAATCTCCTGGGAATGATCTTCGATTTTCAGCTTTTCCGAAACCACGCCCTTTTTATCTGAAGTATAGCTTAAGATGTCTGTATCAGCCGTCATCGGGTCTCCTGAAAAATTTCGTCAAACAGATCTTCAGGGGAACTGATGCCTGGATTTTTTTCAAGGGCTTGATTAATCATTCTTCTTGCCGATGCCCCAGAGTGTCCAAGCTGTTCAGTCAGAACCTCAGCCACCTGTCTGACCATGATCTGCTTTCCTTCAGGAACAAAATCCTGGGGATTCCCTGACACAGGATGCGGCTCAGAACTTTGGGCTGAGGCAAAAGCCAGTACTTTTCCGTTCAGGGTGGCGACAATTTTTTCCGCTGTCCGCTTGCCGATACCAGTCAATTGTGACAAAAAAGCAGTATCCCGGTCTTCAATAGCTCTGGCCACCTGGGATACCGGTTTTGTCAACGCCTTGATTGCTTTCATGGGCCCGATGGCGGCCACGGTGATGAACAACTGAAAAAATTCCTTGTCATCCGGGGTCAAAAATCCGATAAGCACGGGTTTAGGTTGCCGCTCTGTGACATGGTAATAAATATACAGCGCAATGGTGTCATTGGTCTGGGATTTTTCCATACACAAGGCCAGGGTAATGGTGTCCAAAAGAATCTCATAACCGATATGACCGGCCAGCAGAATAATACCATCCGCCTCCTTGCGAAGAATTTGTCCCTCAAGATAAGCAATCATATTTGATCTTTGTCCCCCAATCACCCCCATACCGGAACAACCCGGTCAATGCCATTCCCAGCGCATCCGAAGCGTGAAAAGGACGAATGGGCTCATGGTGATTGAGTAAGTTGCGCACGGCGCGTTCCACCTGATACTTATCCGCACTGCCGTTTCCTGAAATCACCTTTTTAACTTCCCTGACAGCCACCTGGCGAATCTGCACCCCCGCCTTGAAAGCCGCTAGAATCAGCACGCCTGAAACTTTGCCCAGCATAATACCCGATCCCGGGTATTTTTCAAGGGAGTAAACATCTTCAATAACAACAAGATCCGGCTGCTGTTCAATTAGAAAAGATTTAGCGTTCCGGTAAATTTTCTCCAGTCTGACCGGTGTGGATTCTCCCGTATCTGTGGAGATACTGCCAAAGGAATATCCGGCAATATGACGGTCCTGCCCCTCAATAACTCCGACGCCGGTTCCGGCAAGGCCGGGATCAATGCCTATGATTTTCATACCCTGTTTTCAAAAAACAAAGGAATACACAATTAGTTAATATTTTTAAGCTTTTCCTTGGCATACTTGGCTTCCTGGGAATTGGGATACCGTGAGATCAGTTCTTTGAGAATAAGTCTGGCATTGGCTTTTTCACCAAGGGCTGAAAATGCATATCCCTGCTTGAGCCGAGCTGCCGCATTTTTATTGGAATCTGGATAATTCTCAAGTACTTTCTGATATTCCAGAATAGCCTTTTCATACCATTTTTGAGCATAATAAGAATCAGCAATCCAGAATCTTGCGTTGTCTGCATTTTTGGAATCCGGATATTTACTGATAAAATTTTCAAACTGAACCTTTGCATTTTCCAGATCGCCCTGGTCAAACAATTGTTTCGCATAGCTGTACAAACCGTCCTCGGTATCCTGCATCTTACTGGACACCGAATTACTATTTTGTCCGGACGATCCTGACACACTAGGTTCAAACCCCATATATTTTTCCAGAGCAATGACCTTTTCATAATTCTTAGAAATGGCATTGTCCAAACGATCCAGTCTCTTTTCCAGACTTTCCTGACGAGTCTGTCCATTTATACCGAACTTGTAATGGACCTCTTCGAGCTGACCTTGAATTCGGTGAAAATTGTCCTTAAGCTGCTGAATATCATACTTTACTTCAGCATAATTCTCCCGGGTAATTTTGGAAAACTCATCCACCTGTTGTCGAAGGTGTCCAAGGTCATTGGTATTGGCCTGATCAAGGGTATTCCGGCGGCTGTTATTCTGTTCTATAATCGCCACCCGGGTTTCCAGTACCTCATACTGATTGGGTGTCATGCAGCCAGCTATTAAAATGATGACTGCAAGGCAGGAATAAAAACGCAACGGTTTCATTTGATACAACATCCAAAAAAATTAATGAAATATGAGTACAGAGGCACAATACCGTCCTTCTGTACCCCTCAAACGCCTGCAAAATGGATTATTATCTTACCTGATTATAAACTGTGCACGCCTGTTTATGCGGTAAGCCTCTTCTGTGGGTGCCGGATCCAAGGGTTTTTCTTCCCCATAGCTGACCGTACCCAAGCGTTGGCCTGAAACGCCTAAATCCACAAGATATCTTCTGACGGTGGTGGCGCGTCTTTCACCTAGGGCCAGATTGTAAACCGTGGTACCACGCTCGTCACAATGGCCCTCAATCATAACGGTCTCAGAAGGATTGACCTGCAGCCAATCCGCTTTTTCCCGCAGCAGAACCTTAGCTTCGCCGGTAAGCTCCGCACTGTCATAATCAAATAAAATATTCTGGTTCAGGAAACGGGACTTGGCTTCCATAATCCTGGCCTGCCCCTCATATTCGAGCTGTTGTGCTTTGATTCTTTCGGCTTCAAGGCGGGCAGCTCTTTCAGCCTCAAGACGAGCAGCTTTTTCAGCATCCGTCTCCCCGGCTTGTTCCTGACTCATGGGTTCAGGGTCAGCCACCTTTGGCTTTGAACAGCCGGCCATGGTCACAAGCCCTGCGGTCAGTACTGCCATCGTAATATGCATCAACAATTGTTTTTTCATCGTGCTTCCCTTTCTTTAATTTATCAACAATCTTCTACTCAGATGAAAAACCTGTGTCACCAGACCAATCCGGTTCACTCTGGATGCCGGACATGGAAAGAAGCTGGCGCTGATCTGTACCGGCTGCGGTCATGACAAACAAATGAGCCCTTCCACCTTTTCTGTTGGATTTAAAAACGATCAGGCTGCCGTCCGGGGACCAGCAGGGATCTTCGTTATCACCCTGCTCAGCTGTCAGCTGCACGGAAGTGCCGATATGCGGCTCAACAGATATGACAAAAATATTAATTTTATTTTTGTCAATCCCTGCATAAGCAATCTTTTTGCCGTCCGGGGACCATGCCGGGCTGGTATTATATTTTCCGGTAAATGTGACACGTCGCGCCTCTTCCGAATCCATCTCCTGAATATAAATCTGCGGATTGCCGGACCGGGATGAGGTAAAGGCGATCTTTCTGCCGTCCGGGGAAAATTTAGGCGACACATTGGTTCCCCAACTCTTGGTAACTCTTTTAATAATTTCTCCTTTACGGGTCAACAAATATATTTCCTGATTCCCTGAAAAACTTAGGGTTGCCCCAAGATTAAGTTTTTCAGGCATCCAATCCGGAGAAATATTAATGCCTTTATAATTAATAATATTGCCCAGGTTCTCTTTAAGATTTTTTATAAAAATATCAGGTTTGCCTTTTGCATAGGAGACATAGGCCAACCACTGGCCGTTATGTGACCACGCCGGTGACAATGAGATACTTTTATGATGGGTTATCTGTTTGGGATTAAATCCGTCAAAATCGCAGGAATAGATCTCTTTATACCCATTGACGGTGGAAACAAAGGCGATTTTTGATCCAAAAACCCCGAAGTTTCCAGTCAGCGCTTTGGCGACTTCCGCACAAAATCGATGAACCATGGTCCGGATCTGGGTGACCGGACCGCCATATATTTTGCCCACCACAAGCTTTGCATTAAAGGTGTCCATTAAGCGAAGCTGCAATTTGACCTGGCCGTCATACGCTTCTACCCCGCCTGTGATCAACAGTTCAGCCCCAATGCCTGTCCAGTCCTTGAAATTTATCTGCCCCAGTTGAATGCCTGATTCCGCAGGGTTGGATAAAAAGGCAGCTGAATCTATAATTTTCAGATACCCTGTAAAATCAAGCCCTGCTTTCAAAATCTGTTCAGCCTGTACGCCGGCAGCCACCTCAGCCCCATGCCCATTGAAAGCCTTGAACGAAGTGACTGCAACAGGCGTTTTGTTTAGAAAGGGGTTTGAAATGCTGATATAATCGTAATCCTTTGACAGGGCCTGGCCAGACAGAAGAACGATAATTGCCCATACCCAGACTGCCTTGTACAGTACATGAAAATATTTATCTTGATTCATATCATCACCTGTTGATCTATAATCTTATTTGAGCCCCCTGGGAGAAAATCCTAACACCAGTTCGTAGGAAGACATCCCCTTGGGCAGTTCCGGCAGAGGATTTGCCCTTTTTATGGCCTTTTTAGCCGACTCATCCAGATAATTGTTTCCAGACCGGGTTTCAAATGAAATATCCCGGATATCACCGCTTTTTAATATTTTTATAAAAATTCTGACTTCAAGGTCCTGATTAAGTCCGGCCATGGCATCATTGAAAACCCAATTCTGTTCAATGGCAGATTTGATCAACATCTGATACAACGTCAAAGGAGCGGCTTCTCCACCACCACCTTCTTTCACACCTGAAACCCCATTGCCGTAAGAGTTTTTGCCCTGGACATCCTTTTCTTTTGAGGCAACCGAGGCCTTCATCCGTGCCAGAGCATTTTTAAGTTGCGCCTGCCTTTGTTTTTCACCCTTTTCAGCCAGCTCTTTTTTGACCTTTGCCAGATCTTGCGCTAATTTTTTCTTGGCTTTTTCTTTTTGCTTTCTTTTCTTTTCAACAGATTTTTCTTTTGGGGGCTCTTTCTTTGGCAATTCCTTTTCCCTGGCTGCGATCAGATCCTTAAGATTATGGGGCTTTGATTTCAGATTGACCTCGGGTTTAATTACCGGAATTTCAGATGCCTTGGGTTCAGCGGACTGGGACTGAATGGGTGAAAGGGCATCCAGGTTCACCTTATCTGCGTTGTCAGGCGCCGATTCTCCAAGCAGATATGATTCCCCTGAAGTCCGGGCATTGACAGGCCCGGGAGCAAACGCAACCAAATCCACAGTAACAACCTTAGGCGTAGGCGCGGAAAACTGAAAATCATGCAAAAAATAGAGACTGATAAAAAAAAGCGCATGGCAAACCATCGATAGCAGGCAGACCAGAAAAAAATTGTCCTGGCCGCTACTTTGGGGCCCGCTGATAAATCTTTGCCTGTTTTGAATTTGAGACGGGATCTTCATCTGATAACATTAACCAGCCTGATGCTCATCCTCGGGCAGGGTGATCATCCCAAGACTCGTGATACCGGCTTTTTTAATCTGGGACATGATGTTGACCACCACCCCATAGGGCACTTTTTTATCTGCCTTGAGGTAAACATTTTTCTTATCCAGATTCTCCATGACCGCTTCAAGCTTTTCTGCCAGAAACGCAGCGCTGACCTCCTGCGCGTTGATATACACGTTCATATCAGCATCAATGGAGATGATCAGATTCTGCTCATTCGTGGGCAATGATTGGGAGGTTGCCGTGGGTAGATCAACGTCTACACCCTGAACCATCATGGGTGCCGTGACCATAAAAATAATCAGTAAAACCAGCATAACATCCACAAACGGTGTTACGTTGATTTCAGACATCAAGGGGTCATTTCCAGATCCAAGTTGCATTTAAGCCTCCAGCTTTTTTAGCATATCCCGTTCAATAATATTCAAAAGATCTGAGGAGAAACTTTGAAGCTCTGAATTCAGCACCCGTATACGGTCATTAAAATAATTATATGCAATAACCGATGGAATTGCCACGGCAAGGCCGGCTGCCGTAGCCACTAGCGCCTCGGAGATACCGGGTGCCACAACGGCAAGACTGGCAGACCCGGAAAGCCCGATCCCCTGGAAGGTACTCATGATGCCCCACACGGTACCGAACAGACCGATAAAGGGCGCTGTATTACCGGCTGTTGCCAGAAAGGAGACCAGCTGGGTCAAGCGCCGGTTTTCCACGTTAATGGTCCGGTTAAGCGTACGTTTGACACTTCCCATGGTCTGAAGGGTTGATCCAGCACTTTTTCTTGTGGCAAAATTTTCCTTACTCTCAGTTCTTGCTGCTTCCATATAGGCGGCAATAAAAATCCGGGCCAGAGGACTGGAACGAAGGGCCTTAGCCTTGGAAAAGGCATTGGCCAAGGTCCGGCATTGCCAAAACACTTCGGTAAAATCAGCCGAATCCCTGAATGCTCTTCTGATATACCGAAATTTTATGAGTATGATAGACCAGGAGATAATAGAAAAAAACAGCAGTAACAACATGATAAATTTTACAACTGGCCCGGCATTGGTGAGCATATATAACAGGCCGACTGATTCAGTGGTCATAAATCCTTCCTTAAATTATGTCGGTATTCCGGAAAGCATAACAGATAAAAAAATTAAGTCTACAGATGCTACATAAGCGATTACTGACTCTCACGTCAATAGAAAAACCCCTTTGCCTTGGACAAAGGGGCTTAATATTATCAAACATACCATGGCCGAAAAGCCGGTTCATGGTGTTACATGACGAATTACATCATACCGGGCATTCCGCCGCCCATGCCGCCACCCATGCCACCTGGCATGCCGCCGCCCATACCGCCGCCAGCATCTTTTTCAGGTTTTTCAGCGATCATGGCTTCGGTGGTCAGCATAACAGAGGCAACAGAGGCTGCGTTCTGCAAGGCAAAACGAACCACTTTCTTAGGATCAATAACACCTGCCTCAATAAGATCTTCGTATACATCGGTTCTGGCGTTGTATCCAAATGCACCTTCTGTCTCTTTAATTTTATTGATAACAACCGAACCTTCAACACCTGCGTTGTCGGCAATTTTGCGCAAAGGCCATTCAATCGCCTTGGCAATAACATTAACACCCAGTTTTTCTTCGCCTTCCACATCAATGGCGTCAAGGGACGGAATGCATCTAATCAGGGCGATGCCACCGCCGGGAACAATGCCTTCTTCAACAGCGGCACGGGTTGCATTCAAAGCGTCTTCCACCCGGGCTTTCTTTTCTTTCATTTCGGTTTCAGTGGCAGCACCGACATTAATTACAGCCACACCACCGACCAGTTTAGCCAGACGTTCCTGCAGTTTTTCACGATCATAATCAGAAGACGTTTCATCAATCTGTGCGCGAATTTGTTTCACGCGGCCTTCAAGAGCCTCTCTGGATCCGGAACCATCAACAATTGTTGTATTGTCTTTGTCAATGGTAATCGTTTTGGCTTGACCAAGATCCTGAATGGTAATGTTTTCCAGTTTAATTCCGATATCTTCGGAAACAACCTGACCACCGGTAAGGATCGCAATATCTTCCAGCATGGCTTTCCGTCTGTCACCAAAACCGGGCGCTTTAACAGCAGCCACATTCAGGGTACCGCGCAGCTTGTTAACAACCAGAGTAGCCAGCGCTTCGCCTTCGACATCTTCTGCAACAATCACAAGGGGCTTACCTGTTTTTGCAATTTCTTCCAGCACAGGAAGCAGATCTTTCATGGAGGAGACTTTTTTATCGCAGATCAGGACAAAGGGATTTTCCAGGGAAGCAACCATTTTTTCGGTATCGGTTGCGAAATAAGGAGAAAGATATCCCCGGTCAAACTGCATACCTTCAACCACATCAAGGGTGGTATCCATGGATTTGGCTTCTTCAACGGTGATAACACCTTCTTTGCCCACTTTATCCATGGCTTCGGCAATGATATTCCCGATGGTTTCATCATTGTTGGCAGAAATGGTGCCGACCTGGGCGATCTCATTCTGGTCTTTGGTGGGTTTGGCAAGGCTTTCAAGGGTTTCAATGACTTTTGCAACAGCCTTGTCAATGCCTCTTTTGATCCCCATGGGGTTGTTGCCGGCAACAACCAGGCGCTGCCCTTCCTCGTAAATTGCCCGGGCAAGGACTGTAGCGGTAGTCGTACCGTCACCAGCCATATCAGATGTTTTTGAAGACACTTCTTTAACCATCTGAGCACCCATGTTTTCAAACTTATCTTCAAAATCAATCTCTTTGGCAACGGTTACGCCGTCTTTGGTAACATTGGGAGATCCCCAGGATTTATCAATAACAACGTTTCTTCCCTTGGGACCAAGGGTAACCACTACTGCGTCGGCAAGCGCCTGGACACCTTTGAGCATAGCTTCACGCGCTTTGGCATCGTACTTAATTTCTTTAGCCATTGTATTTTATCTCCGTCAATTTATTTCATTAATTTTATTGAATTATATATCAACTTACTTTACGCTTAACATCCTGGAAAGAATGAACTTCAAAATGATCGAAAATAGTTAGTCAACAACGCCCAGCACATCATCCTGGCGCATGATCAGATAATCAGTTCCGTCAATTTTAACTTCCGTTCCACCATATTTACTGAACAATACGCGATCACCAACTTTCACATCCATGGGAAGCAGCTTTCCGTCTTCACCCAGACGCCCGTTACCCGTTGCAACCACTTTACCTTCGGCAGGTTTTTCCTTTGCGGTGTCCGGGATAATAATACCCCCTTTGGTTTTTTCATCCTCTTCAACACGTTCAACAAGAATTCTGTCACTCAATGGTCTGAAACTCATGATACAATTCTCCTTAATTATAAAGTTTCGCACTAAATTTTATTTTTAAATTAAGCCAATTTGTTAGACAGATCGCTATCTATTCTCTAACTTGGCATCTGATTTAGAAGCTGGCTTTTCTGATTTTTCTGATGAGTGTTCTTTAGGCGTGGAACCTGTCTTGGTTCCCCCGTAATCCGTTACATACCATCCGGCTCCTTTAAGATGAAAGGAACTCTGGGAAATGATCTTTTTTAGTTTACCATTGCACCTAGGGCAAACTTCCAGGGGGGCATCCGAAATTTTTTGAAAAACCTCTTCTACATTTTCACACCCACTGCATTGGTACTCGTAAACCGGCATTTTTGTTTTTCCTTCCTAAATAGATTACTGAAATTTATTTTACGGGACTCCTTGCTTGAAAAACAAAACTAAAATAATAAGTTTTTTTTTCTTGTCAAGGATGGGCACTTAAAATTTTTACGGATGTTTTTATTTAGATCTGTTAATACCATTGTGTATAAAATTCAAAAACTTGGGGCATCCCGGAAACAGTTTGGGGGGCAATAATATCATGGGTAATCCCATGCACTTTTTTTTCCTCTTCCAAAGTCACCTCTGCTTCACAGGCGTTTTCATAACGATGCTCAAACCGTACAAACCGAACCACATGAACAAGCTCATGAACCAGAACGTACAAAAGGAACGGCCCAAGATCAATTTCAGGACTTTCTGCAATCAATGAAATAATCGCAGGATCCTGGATACAAACATGATAGAGGCTAAAAACCGAGGAGATCAAAGAAAGTTCCCGGCGCCGGCCTTCATATTTAAGCACCTGGGCAAAAGGGCCTTTCACCCGTTCATGGGGAAGTAAATCCCTGGCAGTTTTAATATCATACCTGTTTTTAAGCCATTGGGAGGAGGAGAACTTGAAATAATTGTACACCATGTCCTCGGCCTGCACTGCTGCTGCCGCGACCTGTTCAAGTTCATTCTCATCAAAAAACCGTGTCATTTAGACGCCTGCTCCATGTAACAAAAGAATGGACACTTGATTTAAAACTATGCTATAATTAAAATTTAATAACTCATAATGATAATTTACTGAATTTAAAAGGAGGTGATTTTTTTGGGTAGTGTTATAAAGAAGAGAAGAAAGAAAATGCGCAAGCATAAACATAGAAAACTCCTTGCCAAAACCAGGCACCAAAGAAAGAAAAAATAGGCTATAATGGGACTGGATTCGCCTTTTTCTTTCCCAAGCCCGTGGGGGAGTATTGAGAACCTGTTTGATAATTGATGAATCGGCTGCAATCCCATGAAAATGGCTCCACTTCCCCCAAATTTTATGTCAATAGTCCGGCTATTAACACAAAATTTGTGAAAATTGGTTCTCATTTTCATGAGATTTCGCTTCGATCCCCTAATTATCAATTTGAACTTTTCTTAAAATATTTCATCAACTCGGAATCCGTTGACAAGATAACAGTACTGTCCTTTTCAAGGGTCTTTTTATACAGCTCCATGGTCTTCACAAACGCATAGAATTCCGGATCCTGACCATAGGCGCCTGCATAGATTCCGGTCGCTTCGGCATCCGCCTTACCCTTTATCTCCTGGGCCTGCTTATATGCCTGGGATTTGATGACCTGCAATTCTCGTTCTTTCTCTCCTCTGATATTGCTTGCCTCTCCTTTACCCTCTGCTCTGAATTTTTCTGCGATCTGATTTCTTTCTGCAATCATTCGGTCATATACAGAACTGCGAACACTGTCGATATAATTGATTCGCTTAATCTTAACATCCACAACCTGAATGCCGAAATCCGCTAATTTTTCCCGGGCCTGTTTTTCTATCTGGCGGGCAATTTCAGCCCGGCCCAAATCCACACGATAACGAACCATCCGTTTAGGGGTCTCTTCCCCTTCCTTGGTCTCCTGCCACTGGATGGTCTCAAACGTATCCATGGGACGGTCTGTGTTCCTTACACTTTCCACAAGTGGATATGCAGAAATCAAATCGCGCATGGCCGGATCAATAATATCATCCAGTCTTTTCAGTGCAGAAAATTCGTCCTTCACCGTCTGGAAATAGACAATAGGATCACTGATCCGCCACCGGGCAAAGGTATCCACCCAGATATATGTTTTATCCTTTGTGGGAATCTGTCCCGGATCCCCGTCCCACTCAAGCAGATTTTTAGGAAAATAATTCACCTTCTGGATAAATGGAATTTTAAATTTTAATCCCGGTGTCTTCTTGGCATCTCCCACTATACGCCCGAACTGGGTGATAACAACTTGTTCGGTTTCATCTATCACGTAGGCAGAATTGTATAAAATCAGACCTGCAATAACTGCAACTGCCAGCAAAACGGCATTTACCCTTCCCATATTTTTATTTGTATCTTCCATACCTATTCACCTTTCCGAAGGGTTTGCCCTGACAATTCAGCCCCCATATTCACAAACGGCAGCAAGTTTTTCTGGTCTGAATCAATGATATATTTATTTTCCAGTTTGGGCAGAACCTCAAGCATGGACTCCAGATACATCCGTTTCCGGGTCACATCCTTTGCCTGGGCATATTCATCATAGATGGCCTTAAATTTGGCAGCGTCACCCTGGGCACGATTCACCCGGTCAACGGCATACCCTTCGGCATCTTTGATCAGGCGCCTTGCTTCACCCCGGGCCAAAGGAATCGCCTTGTTATATTCTTCCCGGGCTTTATATATGGTCTGCTCCTTTTCCTGAATGGCCTGATTAACCTCATTAAAGGAGGCCTGCACCGGTTCCGGCACATTGGTTTTTTTCATTTCAATATTGACAATAGCAATTCCGGCTTTTGCTTTATCCATCTCTTTTTGAAGCATCTCCTTAGCCGCACTGGCAATCTCTGCACGGCTTGAAATAACCTCATTGATGCTCCTGTCTCCCACAACGATGCGCATGGTTGCTTCGGACATATGCCTTAACAGGGATCTGACATCTTTCACATTGAACAGATACGCCCTGGGATCAGCCCTGCGGTACTGAACAATCCAGGGGACGACAGCAACATTAAGGTCGCCGGTAAGCATTAACGAGGCCTCCTGCCTGGAAGACTCCGCAGATGCACGATAGGCTCCTTTCCCGCTGTATGTTTTAAATCCAAACTCTTCTGTTTCAACCTGCCTGACATTGACCTTGGTTACTTTTTCTATGCCCGCGGGTAATTTGAAGTTCAAGCCGGGCTGGGCCAAACGATCATACTTGCCAAAACGCTGGATCACCCCGACCTCACTTCGGCCAATGGTAAACACGGTGGAAAAGCCGATCACCACAGCCAGAGCAATGATTCCCATAAAAAAGATACCGGAAAATTTAAACCTTTTAAATCTATCTAGCAGGTCATCCATCTGGGGCGGTGTCGGCACCCCAGCTCCCCCTCCTTGTTTTTGTTCATATTTTTTCTGATTTTCTCGAAGCTTTTCCCAATCCCAATTCATAAAATACACCCTGTTCATGAATGACCAATCTGACAATACTTAAGAAGCCTGTTTAAAATATTGATGAATCCCTAATTTTTAATTTTAAACAGATGCTCATTGTATCCATTGGTTCGCTTAAAAATCCCTAAGGGCTTGTTTGGTAATTGATGAATCGGCTGCAATCTCATTTTCATGAGATTTCGCTTCGATCCCCTAATTACCAAACAAGCTCTAAATGAAAGCCAAAATAACTGATTCCATTACTTTCATGTTTCGTTGCGGGTTGAGTCTGGATGTTGAGCCTCCAGATCAGCCCATGGCTGCTTATAGGCAAAATATTACTCTATTATAAGAATCAAGGTTAAAAGGCAATATTTATTTGGTACAACGCCTGGGTAAGGCCCATGATCAAAATAAAATCGCCCATCTACTTGTCTTTTAAGTCACCTTCGGCGTTACGCCAGAAGACACATATAAACAATATGCGTGCCTTGATGGTGACTGAAAATCCGGCGTATCTGTGGCAGATTTAATTCTGATCATGGGCCTAAAGGGAATTGTATGGGTCAGTCAAAACTCAAACATAGTCTGGTTATTATAAATTAAATAACGTATATTTTTGTTTCCTCGTGCTCGTAAACGTAAACGAAGTAATAATTCATAATACAGACTATTAGAGATAAAACATGAACAAAAAAACAGATACAAATCATCTGACACATATCAGTGACATATTGTCAAAGGTTTTGTCAAAATACATCCCGCCCCAGCAAACGGAAATCACACAGATATGGGAAATATGGGAGTTGGCATTAGGAACCTCCATTGCACAGAATGCCAAACCAGATACATTTACAAATGGTCAATTAAAAGTAATCGTGTCAAGTTCGGCATGGATACACCAACTCAAATTTCTTGAAAAAGATATGATGGCAAACCTGAATGCAAGACTGAACACCCCTTTAATTACACACATAGGGTTCAAAATTGGAAGAATACACTACTGATAAGCTTTTTGGGGGAAAGATATCACTTTTACAGCCGGCAAAGGGCTATCGTTACAGCATGGACCCCTTTGTACTGTGCAGTCAGATCCCGCCCGCCTGCTCTGCTGACCGCATCCTGGATATAGGGTGCGGATGCGGTATTATTCCTGTTATCCTGGGATACTGCTTTCCCCAATCCCGTATTACCGGCATTGAAATACAAAGAGAACTTGCCGAAATTGCGCAGAAAAACATTATTAACAATAAACTTGAACAAACGGTATCAATTCTTAACGAAGATATTAACAATATTGATCCTGAATCCACCAACGGACCTTTTGACCTTATCCTGTCAAACCCACCTTATAAAAAACATAATACCGGAAGATTAAACCCGAATCCTCAAAAAGCCATGGCCCGCCATGAGATTACCATGGATATCAAACGCATTGCAGCAAAAGTAAAAACTCTTCTCAAACATAAAGGTCGGTTTATGATCATTTTCCCTTCCGAACGTTTGCCGGATATCGAACAGGCAGTGCAGGCAACACCTATTTATCCGGAATGGATACGCTATATTCATACTGGACAGAAAAAACCACCCAAGCGTGTTATTTTTTCAGGACGTAAGGATATAACTACCCAAAACCGCATTCTGCCCCCCATTTACCTGTCGTCCGCCAATATCCTTGATATGAATATGTAACGGCCCATAATCAAAATAAAATCGCCCAGCTACTTGTCTTTTAAGCCACCCTTCTGCGTTACGCCAAAGGACACATATTTTAAATATGCTTCCATTGGCGTGCCTTGATGGTGACTGAAAATCCGGCGTATCTGTGGCAGATTTAATTCTGATCATGGGCCTAACCCAAACGCATTACCCCTTGACACTTTGGTTAAAAAATACTATTTTGCCGCAGTTTATTCGGAGAGGTGACCGAGCTGGCTGAAGGTGCACGCCTGGAAAGCGTGTGTACTCTAACCGGGTACCGGGGGTTCGAATCCCCCCTTCTCCGCCATTTAAACAAAAGAGCTGCTGTCATCACAGTGGCTTTTTTTATTATAACAATCTTAAAATACTTGTCGATATAGTGAAAGACCGTTCACACACGTGGAAAAAAATTGTTGCCGAGGCCGTGCGTGATCCTGCTGAATTATGCAGACGTCTGGAAATCTCAAACGAAAATGTGGATTTAAATCCGGATTTTCCAATGCTTGTACCAGAACCATTTTTACAGCGTATTAAGCCAAACGATCCCTTAGACCCGCTTTTACTTCAGGTGCTTCCCAGAAAGAAAGAATCAGCTGTAAGTCCCGATTTTACAACCGACCCTGTTGGTGAACATGGAAGCCTGAGCCCTGAAGGCATCTTGTCCAAGTACCATGGCCGTTCTCTTATTGTAACAGGCAAAGCGTGCAGTATTCATTGCCGTTTTTGCTTCAGGCGGCATCTGCCGCTCCCAGAAATAGAGAAAAACAGCATTTCAGGGGATTTTTGCATTGATCCGGAAACTATTGCCACAAAATTTGAGGCTGACCCCACAATCCATGAAGTAATTCTCAGCGGAGGGGATCCTCTGATGCTAAGCGACAGCCAACTTCAAGATCTCATTGTCCATCTTGACCAGGTCCCAAGTCTGCAACGAATCAGAATTCATACCAGAATGCCGATTATTATTCCCCAGCGGCTTACTGAAAATCTGCTTAACGTCCTTGGTAACAATAAACGTTATGGTAAGGCAGCTAAAATAATTATGGTATTACATGTCAATCATCCCAATGAAATTGACTTCAGGATTTCACAATCAATAGAAGAATTAATTGATTCCGGGGGACTTTTATTGAGCCAAACAGTGCTGTTACGACAGGTTAATGACGCTTTGCCTGTTCTGGCTGAACTTTTTGAGCGTCTTATTAATTTAGGGGTTATACCATATTATCTTCACCAGCTTGACCGGGTGGCAGGCGCTACACATTTCGAAGTCTCACATAAAAAAGGATGTGATCTGATAACAAAACTGAGAACACAGTTGCCGGGATATGCCGTTCCACGTTATGTCAGGGAAATCCCAGGGGAACCGGGTAAGGTCTTGTTAAAATAGCTGATTTCCCTTATGAATTCCTTCAAAAATCGCCTTGATAATATCGTCCGTCTGCCTGTGGCCGCCGCATGAATACTTCCTTTTGTGTGAATCTTGAGATTAAGGTTAAAATGCCATCTTAAGCAAGAATGCACTGGCAACTATATGCTATACAGCGTATTATTCTACCAAGGCGGGAAACCCACAACCCATTTGCCCCCCTTTTTTCTTGTTTTTTTGACAGAAACTGTAGTGTAAGGCACTAACCCATAAAAAGGAACACAACAATGAAAAAAAGTATTGATCCGGGAACCTATGCCTGCCCAGCGCCCACCTGGTGCGTTGGCACCTATGACGAGGATGGCAAGGCAAATATCATGACCATTGCCTGGGGTGGCATCTGCTGCTCCGTTCCGCCCCATTTGACCGTAAGCGTCCGCAAGGTCACCTACACCTATGCGGCCCTGATGCGCCGCAAGTGCTATACGGTGTCGATCCCCTCAGTAGCGAATCTCCAAGAAGCCGATTATTTTGGCATGGCCAGCGGCAAGGATACTGACAAATTCGCGATTTCAGGGCTTACGGCAACGCGGTCAGAGCTCGTTGACGCCCCCTATGTCGAGGAGTTTCCGCTCATCTTCGAGTGCGAGGTCAAACATGTGGTTGAAATCGGCGGGCATGTACAGTTTGTCGGTGAAATAGTAGGCATCAAAGCCGATGAGAACGTCCTCAACGCCAAGGACCTTCCGGCAATAGACAAGGTCAACCCCTTTGTTTACGCGCCAACATCACGGGAATACTGGTCATTGAAAGAGGTTGTGGGCCAAGGGTTCAGCAGCGGACGGACCTTGATGAAACCGTCATAAGGCCTGAATCAGTCTGGAGAAAAGCGCCAGGAGCGTTTTCTCAACAAAGGAAAGGAGCGTTTGTTCAAAGGACCAAACGCTCCCTGATTGTGGTCTATCCTTAGAGCCTGTTTGATAATGATTTCCTTTAAAGTACTATCCCAGTTCCCGTCCTATACCGTGATATTCAAATCCGGCTTCTTTGATTTCATCAGGATCATACTGGTTTCTGCCGTCAAAGATGACCCGTTCTTTCATCAGGGATGCCATCTTTTTAAAATCCGGTTGCCTGAAGGCCTTCCATTCCGTAACCAGAATACACGCGTCCGTACCGTCCAGGGCCGCATACTGATCTTGGGCAAAACGGATCTTTTCCTGCTCCTGTGCCGGGATCTCCTTTTTAGCCTGATCCATGGCCACGGGGTCATAAACATTAACCCGGGCACCGGCATCCAATAATGCCTTAATCAATACACGGGAAGAGGCTTCACGCATATCATCGGTACCGGGCTTAAAAGATAGCCCCCAGATACCGAATGTCCGCCCGGTCAAATTCTGTCCGAATCTGTTGATCACCTTATCTCCAAGCACCTGTTTTTGAAGATTGTTTCTTTCCTCCACAGCCTCCAGAAGAGTGGGAGCAAAGCCTGTATCCCTGCCGGTTTTCACAAGCGCCTTTACATCTTTGGGAAAACACGACCCGCCATATCCGCAGCCGGGGTAGATAAATGAATACCCGATGCGGGTATCGGAACCGATTCCCTTGCGCACATTCTCCACATCCACGCCCAATCGTTCGCATAGATTGGAAATCTCATTCATAAATGAAATCTTTGTGGCAAGCATGGAGTTGGCTGCATATTTTGTCATTTCAGCATCTTTGACATTCATAAACAACATTTTGTCCCGGTTTCTTGAAAAAGGCGCGTACAACCTGCGCATCAACTTTGCAGCCCGGTCGGAATCCGCGCCCACAATAATCCGGTCCGGTTTGAGAAAATCATTAACAGCCGCCCCCTCTTTAAGAAACTCGGGATTTGAGACCACATCAAATTCAATGCTTGCCCCCCGGTCCTCAAGTGCTTTGCTGACCTGGGCTCTGACCTTATCTGCTGTTCCCACGGGCACCGTGGATTTATCCACGATCACCGCATAATCTTCAATGACGGAACCAATCTGCCGGGCCACTTCCAGCACATACTGCAAATCAGCGGAGCCATCCTGTCCGGGTGGGGTGCCAACGGCAATAAAAAACACATTGCAATCCTGTGCAGCCTGGGCCAGACGGGTGGTAAACTTAAGGGTGCCTTCCTTATAATTGCTAAGAACTATGGGTTCAAGGCCTGGTTCATAAATGGGAAGAATCCCTTTTTTCAAGTTATCTATTTTTTCCTGGTCAATGTCCACACAAGTGACATGACTTCCCATTTCAGAAAAACAGGCACCTGTGACAAGACCTACATATCCGGTTCCGATAATCGTTAATTTCATTTATTCAGTGCGACCTTTCATTTGTTGTCAAACCAGACCCAGTCATTTTCGGCCCTGGACAAATTGAATATGGATGAATTGAATTTATCAGACAATGAATCTGACGTTTCTATAATGGTAATTAATACGTTTAAAGATGTCAATCTAAGTCATTTGCTGGTTTAATTGTGACCATGGGCCTTAGCGCCTGTTTGATAATTGATAAATCGGCTGCAATCCCATGAAAATTGGTTCTCATTTTCATGAGATTTCACTTTGATTCCCTAATTATCAAACAGGCTCTTACGCAACAATTTTATAAATTGCTTGTCAACTCAATTTCTTTTTGATAGGAAAAATAGAGTTGATATTTCTGAAGTTATGTAGAAAAAACTACACAATTAATTGTTAACATTTGTTATTCTGACAACATCGTATTTTATAGCGTAATTAATCAAAAGAACTGTAATTCTAAATCGGGAGGATCAATTATGGGCAAAAAAATAGGTGTCTTATTAGCCGGGTGTGGCGTATACGATGGTTCTGAAATTCATGAAGCGGTGTTGACAATGCTGTATCTGGATCAAGCCGATGCACAGATTATTTGTATGGCACCGAACATGGAACAGTATCATGTCATTGATCATTTATCAGGCACAGAAACATCCGAAAAAAGAAATGTATTGGTGGAATCTGCACGGATTGCCCGTGGAGCGATTAAGGATTTAAAAGATGTTCAAGCAAGCGACCTGGATGCCATTATCATACCAGGTGGTTTTGGTGCAGCTAAGAATTTAAGTGATTTTGCGATTAATAATATTGAAGCGCAGGTTCATCCGGAAGTCCAGCGAATTATAGCCGACATGATTAACAGCAAAAAGCCTGTTGGCGCCATTTGTATTGCGCCGGCGACCTTAACCAAGGCAATTGCCGACAAACACCCTGAAGTCACCATTGGAAATGATCGGGGCACCGCAGACGCTATTGAGAAAATGGGTGGCAAACATGTGGCATGCACGGTTGATCAGATACATGTAGACCAGGACAAAAAAATTGTGACAACACCGGCATATATGCTTGGCCCCAATATTAAAAATATCGCAGTGGGAATTGAAAAATTAGTCGCTGGGGTATTGGCCTTAATATAAGGCCCATGATCAAAATAAGATCGCCCATCTACTTGTCTTTATAGCTCGGTGTTACGCCAAAGGACACATATTTTAAATATGCTTTCATTGGCCTGCCTTGATGGTGATTTAAAATCCGGCGTATCTGTGGCAGATTTAATTCTGATCATGGGCTGCAATCCCCACAACAAACCATGAAACTAGAGACACCCAAAGAAAGGGTTAAAATGGGGTGCCCCAGGCCATTCGTTTTCTTGTCTATAGTCTCATATACAATTGACATGGCTGCGGGCCGGTTTTATTAGTCTCAAGTAAGGTTAAAACCTCCGCCTTTAGGCGGATAGATTTATCACTCCCATTTTGCTATTCATTATGCCTCAACTTAGGGAGGAGGGTGCTGAACAAAGGAAACTTTGACATTATTTCCGTGGTTGCCGGCGGCATGGTGCTTTTGCCTGGTGAATACAAAAGCGATGATGAAACCTTCAGCCTTGCAGCCACCCCGGATGCTTTTGGGCTTGAAATCACAACGATGTTAAAACCGGATGAAAATACAGCCTTAGAAGGACTATACCGTTCGGGCAGCATCTTATGCACCCAGTGCGAGGCCCAGGGGTTCCGAAATATCACGCCCTACCCTGACCGGCCCGATGTGATGGCGCCTTTTTCCTGCACCATTGTGGCGGATAAAACCCGCTATCCTGTGCTCCTATCCAACGGCAACCCTGGAAAATCCGGAAACCTTGACAACAACCGCCACTTTGCCGTCTGGGAAGACCCCTTTAAAAAACCCTGTTATCTTTTTGCCCTGGTGGCAGGGGATCTTGCCGTGTTAGAGGACCAGTTCAAAAGCGCATCAGGCAGAAATGTGACCCTTAAAATCTATTCTGAAAAAGAAAACATTGCCCGTTGCGGCCATGCCATGACCTCTTTGAAACAGTCTATGGCATGGGATGAAAAACGGTTTGGCCGGGAATATGATCTGGATCTCTATCAGATCGTGGCCATCAACGATTTTAATGCTGGGGCCATGGAAAACAAGGGGTTGAACATATTTAACGCCAAATATGTACTGGCAGATCCGCAAACAGCCACGGATGACGACTTCATGGGTATCCAGGGCGTTATTGCCCACGAATATTTCCACAACTGGACCGGCAACCGGATCACCTTGAAAAACTGGTTCCAACTCAGCCTCAAGGAAGGTCTCACAGTTTTCAGGGACCAGGAATTTTCATCGGATATGAACTCCCGGCCGGTGAAGCGTATCAGTGATGTAAAACACCTTATGGCGGCACAGTTTCCCGAAGACAGCGGCCCCATGACCCACCCGGTACGGCCGGACTCATACATCAAAATGGATAACTTTTACACCACGACTGTGTATGAAAAAGGTGCAGAGGTGATCCGCATGATCTATCAGCTTTTAGGGCATGATCTGTTCAGAAAAGGCATGGATCTCTATTTTGAAACATTTGACGGCATGGGCGTAACCCTTGAGGATTTTCTGGGTGTTATGGAAAAAGTGTCCGGCCGCAACCTGGATCAATTTTTCCTGTGGTACACCCAGTCCGGTACACCGAAAGTATCCATGATCCGTGAATATGATGAAAACACATGCACCCTGTCTTTAACCTTTACCCAGACCACATCCCCGGACAGGAATCAATCCGAGAAAAAGCCCTTTCACATCCCTGTGCGCATCTCTTTGATCAACAAGGCCGGGGAAACAATCAAGCAGGATACATTGTATGAACTCACAAAGGAAACCCACACCTTTACTTTCAATAATATACCTGCCGGCACTTACCCGTCCATATTCAGGGAATTTACTGCGCCTGTGCGGCTGAGCACGGATTTTTCAGATCAGGATCTTGCCTTTCTCATGGCCCGGGACACAGATCCCTTTAACCAGTGGCGTGCCGCCCAGACCTTGTTCATCAATGAGATAAAAAATCTGGTGACGGCGATTCAAACCAACAAATCCATGACAGTATCACCAAGGCTTATTAAGGCCTTTTCTCTAGCCTTGGAAGATAAGAAACAAGACAGGGCGTTTCTTTCCAAGGCCCTTGCCCTGCCCCAAGAAACAGAGATCAAGGATCATTTTAAGATCATAGATGTTGAGGCCATCCACCAGGCCAGAGTCTTTTTGAAACAGACCCTGGCCGGACAACTGACATCACAATTTAAAACCGTATATGAAATCTGCCGCTCCTCAACCCCTGATGATATTTCAGGTGCGGCCATGGCGGACAGAAGCCTTAAAAATCTTTGCCTGTCCTATCTTGGCTGTCTGACCCACAAAGATGTCCAGGATCTTGTACAAAAACAGTTTGAAAACGCCGGTAACATGACAGATGAATTTGCCGCATTCAAGATCCTGAGCCACATGAATCCGGAAGTTCGTGACAGAGCATGTCACGCCTTTTACGACAAATGGCAGTCCCGAACTCTGGTAATCGACAAATGGTTTTCCGTCCAGGCCCAGTCCAGCCTTGAAGACACCCTAGAGCAGGTCAAAAAACTGACGGCACACAAGGATTTTACCATGGCCAACCCCAACAAGGTCCGGGCGCTCATATTTGCCTTTGCCATGGCCAATCCCATCCATTTTCACAGGGCTGACGGCCAAGGTTATGAATTTGTGGCAGAACGGATTCTGGCGTTGGATAAAATCAACCACCAGACAGCTGCACGGCTCTGCTCATGTTTCAATCTATGGAAACGTTATGATGACAACAGGCGGGCTATGATGAAACAGCAGCTTGAAACTATGGCAGGGCAAAAAGAGTTATCCAAAAATTTATATGAAATCGTATCCCGGGCCTTAGAGCGTGTTTGATAATTGATGAATCGGCTGCAATCCCATGAAAATGGCCCCAATTCCCCCAATTTTATGTCAATAGTCCGGCTATTAACAGAAAATTTGTGAAAATTGGTTCTCATTTTCATGAGATTTCGCTTCGATCCCCTAATTATCAAAAAGGCTCTCAGAGTAATCCGGTAGTTTAATACCCCGCAGTTAAAACTGCGGGGTATTCTTCCACCCGACAGGCTGTTATGGAATAGATAATTTTTTCAAGTTCAAGACGGAGAATCAAATTTTATAGTATTCCTTATACCAGTCCACAAAACTCTGTATCCCCTGCTTTACAGAGGTTTCAGGCTTAAATCCGGTGTCCGCAATAAGATCATCCACATCAGCCCAGGTGGCAGCCACATCGCCGGCCTGCATGGGCTGATAATCAATTGTTGCTTTTTTGCCCAGGGCCTTTTCAATGGCACGGACAAAGTCCATCAACGGTACAGGTTCGTTATTACCAATATTGTATATCCTGTAAGGTACACACGATCTTGAAGGGATGGGATCTTTAGCGCGCCATTCCGGATCAGGCTCCGGAACATTACTCATCACCCGAACCACTCCTTCCACAATATCATCAATATAAGTAAAATCCCGCTGCATCTTACCGTTATTAAACACCTTGATGGGCTCGTCAGCCAGAATGGCCTTTGTGAAGAGGAACAATGCCATGTCAGGCCTTCCCCAGGGACCATACACAGTAAAAAACCGCAAACCTGTTACCGGCAAATTATACAGATAACTGTAAGTATGGGCCATGAGTTCATTGGCTTTTTTGGAAGCCGCATACAGGCTGACCGGGTGATCCACATTATGGCGGACCGAGAAAGGCATGAGTGTATTCAGCCCATACACCGAACTTGAAGACGCAAACACAAGATGCTTGACCCCGCCATGGCGGCAGCCTTCAAGAATATTGCCAAACCCCACCAGATTGGCATCCACATAGGATGCCGGGTTTTCAAGACTATAGCGCACCCCTGCCTGGGCCGCCAGATTCACCACACAGTCAAAGGAATTTTCCTTGAACAGCTTGGCCATGTTGGGCCGATCCGCAAGATCCAGGTGAATAAATTTAAAATCCGAATACACGGACAAGCGGGCCAGCCGGTCTTTTTTCAGGCTCACATCATAATAATCGTTAAGATTATCAATACCCCATACACGGTGACCGTCATTCAACAGCCGTAAAGAAAGCGCAGACCCGATAAACCCGGCTGCACCGGTAATTAATATGTTCATATTCAATCCTTTAAACTAAAGATATGCAGTCGACAGGTTCTTACCGAATAGATAATTTTTTCAAGTTCAAGGCGGAAAATCAATTTGAGCGCAGGCATACATGGAGTATTCGTAAGGATCAAATTTATTTTCCAACGAACGGCCATGGGCCGACCTGGTCTTTCACCGAGGTTTGCCCACAACAGATCATAAAAGAAACTAATCGGGTAACTTAGTTCTTTCATATAAAAGAAATTAGGAAAATTAGCATTCTGTAACAGCCTGTCAAAAAACCGTAATTGGGTTTTTCCATGTTCTGCCATAGATCGCTCCGGATAAACCGGAAGACTTCTGTATTTACTTAAGTTTGGATATTGTACCACGATCAGATATTCATGACAAATCAAGGGATACACTCTTAAGAGCGTGTTTGATAATTGATGAATCGGCTGCAATCCCATGAAAATGGCTCCAATTTCCCCAAATTTTATGTCAATAGTCCGGCTATTAACAGAAAACGTTGCGCCAATGGGACTATATTTCATGCGCCCATTGACCCGCCTTGAAACCAGGCAATCAAATCATATAAATTGGCCGGCGCTCTATGGGTGGACTTTAAAATTTCCGTGCTCCTAAAAACCAGTGAGGATCCACTATCCAGCGGCAATGGTCTTTACCGCAAGGCCTGCAATCGTCAACCCGAAACACCCCGGCACCCAGCCGGCAGACCCAATGGGGGGCCTTGGGCGGCCCTGGCCGCCGTCCACATGTTCCTCGGACAGGGGATCCACAGCATCTTTATCCTCAAAGGGTTCCTTGTTCAGTGGGAGTTCAATGGAATAGACACAGGGCACGCCTCTGGAAAGTCCCCGGCGGCGCAGCCGCCTTCGCACCATCCGGGCCAGGGGACACACCTGGGTCTCAAAAAGATCTCCTGTCCGGATCATGGAGACATCGGTTCGGCCTGCAGCCCCCATGGAGGATATGAGATGAAGCCCCATCTGTGTTGCTCCCAGAATCAGACTGACCTTTGCGTTGAGCCCGTCAATGGCGTCCACCACCATGTCCAGATCCGGGCTTAAAAATTGGGACAGGCTGTGGGCATTGACAAACGAAGTGTGCAGATCCACCTCACAATCGGGGTTGATATCCAGAACCCGGGCCCGCGCCACGACCGCTTTTTCCAGTCCCAGGGTGGAATGAAGGGCAAAAATCTGCCGGTTGATATTGGAGGGATCCACCCGGTCAAAATCCACAAGCCGCAAATAGCCGATACCGGACCGCGCCAGACCCTCCACCACAAAAGAGCCCACAGCTCCCAGGCCAAATACCGCCACCCGGGACGTTTTAAGCCGGTCAACCGTCTCCTTGCCCAGCAGTTGCTCCAGCCGGGCAAAAGAGCTGATTTGGCTTACATCCCGGGTCATTTATTTTTCTCTTCCGGGGTTAAAAAATGATCCAAACAGCGCCAGGCTGTTCTCATATCCGTGCCGGGCCAGGGTTTCAAATCTAATGCCCCGCCGTTCTGCCGCCACCCTGATAATCTGGGGTACATGGGCCGGCTCATTTAAAGGCGCTTTGCCGGAATGGGCATCCAGAATAAACTGGGGCACAATATCCGGGGTGTCGGTCTCAAATACAATGCGCTCAAGACTGACCCGCTTCAGGGCCTGGCGCACTTTTTTAGCATTGGGCCGGGTCACAGACCCGGAAAAGGAGATATGAAGATTGAATTTTTCAAGCACCGGAACAAGGTCGGCAGACCCGGAATAGGAATGGATGACCCCGCCCCCGGCCAGGGGCCCATGGTATTTCAAAATTTTTAGTATGGCGTCCCAGGCCTTGCGGATATGGATATTTATGGGCCGGATCAGATCACAGGCCAGACCCAGATGGGTTTTAAACACCTGAACCTGCAGATCCCGGTCAGCGCCTTTGTCCATGAAATCAAGCCCGGTCTCCCCTACCCCGGCGGGTATTTTTTCCAGCCATTGCCCCAGATTTTTTGACCAATCTGTACTCAGGGTATCAAGAAACCAGGGATGAATCCCAAAGCAGGGCACCACACAGGAAAATTTTTCAGACAATTCAGCTGTAACCCCGAAATTTTCTTCCATGGTGGTACAGGTGACGATTTTTTCTACTCCGGCGTGTTGAGCCCCCAGAACAATATCCGGGGCACGCCCAATGATCCTTGGATCATGGAGATGGGTATGAACGTCGATGAACCGGGTCATGCTCAACCGGCCAGGGCGTGGAGAAAATCAAGGGCCATATAGTAACCATAATGGCCGAAACCCGTAAGCTGGCCAGTGGCAATATCGGCAATCATGGAGGTGTGGCGGAAGGGTTCCCGCTTGTGGATGTTGGACAGATGCACCTCCACAATGGGGCATGACAGCATGGCCAGGGCATCGCGCAGGGCCACGGAGGTATGGGTCAATGCCCCTGGATTGATAATCACACCGGCAGGGCCCTGTTCAAACACGGCATGAATGTAATCCAGGATCCGGCCCTGGTGATTGGACTGAAAGAAGTGCAGGCAAAGACCTAATCCATGTGCACGGGCTTTAAGCTCCCCGTTAATTTGATCAAGGGTAAAAGCCCCGTAAATCTCGGGTTCCCTTTTTCCCAGCATATTCAAATTGGGACCATTGATGACATGAATCATGCCGGGTATTATCTGGGTCTGGGTATCCAACGTTTCCTCCTGTCACCCACAATAAACGCCAAACTGATTCTCAGACAAAGATACAAAGGCTCATAAAATTTTTGTGTGAGTTGTTCAGCGGCTTTCAGTTATACAGTGGCGGCAGCAGCCGCCTCAAATCCCAAGTCAAAGGCCTGCAGATTCATCTCCACAAGCGCCGGTTTAATCCTGCGTTTGATCGCTTCTTTGACGTTTTCCTTTGAAAACCCCAAGGCGCCGGTCTGGATCAAGGCACCTAACAGCACAATATTCACACTCATGGGAGAGCCGGCTTTCCGGGCCAATGCCAGGGCGTCGATGGCCACAAGGCCGCCGGTCTTCTCCTTGAGCACCCGTTTAATTTCATCCACCTCGGGGTAGGCCCCTTTGCCGATCCCCACGGTAAAGGGCGGCAGGGTGGCGGTATTGGTAATCACTTTTGTACCGGCACAGCACCGGCCGATGGCACGCAGGGTTTCAGCCGGTTCAAATCCCAGCAGGATGTCGGCTTCCCCATCGGAAATAATGGAGGATGAGGCATCGCCGAAAATAATGGAGGACTCCACCACACCGCCGCGCTGGGCCATGCCGTGGATTTCACTCATTCTGACCTCCACCCCTTCAATGAGGGCGGCTTCGCCCAGAACCTTGGATGCCAGAAGATTGCCCTGTCCCCCAACTGCAACAATAATCATTCGTAATGGTTTCATATCCAACTTGTCTCCTTGTTTATTTCAATGGGCGGATGGCGTTTTCAGGACAGATCTGGGCGCACAGGGCACAGCCCACACAGGTATCCGCATCAATTTTCACCCGGCCCTGTTCAATATAAAAGGATGGACAGGCGATACCGTTAATACACTCCTTATGGTCTGTACATTTATCTGTCACCTCAAAGGCTCTGATTTTTTTGAGCTTGATATTCTTTGCCCAGAGGATACAGGGCTCTTTGGAGATGACAACGGAGACACCGTCAAAGGCCATGGCCTCTTTGAGGATCCTGATGCTCGTTTTGACTTTAAAGGGCTTGATCACGGAAACATGTTCCACACCCAGGGCTTTGACCAGGTTTTCAATATTCACCCGGCCATACCCGGCCATGCCCATCAGCTCCATATCCACGCCCGGATGGGGCTGATGACCGGTCATGGCGGTGATGCCGTTTTCAAGGATCACCAACGTGAAGTTGTGGCGGTTGAACACGGCATTGACAAGGCCTGTAATTCCTGAATGGAAAAAGGTAGAGTCACCGACCACACTGACCACCTTCTGGTTCGTGGCCTTGCTGAAGCCACAGGAGGTGCTCACGGATCCACCCATACAGACCACAAAATCCCCAATGGACAATGGCGGCATAAAGCCTAACGTGTAGCACCCAATATCACTGGGATGGATCACATCCATTCCCTGGGCAGCTTTTTTGATGGCGTAGAAGGTGGCCCTGTGGGAACATCCTGAGCAAAGATTGGGGGGACGGTTGGCTATTTCCGGTACATCCGAGGTATCAATCTGTGGGGCCGGGGTAAAATTTATGCCGAAAAAGGCCGCGATATTCTTCCGGACCATGGCCGGATGAAATTCCCCTAAGGATGTAAACAACCCATCTGTCTTGCCCTGGATGGGTATGGCAAGTCCGGCCTCCTGGGCAAAGGCTTTGATGGCTTCTTCCATAAAGGGTTCGCCCTCTTCAATGACAAGCACCTTTTCACAGCCGCCTAAAAAGGATTTTATCTTCTCCTTAGGCATGGGGTGGGAAAACCCGGGCCGGAAAATCTTGACCTTTGATTCAATGCCAAGGTCTTTTACGGCGTCCAGCGCATAATGGTAGCTCACGCCGTTGGCCACAACACCCCATACACCCTGTCCCTTGACAAAATTGTATGGTGAAGATTCGGCCATCCCAGCGGCGTTATCCATACGTTCCAGAAGCTTGACATGCAACTCCCGGGCGACGGCGGGCACGGTAACACAACGCATGGGATCCCTTTGAAAGCAGCCCGCTGTATTTCTTTCTTTGATGCCGCCAAAACAGACAAAGGCATTGGAGTGGTTGATCCGGGTGGTGGTGCGCAGGAGCACCGGCTGTTTCAGGGTTTCGGACAGTTCAAACGCCTCTTTGACCATCTCCTTGGCCTCAGCCACCGAAGAGGGTTCGAACATGGGCAGGTGGCCGAACTTGGCATAGTACCGGTTGTCCTGCTCGTTCTGGCTGGAGAACATGGCTGGGTCGTCTGCCGTTAAAATCACCATACCGGCGGTGACACCGATATAGGCAAGGGTCATCAGGGGATCCGCAGCCACGTTAAGCCCCACATGCTTCATCATGCAAAAGGTGCGAAGGCCTGAGTTAGCCGCAGCAGCCGCAACTTCCAGGGCAACCTTTTCATTGGTGGAATATTCGAAATACAGATCAGATTCCCGGGACATCTGGAACAGATTCAAAGAAACTTCCGAGGACGGGGTTCCCGGATATGTGGTGGCAAAGGCGACACCGGCTTCAACAGCGCCCCTTGCAATGGCTTCGTTACCCAGGAGCATAATTTTTTCTCCAGGGCTGTCCTTTAGCAGTTTATGCATGCGCTTTAAACCCTTTCATTATTGCTGGTTAAGGGCACAAATCTCTTTAAAAAATCAAATTGTTGCCGGCAATTACCAAAAAATTTTGCACCCTAAAAAAATTTAAGCCCTCAATACTACCGAAATTTATTATAGATTTAAAGGGTTTTGAAAAAAACTGTCCGGGCAACCTCTGCCGGTTATGAACATACACCTGCCTTTAAGGCCCATGATCAAAATCAAAATAAAATCGCCCATCTACTTGTCTTTTAAGCCGCTCTCGGCGTTACGCCAACAGACACATATAACCAATATGCGTCCATTGGCGTGCCTTGAT
>PDTI01000052.1 GCA_002747145.1 Desulfobacter postgatei
GATCCTATAACGGAACAAAACAAAGGAGATCTATAAAATGAATCAGGGTGGCTCATTTTTGATGACCATAAATGGCTCAATTTCTCGCGCCCATTGACACACCTCACAAAGTAACAACATATTGAGGTGGTATTGCTTTGATAAATCTATATATTGTAGTTGATTTCGTCGAATTATACATTCCGTAACAGTCTGTCGAGTCATGGCCGATAATGTATACGATAAAGATTGATGGCCAAGAAGCTTCATTAACAGACCGTAATTTATAATGGCATATCTCTTTTTGGATTTTGAATCTCATTCTAACCGCTCCATCTCCATTCCGATGGATGCGAGACGACTCCAGTGCGCACCATATTCATATCGATATAAGTCATAGAACTGACCAAATGGGTATCAGCCTGGACTGCTGTTGCATGGTAACGAAAAACCCGGACCCCTGTGTTAAGGTGTGTCCGGGTTTTACATACAACTATAAACTATATACAAGAAGGCCAAGCTCTGGTGCACCCAGACATCTCACCCTATATTTTGGATGCCTTTAGTTTCATTGTTTGTTGTGAGCTTGCCGCCCATACAGGCTATGTATCATCTTACAGCTTGGATATCAGTTCCGCAGTTACGTCGGGCAGTGCCTGCTCTCCATTCAGCGTGATGTATTTGAAATCTGCATCAGACTGATCTCTGAAGTAATAAGAAGAGGCCAGGGTGCCGGTGTCGGTGTCATAATAAATGGAGTGGCGTTTGTCGATGGCAGCCTCGTCCTGGTCATCGGCACGGGTACTCAGTGCACCGCCGCATACCCGGCATTTGTCTCCGTCAGGCTTAATGGCGTCGATGAAAATATTGTTGGGATGGTTGTTGTCATGTTCACACAACCGTCTGCCCATAATTCTGTTTTTGGCAACTTCACGGTCCAGCAGCATTTCGATAACGTAGTCAAGTTTGATGCCCTGTTCGTTCAGTGCGGCATGAAGTTTTTCAGACTGAACTTTATTTCTTGGAAAACCGTCCAGCAGCCAGCCATTTTTGCAGTCATCCTGTTTGATACGGTCGATCATCATGGGGATAGTGATATCATCAGGCACCAAGTCTCCCTTATCAATATATGCTTTGGCTTTTTTGCCAAGTTCGGTGCCGCCCTTGATGTTGTCGCGGAAAATTGCACCAGATTCAACATGGGCAATATTGTATTTGTCTTTCAGAATTTTTCCCTGGGTGCCTTTGCCGCTGCCGTTGGGGCCAAAAAATAAAATGTTCATCTTAACTCCTTGAGATTGATTTATATTTATGTCCTGTCTGGACACGTCCGACATAAAAAATCGTAATATTTTACAATGAAAGAACGGATTACCGCATGACGTTCTTTCATGGCCTGTCACAGGACATTCTTAAATTAATAAAAATTTAGATCTGCCCTTATCTGCCATAACTGTATCAGGAAATGTTAATATAGGACCGCCCTTTTTTTGTCAAGGAATTGCAGCCAATGATACAGGGTCAATGCATGGGAAAGGGCAGTATTCATTCACGAATACTGCCCTCATGCTTCCATCACCGGCCATAGAGTTCGGGTTGCTTCCCGGTATTGCCCTATCTTCCGAGCCGGCTGACGGAACATATCCGTTGATTTTTCCGGCGGAGCCGATTCATCAATTATCAAAACAGGTTCTAAGTTAACCAATTAGTTTCTTTCATGATTTGTTGTGGGCAAATCTTGGTGAAAGACCAGGTCGGCCCATGGCCGTTCGTATAATCAGGTGGCCACGCGCCAACGAAACCGCATGGCCAATATTCATCTTGGCGGTCTGCCCGTCGGCAAATGGCGGTATCTCACCGAAAAAGGGGTGAAGCGGTTAAGACAGTGATTGAATACCAACACTTTTTCTCACTTTATCCAGGAAGGGGGCGGCATACTCTCTGGCCCGGAGTGCCCCTTTTTTCAAAATATCTTCAATATCTTCAGGGTTGGCTATCAGCTCTTGGTATTGCTGCCTGGGTTCCTTTAAAATATCATTGATATATTCAAACAACTCCTGTTTCATGGTGCCCCAGGCAATGCCTTCCCGGTACCGCTGTGCTAAATCTTCTGTCTGTTGCTGTGTGGCAAAGGCCCGGTAAATTGAAAACAGGGTGCAGGAGTCCGGATCTTTGGGCTCATCAGGGCCCAGGGAATTGGTCTGGATTTTCATGATCATTTTTCGCAACCGTTTTTCCGTATCAAACAGCGGAATAAAGTTGTTGTAGCTTTTGCTCATCTTGCGCCCGTCAAGACCACAGAGTACGGCTGTGGTTTCATCCACAACCACCTCGGGCAATACAAATAATTCTTTGTAGATATGATTGAATCTTGCGGCAATATCCCTTGTCATTTCAAGGTGCTGGATTTGGTCCTTGCCCACGGGCACCTTGGCGGCATTGAACATGAGAATGTCGGCTGCCATGAGAATGGGATAGGAAAAAAGGCCCATGGTGACGCCCTGGTCCGGATCTTTTCTCTCCTGTTCCTCGTTGTCCTGGACCGCAGCCTTGTATGCATGGGCCCGGTTCATCAGTCCCTTGGCCGTCAGACAGGTCAAAATCCAGGTGAGTTCCGGGATTTCGGGAATATCAGACTGCCGGTAAAATACACAATTATTGTAGTCCAGCCCCAGGGCAATCCAGGCCGCAGCAATTTCAAGGGTGGATGCGTTTCGTTTTTTCGGATCATGGTTTTTTATCAGGGAGTGGTAATCTGCCAGAAAATAGTAGGAGGTCAGCTCCGGATTTTTGCTGGATTCAACAGCCGGGCGGATGGCTCCCACATAATTGCCAAGGTGAGGCGTACCCGAGGTGGTAATGCCTGTTAAAAAATCTGCGTTTTTCATTTATTTTCCTAAAACTAATCCTAAGGTATTCAAAAAAGTTTGAGAGCCTGTTTGATAATTGATGAATCGGCTGCAATCCCATGAAAATGGCCCCAATTCTCCCAAATTTTATGTCAATAGCCCGGCTATTAACAGAAAATTTGTGAAAATTAGTTCTCATTTCCATGAGATTTCGCTTCGATTCCCTAATTATCAAACAGGCTCTGAGCGCTCAGCTTTTTTAATATAAAATCTGGTATTCTCTCCCTCTGTCTGGGTTTTAATGATCTCATTGCCGCTGGTGTTGGCCCATGCAGGGAAATCAGTCAGTGCGCCAGGATCAGATGTCAGTGCATCAATGATTTCTCCGGGCTCAAGGGTTTTCATGGCCTTGCTCACTTTAACAATCGGCATGGGGCAGGCAAGCCCGGTGAGATCCAGTGTCTCTTTAGATTTCAACTCGTCATTCATAGTGCGCCTCCTTATAATTGAACTATATAAAAAATTGGGCTTTGCTCGTTCCGGCTTCTTCTAAGAATTTAGCCACACCCGCAAATCCAAGATCCGGATAATCAATCATTTCAGATCTGGAAAATCCCATTAATCCCATGGACATCTCGCAAATGTATATTTTGACTTCAAGTTCAGCAGCAAGGGCGATCATCTCATCCAGAGAGGCCACATTTTTCTTTTTCATCAAATGTTTCATCATGGCTGTCCCCACACCCCCCATATTCATTTGGGACAGGCTTGCTTTTGATGCACCCGTGGGAAGCATGGCCTCAAACATTTTACCAAACATATCTTTGGAGCCAGATGACTTTCCCTGGGGGTTGCGCAGCAGGGGCGTGGCCCAAAAGGTAAAAAACATCACCACATCCATTCCCATGGCCACAGCGCCTGTTGCAATGATAAATGCGGCAAGTGCTTTGTCCAGGTCTCCGCTGAAAACCACCATGGCAAGCTTATTGGCATCGGCATTTTTTTCAAATTTCACAAACGTATCCTGCAACTGACTCATCTGTTTTTCAAGTTCTTCAATCCGTTTTTCAATATCCATTGTGTTCACCTCTCTTATCACAAGGGTTGATCATAAGCGTATTTTTTGCGGCATTGGGTTCACGCATTGCTTGCAGCGCATTCGTTTTTACCAATGTCCATTGTTTTTTGCTCCTCTTCATCCGGGGCAAGCCGCCCGGCATTGATCTGTCTGATGGTTGCATATACGTCGGGCTGCTTTCTCATATTGTCTTTAATAAACCGTGTAAAGGTTTCCAAGTCGTTAATACCGTATATCTGGCTGTTCGTGGTCATAATGTGGTCGACAGAATCCATAAATGTTGCATCCGGTGTCATTTCGGACCAGTCCATATAATGGCCTGGAAGCACATGGATCTGCTTGTCCATCGGTTTTAGTACGTTTTGAATGGTGTTAAACAATAAATTTGACCACTCTTCAACTTTGCCCCCCAGATCAGGTCTGCCAATGGATTTGATAAAGACAGCATCCCCGGAAATTAAAAACCGGTCATCTATGAGATACGATGTGCTGCCCGGGGTATGGCCCGGGGTATGGATAACCTTTATTGTCACGGCCTGATTTGATGGTTGAATGACCTGGCCGTCTTTGACCTTTGTGTAATCAAAGGCTGCAATGCCAAAGTCCCCCTCATGGCCTAAAATCTCTGCGTTCACCTCCCTGGCAAGCTTCTGACTTCCGGAAATATAGTCGGCCTGAAGATGGGTCTCAAAACTTTTGGTAATGGAAAGGTTCTGATCCCTGGCAAACTCAACATACCGTTCAATGGACCTGGCCGGATCAAAAATAAAGCATTCATTGCCAGAGGTAAGTCCGTAGCTCAATGATGCTTTTCCCGGACGAACGAACTGGTAAAGGCAATATCGTTCATTTTTTTCAATCAACACAGGCTTGAGCAGATCAGCCCATGTACCAATTCCGCCGCTGAGATAGCCAACATCTTCAAATCCATTCGCTAAAAGGATATCCGCAACATATTTTGCTGAGCCTTCTTTGGCGCAGACAATTTTCAGCTTCCGGCCCACAGGCACTTTTTTTATACTTTCTTCCTCAAACTCAAGAAATTCAAAATAAGGAATATTTATTATTGTTTCAAGAAAAGGGCCTTCAACAGCAAACTTAGCAAACTCTTCTTTATTTCTGACATCAAGCAGGGTGAACGCTTCTGATTTAAAAAAGATCTCATCATACAGGTGTTCAGCAGTGAATGAATAGGCTTCCATGAGTTATATCCTTATGATTTATGCATCTATAATGTGGTGCTGTTTTTGACCGGTGCCGCATCATAACACATTTCATAAAAGATTAGAGAAAAAATCTACCCAAAGATATTTGAAAGTGATCTTTTTTAGTTCTGACTATGTTGCCACACTGCCGCGGCTATGTTATAAACCATCCTTCATAAGCATTCAGGTTCCTGATTTCAGAAGGAATTTTGATGGACTCAGGGCATTGGACAATATCATTAAAGAGTTAACGGTTTACCCCTTTGCCTTAAATATTGCAGAGGGGAATGCAAGGAGAAAACTTATGAAAAAAACAGCTTGTTTACGGGTGTTATTATTCCTCTTTTGTTGTTTTGCAGGCGGTGTTCAGGCAGATACCTTGAAAATCGGTGTTCAGGCACCAATCACCGGTAAGTATGCCAATGAAGGACAGGGAATTGACCAGGCGGTACGTTTGCTGGCAGAGCAGATCAACGCCAAAGGCGGCGTTCTTGGACAACAGATTGAGGTGATCAGCTGTGATGATGAAGGCACTGCAATGAAAGCCGCCATCTGTGCGAAAGATCTGGTCAACAAAGGTGTCAAGATGGTTATCGGCTCTTACACCTCAACCTGCGCAGAAGCGGCCCAGGCCACCTACTACCGTGCAGGCGTGCTGCAAACCACCGATGGCACCAGTGACACCTTGACCGAGCACGGCTACTGGACTTTTTTCAGAAACTCCTTTCCCAACAGTGCCGAGGGTAATTTTGCGGCAACATATCTTGTTACAGAGAAAAAATATAAAAAGATTGCCATTCTTTCCGATTTCTCCACCTATGCTGACGGGCTGGGAACAGCGGTTGAAAAAGCGGTTAACGCCCTTAACGGCAACGTGATCTACAGAGGCAAGATTAAATCCGGGGCCCAGAATTTTACACCTGTGCTTACCCAGATCAAATCCAAAAAGCCTGATGTCCTGTTTTTCTCCGGTTATTTCAGTGATGGCGGCCTGATTCGCTCCCAGATGGGCGCGTTGGGTCTGAAGGCTGATTTTGTTGGCGGCGATTCCAATGATAACCCCGATTTCCTGAAACTTGCCGGGAAAAGTGCACAAGGTGCTTATATCATCAACGTCCCCACCCCAGAACTGCTTCCCTACGACCTTGCCAAGGATTTTCTTGCCGCCTATAAAGCGAAATATAATATGATGCCCCCGTCCATCTGGACCCTGCTTAATGTGGACGGCATGCGTGCATTTATTCACGCCATGGAGCAGAATAACAGCTTTGACACCAAAAAAGCGGCGCAATATCTGCATCAGATGAAGGACTATCCCGGCATCACCGGGCCTATCACGTTTGCCAAAGACGGTAACAGAATCGGCTCCGGATATATGGCGTATCGTATAGAGGCCGACGGCAGCTACAAAATTGTTTTTAAATAAAGCGGTAATACTCAGCTTTTGTCAGCAATTATCAAACAGGCTCTTAGTTGATACACTGGCACAAAGCCGCCAACAGAGGCCAGACCGTAAAGCGCTTTCTTCGGCCTTGTGTGCCGTTGTGCGAAAATTAAATACGAATTGCGGGGCACGCACTGATTACGTTATTGTGCCGGGCATTGTCTGAAACCTATGGATATCTTTTTTCAACAGCTTGTCAATGGACTGACTATCGGTGCAATGTTTGCTCTGATTGCCCTGGGGTACACCATGGTCTACGGGGTGATGAAGCTTATTAATTTTGCCCACGGCGATATGGTTGCCGGGTCTGCCTTTGTCGGTTTGACCATCTACACCCATGTCATGGGTGAGGCGGTATCCGTGTCTGGGGTGATCGCTATTTTCATTTTGACGGCTATGGTGGTGGCGTTTCTGGGAATTGTCCTGGAAAGGGCGGCTTACCGGCCCTTGCGAACTGCGCCCCGTCTGTCTGCCGTGGTCAGTGCCCTGGGGGCAAGTCTGATCATTCAAAACGGTATTATGCTGGTTTGGGGACCCCAGATGCGGATTTTCCCGGAACTGATTCCCCAGCTCTATTGGGAATTTAACGGGGTGATCGTCAGCCTGATTCAGTTTCTCATCCTGGGGTTGTCGCTTCTGCTCATGGTTACCCTGTACCTGTTTATTGAAAAGACACGAATGGGGGCCGCCATCAGAGCGGCATCCATTGACCAGGATGCCGCACGTCTCATGGGAATCAATGTGGACCGGATCATTACCATCATTTTTATCATCGGTGCGTCACTGGGTGCCGTAGGCGGGCTGTTTATTGGCCTGTACTATCGCGGTATCACTTTCAGCATGGGGTGGCAGTACGGGCTCTATGCATTTGTGGCCGCCATTATGGGAGGAATCGGCAACATTCCCGGCGCCATGCTCGGCGGTATTCTTTTAGGGCTTTTTAATGCCTTTATCGCCGGCTATGTCTCAAGCACCTGGGCCGATGCGTTTACCTTTATCCTGTTGATTGTTATTCTGATTGTCCGCCCCACAGGCATCCTTGGCGAGCGGGTCGCGGAGAAGGTATGAAGCATTCTGATTATTACGGATATGCCCTGTTTTTTCTTGCCCTTGTTATTCTGCCCGCTTTTCTGGATTCAAGGTGGCTGGCCGTTGCCACAACCTTTATCATTTTTACCATCGTTGCGCTGAGCCAGGATGTGGTTCTGGGAAAAAGCGGGATGTTCAACATGGGGCAGGCCCTTTTTTTCGGACTTGGCGCCTATACGTCGGCCATCTTCAACACAAAGTTCGGTATGCCCCTTCTGGCAACCGTGCCTTTGGCAATCATTATACCTGCACTGTTCGGTATTATTCTTGCCGGCCCCATTATCCATCTGCGGGGCGATTATCTTCTGGTGGTCACCATTGGATTTAACATCGTTTTTGTCCAGGCGTTGCAGAATAATCTGTTCGGACTGACCGGTGGACCCAACGGAATTTTCGGCATTGATGTGTTACAGATTCCAGGCGTGGATTCCGGCAGTCAGTCAGTTGTTTACTATAGTTGTCTTGGCGGGCTGATCATGGTGCTGCTTATGCTGAGAAATCTTGAGAAAAGCAAGGCGGGAAGAGCGCTGCACTATTTCAGGGAAGATCCCCTTGCCGCTCAGAGCATTGGGATCAATACCCGGGTGTATAAAATTTTTGCCTTTGCCCTGGGCGCCGGGATCGCCGGCCTTGCAGGCACCTTATACGCCAATCAATATTCTGCGGTGAGCCCCGAGGCCTTTGACTTTGTTCAGTCTGTGCTTTTTTTCAGTATTGTGATCGTTGGCGGGTCTTCGGTGCCGGGTATTGTTCTCGGTGTCTTTGTCATGTTTGTACTGCCTGAGATTTTTCGTGATTTTGCCACATGGCGTTATTTTATTTTTGGTTTTGCAATGGTTTTCACCATGATTTTAAGGCCTTGTGGTATCTGTCCCGCCACTTTCGGCAAAGTTCCCGCTTATATTCTTAAAGGGAAACACCATGGCAAACAATGACCTTGTACTTGAAAATGTAACCAAACGATTTGGCGGTTTGACTGCGGTTGACCGGCTTGACATGGAAGTTTGCCAGGGGCAGATTTACGGTCTGATCGGACCAAACGGCGCAGGTAAAACCACCGTATTCAATTGCATCACCGGTATCCATCCGTGTGAGGAAGGCCGCATCCTGTGGAAAGGTGAGGAGATCACACAACTTGCCCCCTACAAGATTGCAGCAAAGGGGATCGTACGCACCTTTCAGACCATCCGGCTTTTTTCCCAGATGAGTGTCGCCGAAAACATCATGAGCGGACGCCATGTGAAAAGCTCCCAGGGGTGGTGGCACGGTATTATGCATACACCGGAATCCCGAAGGGACGAACGGAAAAACTGGCTCAAAGTTGAAGAGCAGCTTGAGTTTTTTCAGTTACACGCCTATGCGGTCCAACCGGTACAGTCTCTTCCCTATGGGCTCCAGCGCAGGGTCGAGATTGCCCGGGCCATGGCTGCCGAACCATCGCTTCTTATTCTTGATGAACCTGCTGCAGGGCTCAATGATAAAGAAACCATGGCCCTTTTGGAACTGGTGTTTCGCATCAGGGAGATGGGCATTACCATTCTTCTTATTGAACATGATATGGATCTTGTGATGCAGCTGACCGAAAAGCTGACCGTGATCAACTTTGGCAAAAAAATCGCCGAGGGGACCCCGGCCCAGATTCAGCAGAACAAGGATGTGATTGAAGCATATCTGGGAAGTGACGACGATGACTGAAGAACTTTTGCTTGAACTCAAAGATATTCATATCTCCTACGGCAGTATTGACGCCATTAAAGGCATTTCCCTTGAGGTGTACAGGGGTGAAGTGGTGACCCTTCTAGGGGCGAACGGCGCCGGTAAAACCACCACCATGCGCACCATCAGCCGCCTGTTAAACGCAAAGAGCGGTTCTATTTTTTTTAAAGGCCGTGATATCACCCATGTGCCTGCCCATAAAATTGTTGCCATGGGTATCAGTCATTCCCCCGAAGGACGGCGGGTCTTCGGCACCCTGACCGTTGAAGAGAACCTGAATCTTGGCAGCTATACCAGAAAACGGATTGACTCTCAGAGGCTTGCCTGGGTATATGGACTATTCCCCCGCCTTAAGGAGCGATGCCGTCAGCTTGCAGGGACGATGTCCGGCGGTGAACAGCAGATGCTTGCCATGGGCAGAGCGCTGATGAGCAAACCGGAACTGTTGCTGCTGGATGAACCCAGTTTGGGCATTGCGCCCATTCTGGTCAGGGAGATCTTTCGTCAGATCAGACAAATTGCCGACAGTGGCGTCACCGTCCTGATCGTTGAGCAAAATGCCCGGGCAGCACTCAAGCTTGCCGACCGGGGGTATGTGCTTGAAGCGGGTAAAATCGTTTTTTCCGGAACATCCGGGCAGTTGCTCAACTCTGCCAAAATTCAGGAAGCGTATCTTGGGAAGAAAAAACAATCCGATCAAGGTTCAGAACCCTGAAATGAAAAAACAGAAAAAAGGGGCCTCTGCTGAATTTAAGGGCAGTTTACTTATCCTCAGTGCCTCGGTGCTCTGGGGCACAACAGGAACTTCCCAGGCAGTTGCGCCCGAAGGGAGCACCTCCATGACCATTGGCGCTCTCAGGCTGGCCGTTGCCGGGATCTTCCTGTTCAGTATCGCAATGGTTCGTGACAGGCGCTTCTACCGGAATTTTCCCATGAAATCAGTGCTTGCAGCAGGCGTATTTATCGCGGCTTATCAGGTTTTTTTCTTTTTGGGGGTCTCTTTGACCGGTGTTGCCGTGGGTACCATTGTGGGTATTGGATCCTCGCCTGTTTTTGCAGGTATTTTGGGATTGCTGTTTCTCGACGAAAAGCTGCAGCCCAAATGGGTTGTTGCAACCCTGTGTGCGATCCTGGGGTGTGGGCTTCTGGCTGGCGGTTCATCCGCTCTTACCCTAAGCATTCCGGGCATTCTTCTATCTGCCGGCGCAGGCCTCTCCTATGCAATCTATACAATATTTATTAAAATTCTGCTGCCGGGCAGGAGAGCCGTCGCTGTGACTGCCATGGTCTTTTGTAGCGGGGCCGTTCTTCTTCTTCCCCTTTTATACGGTGCAGACCTGGAATGGGTGTTACAGCCGGCAGGTTTTCTGGTTATTCTGCATCTGGGTATGATTGCTACGGCGGTTGCCTATATTCTATTCAGCAGGGGCCTTGCCATGACCCAGGCATCAACCGCCGTAACCCTGTCACTGGTTGAACCGGTAACCGCAGGTCTGCTTGGGGTATTTGTGCTTGGGGAACGGCTCTCCTTTATTGCCTGGTGTGGTGTCTGCTGTATTCTTTTGGGTCTGACCATTCTTACGTGTCGCAGACCCACTAAGAGCTTGTTTGGTAATTGATGAACCCGCTGCAATCTCATGAAAATGGCGCCAATTTTCCCAAATTTTATGCGAATAGTCCGGCTATTAACACAAAATTTGTAAAAATTGGTTCTCATTTTCATGAGATTTCGCTTCGATCCACTAATTACCAAACAAGCTCTAAAAGGCGTGGTGCGGCTCAAGAAAAATCTGCGGGAACAAACCCGTAAGGCGGTAGAAAAACGCCGACAAAAGATGGGGAAGCGGCTTTCCAAGGCAGAGAAAAAGAACGCCAAAACAATGGCAACCGTTGCTGCCGTTTACACCACGTCTTCCATTATTGGATATTCCATAAGTCGTAATAGCTATCAGCTCACCCGAAGGGCGTTAATTTATTGACTCTTGTATCATGTTTATTGTATGGATATTTGAAGGTTGCAATGTATGTGTATGTTGTTAAATTACATTCATGCGTTGCTGCAGGTTGAACCGGGGTATTGACAGACCAGATCAACCTAAGGCTGATATAACTTAACCCTCTGATTAGGATAAAGGCCTTATTGTATGAAAGAAATGCTTGGATCCGGTAAATTCCAGATGATATACATCGTCTCCTGCGGTGAGGGCCTCAATGCCTTTCATCTCGTGGAATCCACCCTCGTACAGTTTCCTGATTCAAATATCACTGTTGTAAAAGTGCCTAGAATACGTACGGAAAGCCAGGTGGATGATCTCATCAATAAGGTCAAGGATATTGAAAGTATCATTGTCCATACCATTGTTGACTCAAACCTTCGCAGGTACCTCACCCGCCAGGGTATGGCCCATCATATCGTCACCATTGATCTGATGGGGCCCATTATTTCAAAAATCGAAACATTTCTTGACCGTCCGCCTCTGGAAACCCCGGGCCTCTATAGGGAGATTCACCTGGTGAACCTGGAGCAGGTAACCGCCATTGATTTTGCCCTGGCCCATGATGACGGGTTGAACCCGGAGAGTTTAAACAATGCCGAAATCGTGTTGATAGGACTGTCCAGGGCCGGTAAAACGCCCTTGTCAATGTACATGGGCGTTTTGGGATGGAAGGTGGCCAATATTCCTTTTGTCCCGGGTGTTCCCATGCCCCAGAGCCTGGATCTTGTGGACCGGCGCCGGGTGTTTGCCCTGAACATCAACCGGGAGCAACTGCAGGCCCACAGAAAAATGCGCCAGGAGAGTCTGGGAACAAACGATATCTACGCCTATTCCGGAAAGGATGAAATTGAAAAGGAGATTGAACATGCCCAGAAATACTATATTACCAAAGGTTTTTCCATGATCAATGTGAGCAATAAGCCTATAGAGACCAGTGCCGAGGAGATTATTGAAATGGTTACGCGCAGGTTCCAGGCCCAGGCCCATATAAAGGACTACATGTAACCGAACACTTATGACAACAAAGAAAAAACAACCAGACAGACGAAAACCTATTGATCTTTTCGGTCTTGTTTTTATTTGGATGAATATTGCTGCCTGTTTAGGATTGATTGCTGCCATTCTTATTTTTTACAGGGCTCAGCCCGAATTCGAAACTTTTTTTGACCGTTTCTACGATCTGAAACTAAGGCGTTACTGGGATCAAAATTATGTCCGCTATCTTGTTTATGTGCTGGGCGCAGGAGCCCTGATCAATGGTGCAGGCCTTTTACTTGCCCGGTACCGGGGACGGCGCAGCACAGATCACCGGAACCTTGTGCTGGTATTAACCATTCTTTACAGTTTGCTGTTTGTTTTATCCAGAACATTGCTATAAAATTAAGCGCCTGTTTGGGAATCAGATAATCGACAGGCTGTTACGGAACTGAAAAAAACACCTCTTAAAATTATGACACATTGAAGTGATATCGCATTGATAGGTCGGAGCGCTCCGCGCTCCGACCTATCGTCCGCCGGATGAGCTGCGCTCCATTGGGCTTGACAGCCGAAGCGCATAAGCGCTCCGCGAGTTATGGCATTCCGTACAGCCTGTCGAAAAGAAATTTCATGAAAATGAGAACCAATTTTCACAAATTTTCTGTTAATAGCCTGACTATTGACATACAATTTGGGGGAATTCGGGCCATTTTCATGGAATTGCAGCCAATTCATCAATGACCAAACAGACTCTAAGACTGAAATCCCCATGCATGATTCATGCATAGGTGCAATCAAGGATCTGGGGTTTTATGCCGATAGTCTTATTTTATGTGAACCCCATGAATTTTAGGAAAGACAGATATGACACGCTATTTTATCTTGATGTTTGTCTTGATCGTAACGGCACTGCCCTGCGGGGCCCGGGATTTCATGGTTGAATTTGTAGAGGAAAACTACATGGAAAACCAGGACGACGGTATCAGAACTGCCATGATTTATCACTCCTTTCAGGTGCGTTCCCATGCGGGCTTAAAGATGCTGGTGCTCACCGGGGAAAACGATAAATACCGGGGGTGGCTGCGCCGGTATGTTACCCAGGATAAAAGTTTCATTGTCAAGGTACCTGATAATGAAAACGATTTGTTTATTTCTTCAAAAGTCTATGAAACAGATGTGACAAATGTCCATCCCTTTAACCCTGCAACCTGGTCAATGAAAGACAGCCATATTTTTAACACCGGGAATGCGCCGGATTCACCGGCCTGGATTATAGCTGGACAGGGACATATTCTCGTACTGGATAAAAACACGAAACGCAGTGAACTCATTGATTCTGTGGTCAAGCGTATGGGCTATATCGGCATGATTTCAGGAGATCCTGAAGCCGCTTTGGGGATATTCAAAAATCAGCCTGAAAAATTTAAAATGATCATTGTAAATTACGATGTGCCTGGTATGGGCGCCGAGGCCTTTGTTCATAAATTGCTCCAGGTTAATCATAAAATACCTATACTTGTGGAAACCGGCTATAATAATGAAAATCTTAAGCGGCAATATCTGTCAAAATTTTCAGGGGCAGGGACAGTTACGGTTACCCCCGTGGTATTGAACCGTCTTCAACAGACCATAAAAACTTTGATCCAATCAGAAAAGGAAGCTGCGGAACGACCTGTAAATGGATAAAATTGAAAAGATAACAAAAATCTGCCGTGCCGTATTTATATTTTTTTTAGCGATTCCTGGTACCGGATATGGGGCAGAACAAGGGTTTTATGAACTGGAGGCCGGGTTTAAAAATTTTATGCAATGCGAGCTTACCCGGACAGATGCTGAAAAATATTTTAAAAAGAAAAATTTTACTGTGATCATGGTGAATCTTTTCAATGTCACCAAAGAACTGGATATCACCATTCTTACCGGAATGGTTAAGTGCGATGTTCAAGGGCAGTACCGCACCCTGTATGTTGCCATGGGATTAAGGGCCTTAAGAGGAAAAAAGGTAGTTTCTTATTTGACTGTCAGATACAAGGATTTCCGCATTCTTGCCACTGAATTGATGCGCCATCCATATAAGGAACGATGCCCGTGGGCCCGGTATTGGATTAAGCAGTAATATAATAAGCTTTAAGGCTTTAATTGACAGGAAAGAATATGACCACTGAAGAAAAAAGACAGGGAGAAGAAACCATTGCCAATGCCATAGCATTGGATATTTTAAATTCAAAATTCGAAATCCCCCCCATGCCGGCTAATGGGCCGAAACTGATGTCTCTGACTAAAAAACCAATTCATGAAATAAAAGTGGATGATTTTGTCAATATCATTAATTCAGATCCAGGACTTTTATCCATGATTCTTCAATTGGCAAATTCTGTTTATTTCAAGGGGGTTAGCGAAGTTTACAGTTTGCGGTCGGCCATTGCCCGTATCGGACTTGAAGAGACCATCAATGCCGCTAATCTCTATTTTTTCAGGCGTATGTTTCCCAAAATTCCTGACATAAAGGGATTTCAAGCCCAGGAATATTGGGCCTTTTCCTGGGCTTGCGCCAATGCAGCAAGACGGCTGGGGCATCCAAACCTGGGTATGAATGCCAATTCAGGCGAACTTTATATTTCAGGATTGCTTCATGGTATTGGAAAATTAATTCTTGCCATTCAATATCCTTATGAATTTTCAAAATGCATTCAAACCGCAGACAGATTAAAATTACCTATTCATAACGTGGCGTTGGATGAATTTGGGACCTCAGATACCCACATTGCATCAACACTGTTGGGGATTTGGCATATTCCTTCCCGGGTTTGTACTGGTGTTGAATTTTGCCAGAATCCGGACCAGGCACCGGAAGAGGATAGAAATCTTGCTGCGTTGACTCAATTTGCCTATGCCATTGCCTCAATGTCCGGTATCGGCACAGGTGGAGATGGCTGTATTACGCCTCTTGAATCCACATGGATCGCCAGGCAATCGGGATTACCATTCTCCAAAAAAGAAATTCAGGATGCAGTGGTTAAGGAGATCCAGGCTTCCCTGGTAGAAAAATCAGAAAGTATCACTGGTGTTGCCCCTAAGAAACAAGAGACGGTGTCTGAATCGGCCAAACTAAAGCCAAATGAGGCCAAGCCGTCTAAAACAGGATTTTTTGCCTGGATACGTTCGCTGTTTCGTTGACCATGGGGCTTAGAGCTTGTTTGGTAATTGATGAATCGGCTGCAATCTCATGAAAAAGGCCCCAATCTTCCCAATTTTTATGCTAATAGTCCGGCTATTAACAAAAAATTTGTAAAAATTGGTTCTCATTGTCATAAGATTTCGCTTCGATCCCTAATTACCAAATAAGCTCTTACGACTTTTAAGATACCCTGTGTCATCCGGCAGGCCGGGCATGTGGGCGGTTGAATTGGCAAGGATATCGCAGGCTTCGTTCAAGGGGTTGCCGGCATGGCCTTTTACCCAGATGAACCGGACATCAAGACCGGACAGATGACCCAAAAGACGCTGCCACAGATCAGAATTTAGGGCCGGAGTACCGTCGGATTTTTTCCAATTCCTGCGTTTCCATGCATTGGCCCAGTTTTTGGTAATACCGTTGACAACGTACCGGGAATCCGAATGCAGGCAGATGGGTCGGGTCTCTCCTTCAAGGGCCTCAAGGGCCACGATCACAGCTAAGAGTTCCATGCGGTTGTTGGTGGTCAGATTAAACCCGCCGGAAAAGGTTTCCCCGGTTTCAAATACCACGCCATATCCCCCGGGGCCGGGGTTGCCGATGGCCCCGCCGTCCGTATAGACGATCACGGCATTTTCAGGGTATTCATAATTGGCCGGCTGCTGATGCCCGCTCTTTTTTTTCTTTGGGGCAAAACCAGACTTTTTCTTTGACGATGCAGAATTTATACAGGACGGATCCTCCAGAAAGGCCAAAGCCTCCTGTTTTGTTTTAAAGCTTTTGAACCGGGCGCCTGAAAATCCTTTGACCTGTCGCTGGGCATCAGACCACGATGTGAATATTCCTGTTTTTCGGCCCCTGACCACTGCGTAGAATTTCATGGGCAAACTATAAGGGCAAAGAAAAAGAATGTAAAGAAACATCTGTTTATCAAAATTGGGCTGTTTCTTGAAATAAATATGCAGTCGGTGTAGACTATTGAACCAATGACGGATCACTTGCAGGATGTTGTCGTCGGTTTCATGTGACCTATTACCTAAAAACAAGGGGGTGGGCAGAACAAAACAGGCGGTTAGATAGAAAACAAGGATCTGGATGAGTCAACGGCCTGTTTTGACAAGGCATTTGGTGAATTGGACGCGTTGAGGCCTAAAGCTTCTGGAGAAATTCAGGAACGTTCGGTTAAGAATTTGGCAATGAAGCTCAGGGGTATGCAAGACAGAATTGCCAAATTAAAAAATAAAGGAACAGCATCATCCGGCTCGGGCTCCCGGGTCAAAAACAACATAGAATGGGACATTAACCGGGTGGCACAATTATCGAAAAATTTTCTTGAACAGGTACTGAAAAATATGGCAGTCGATTCCGAATCAAAAGTTCTTTTCGGCACTACAGGCAAAGGTATCCGGCCCAACTACCAGGTTGAGTTCAACGACGGTCAAATCATTTCATTTACAGGTTCCGGCCATAAACCTAAAGCAAACTCCCCAGCTCAGGGCGCAAAAAATTTATCTGCCCCTTTTCCCTTCCAGGACATTGAGGCCATTGTAAACAAACCAGGCAATATTTGAAGGATTAAAACGGATGAAAACAATCAGAACACTGGTTTTCTTTGCATTGATGTTTTCTGCAATGTCTGTGTTTCCCCAACAGACCCTGGCTGCAGACGGCTTATCAGCCACACAAGCCCTTAAGGTCAGGGTGGACGCCATCCTTGATGTCCTTAACGCACCGGAATTTAAAGGGGATGAGAAAAAAGAGATCCGCAGGCAAAAAATTCGTGACATTGTCCTGCGTGGTTTTGATTTTGGGCGTATGGCTCAGTCCAGTCTTGGGAAACACTGGAGAAGGCGAACCCCGGAAGAGAAACAGGCGTTTACGGTCCGGTTTCAGTCTCTGATTGAAAATACCTATATATCCAAGCTTGAAACCTATACCAATGAAAAGGTGATCTATCTTAATGAGCAGCGCAAAACAAAAAGGGACCGGGAATACGCAAAAGTTCAGACCCAGATTATCACCGCAGATGGTACTGAAATTCCCATTGCATACATCATGTATAAGCAGGGTAAAGACCCCTGGCTGGTGTATGATATCAATATCGAAGGGGTGAGTATGGTTGCCAATTACCGCTCTCAATTCGTTGAATTTCTTGGGCAAAAATCCTTTTCAGAGCTTCTCAGTGATCTTGATGCAAAAAACAGTTCTGTATAATGTTTGAACGCAAACCAACCCATCCGCAGGGGGCCAGGAAAATTTGCTAAACAGACTCTAAACTATAAATAGGTATTGCACCTTTCAAACCCATGCCGGTTTGTGATTCAACAGGTCGGCATGTTTTTTGAAATATGCTGACATCATCTCGAAAATTCTATCCGGTGCTTCACCTGCGAGGTGAACGCCAAAATCAAGATTCCCCAAAAATTCCAATACCCAACAGATTTCAGTCTTCAAATTCAGTCAGTTAAACATATCAATCCGCTTTGGGGAACGACACTTTCTTAAGTGCCTTTTTTCTTCGCCGTTGTTTCTGCTTTTTCAGCCGGGTCAATTGTCGGGCTGCGGCATCGGGCATCCCGGATGTTTGCTGTTCAATTTTTTCCACCAGGCTTCGCAGCGCCATAAACCGGTTCAGATGCTGGGATCTGTATTTCCCAAATTTTACGCTTATTTGGGTGGGCAGATGGCTTAAAAATACGGCAGAGGACGATTTATTGACCTTTTGACCGCCACGGCCCGAGGATGTTATAAATTTTTCCTGGATATCCTTTTTGTGAATACCTAAGTACTCCATTTTCTTTTCAAGGGCTCTTATTTTTTCTATACCAGGTCCGGGCATCGAAGGTCCAACTACAACAGAATTTTCTTTTATTGAAATATTGCCTGAAATACTGGATTTCATCAGCTTGAATACAGTGTTTATACAATTTTGTATCTGTATCGGCGCTCTTTCGCTTTTTTTGTGACGGAAAACATATAATACATTATTATCTGAAAAAATAATTAGTTGACAATAAATTTTTCATAAATTGGCAAATTGAAGCGATCCAGGCATGGGGTAAAAGATTGATATAAGCACGATGAGTGGTATATGATATTTAATTGGATTGCGCCTTAAAAAAGGCCTTGGTCATGTGTTAGGCCATACGAATTTCCGGTGGCCGAGACTTTGTTCACCCCAATCTAGGGTCTGGTCAAAGTTATGACCAAGCCCAAAAAAGAAATGGAGATTAAAGCGTTGTACTCAAAAATTGTAATTTTAGAGTTTCCCCCCCAAGCCGCCCAAAAGCCCATTGTCTGTCAGCTGGTTAAAAAATATGACCTGATGTTTAATATCTTAAAGGCACGGATATCCTCAAAAAAAGTAGGGCATATGGTGCTTGAAATATCTTCTGTCGGCAAAGACGCATTTAACAAGGGCGTCACTTATTTAAAGGAACAGGGCGTCCGTGTATCCACGGCCGAACATAATATTTATAAGGATGAAGAAAGATGCACCCATTGCGGCGCATGTACCGCAGTTTGTCCCACAGGCGCCCTGTACATCAAACGCCCTGAAATGGAAGTGATATTTGACCGGGAAAAATGCAGTTTGTGCGAACGCTGTCTTTTGACCTGCCCTGTCCGGGTCATGGGCCTGTTCAGTGAGGATTTAAAAGAGACGGCCTGATGTCTGATTCTCCGGTTGTGGCCGTGGCCCTGAGCGGCGGGATAGATTCTCTGGCAGCAGGGTTTCTTATTAAACAGCGGTTTAAAAAGGTTTTCGGCGTTCATTTCACCACCGGTTATGAAAAGGGGATGTTGGACGTATCTGCCCTGGGTTATGTTTTCGGCTTTCCCGTGCACACCATTGACCTGTCCCGGGAATTTCAGACCAGGGTGGTTGACTATTTTGTGTCAACTTACATGGCCGGCAATACCCCTAATCCATGCCTTGTCTGCAATATGCAGATAAAATTTAAGGCGTTGTTTGACCATGCACAACAGCTTGGGGCAGATCTCATGGCAACCGGCCATTATGCAAGGGTGGTCAACCGGTACACTCCTGGCAGAAAAAAGATTGAACAGGCATGGCTTGAAAGGGGAAAGGACCTGAATAAAGACCAATCCTATTTTCTATCCATGCTTTCCCCTGACATTTTAGACAGATTGGTGTTTCCCTTGGCTGATCTTACCAAAAGCCAGGTCCGGGAATTTGCCGGACAACACAATCTTGTACCGGTGGTACCAGATGAAAGCCAGGATATCTGCTTTTTGCCGGGTAAAAATCATGGGGCATTCATTCATGCCAGAACAAAGGTATCCCCCATGCCCGGACCAGTGGTTGACAGCCAGGGCAGAACTGTGGGATCCCATCAGGGGCTTGCCCAATTTACCATTGGCCAGCGCAAGGGTATCAATATTCCGGGTCCTGCGCCTTATTATGTAAAAAAAATTGATATGAACACCAATACCCTTCATGTTTGTTTTAAATCAGATCTTGCCCAAAAACAGATGACGGTTGAACACGTGGTCTGGAATTATCCTGAAAAGGAAAACATCAGGGATCTGACCGTTCAGATCCGCTACGGCCACAAGGCAGCCCCTGCCTGCCTTGACTGGGATGAAACACGCGGCATGGTAACATTTGACACGCCCCAAAATGCAGTAACGCCTGGTCAGGCCGCAGTATTCTATCAGGGAAACCGTGTATTGGGTGCAGGTATAATTGCAGCAATCCAATGAAAAAAAAAACATTTTATATCGAAAGCCTTGGCTGTAAAGTCAATCAATATGAATCAGACGGCATCGCAGGTCAGCTTGAAGCCCATGGATTTTCAAGGGCAGGTAAGGACCACCCCGCTGATATTTGTATTGTCAACACCTGCGCAGTCACGTCCAGGGCCGGCATGCAGTCCCGCCAGGAAACCAGAAAACTGATCCGTGAACATCCCCATGCAACAGTGATTGTCACCGGATGCCACGCACAGACAGATCCGGAGCAGTTTAGACAGATCCCAGGTGTGGATCTCATTGTCTGTCACCAGGATAAACCTTTGATCCCCGCATATCTGACCCGGGAACGGCCTGAAAAAGAGTTATTTAAATTCAGAACACCCGAATACGGCAACGCAGCAGGCTTTGTGGGATTTGAACACCCCGTATCCGGTAAAATGACCCGGGCCTATTTGAAAATCCAGGATGGATGCAATCAGTTCTGCACCTATTGCATTATCCCTTATGCCAGGGGGGCATCCGTATCCATGCCCGTTGACCAGGTCATGACCCATATTTCAGGCTTAAGCAAACAGGGATTCAAAGAGGTGATTTTAACAGGCATTCATACAGGACTGTATGGTCTTGATTTAAACCCTAAAACCTCTTTGACGCAGCTTGTAAAAACCCTTGATGAAAATCAGCCAGTGGATCAAATAAGGGTCTCCTCCATTGAGCCCAATGAAATCACCGATGATCTCATTCAGATGGCCCGGCCCGGCCATATTTTGTGCGATCATTTTCATATCCCTCTCCAGGCAGGGGACAATGGCTTGCTGTCCCGTATGAAGCGGCCTTATTCAGCTGAACAGTTTTCGGAAATTATCCACAGGATCCACAGCACCCTGCCCCATGCCGGTATCGGCCTTGATATCATCACAGGCTTTCCCGGTGAAACCGGCAAAGCGTTTGAAAACACATACAATTTTGTTTCGGCACTGCCCGTATCTTACCTTCACGTATTCCCCTATTCCCCAAGAAAAGGGACACCTGCATGGCATTTCACCCCAAAGGTGCCGCCGGATACAGCAAAAAAAAGAGCGGCACTGATGCGTGAACTTGGTGAACAGAAACGTAAGGAATTTCTCAAATCAAACCAGGGCCGCATACTTAAGTGCCTGATCCAGAATCAAAGGGACCCCAGCACAGGTAAGCTTAAGGCCGTGACCACAAACTACCTGACCATCCTTATTGATAATAACACGGATGCACATGGAAACTGGGACAGTCTTAAAGGAAAAATCGTTAATATTAAATATGATCAATATAGCAATCGTAACGGTCTTGCCGGCAGTATTGTTTTCTAGGTTGTCAAAACCAACATCCGTTTTGCCGGACATCATCGGATAATTTCTTCAATAATGCCGGGCTGAGCGGCCAATTATCACGGCGAAATTGCCGCTCAGCTCGGCAACCATGGCCTCCCAGGAAAAGCCCATAGCCGGATGGGACTGCATCTGCCGCAGATCACGAATCCGCAAAAGGTGGTAAAGCACTCCGGTATCCCGGTAATATCCCCGGGGATGTTTGACAATCCGTTTTTTGACGTTTTTTTCAAACGGGGCCATTCTTCGCCTCAACGGCACAAAGGGTTATAAAATCAATTACCAAACAGGCTGTTAGCGTCTTTGTATGCGCTTTTTAACTGAAACACGTCATATCTATAATTGCTGAAAAAAGGTTTCATGCACCTGCATTTTTTAGTATGTTGATCAGTGATAACGCAACATATAAAAATCAGGAGAAAATACATCGTGAACGCAACAAAGGCATATTCGACAAGATCATTTATAGTTATTGTGCTGTTTATGTTGACCCTTGGCGGGGCGGTTGGTGCAGGGGTCTATTTCGGACTGAAAAAAATGGCAGTCCTCTTTGCACCAGAATCTGACGGCATCATTACTATTCCCGGAATAAATGGGACAATTGCAGTCAAGCACGTTGATGATGTGGCCTCTTTTTTAAATATGGTGATGACACAATATGCTGTGGGCATTGTTACCCTTATTGTGCTTGTTTTTCTGGTTTTAGGCCTTATTCTCTGGGCGGTTTTGAAACTAAGCGTCTCTTCATTGTTTAAAGACACCGTTGCCTTAGCTGCCGGCAAAAAAGGCCGCAAAGGTGATGAAAGCCCGAAGAAGAAGGATTTTGTGGATAAACGGCTGGAACAGGAGCGGCAAAAAAGACTTTTTCTGCATTTTATATCGGTGCTGCAACGGGAAGGACGGTTGCTGGATTTTTTTGCAGAAGAGTTGTCTGTCTATGATGATGATCAGATCGGTGCGGCTGTCAGAAGCATACAGGAAGACTGCAAGAAAAGTGTCAATAAGTACCTGTCCCCGGAGCCGGTCATCAATAAAGAAGAGGGGGATGTTGTTGAAATTGCCCCGGGATTTGACCCCCATGCCATAAAATTAACGGGCAATGTTTCCGGTGAGCCTCCGTTTACAGGGGTGTTGAGGCACCGGGGATGGAAGGCTGCAAAAAATGAGGTGCCCAAATTATCAGATGTACAAGACACCTCTATTATTGCGCCGGCAGAAGTAGAAGTTGAATAAAACATTTTTATTGATTTGCAGGAGTGTGCCGTGAAAGAGGGCCGATATATCGTTGGAATAGATCTTGGGACAACAAATTGCGTGGTGGCCTACTCAGATATGGAAGCTGAAAGAGCGCCTAAGGAAATGGCAAAAATAAGCCTTTTCAGAATGCCCCAACTCACAGGTCCCGGGGTGGTTGAATTAAGAGATTCTCTTCCCTCTTTTCTTTATGTCAAGGAAGCCCATGAACGTTCTTCGGACGCCTTACAGCTGCCATGGCAGGAAGAAGAGACGATGACGGTTGCAGGTGAATTTGCCAGAGATCGGGGCGCAGAACTGCCCCATAAACTCATTGCCTCGGCAAAATCATGGTTGTGCAATCCGGCGGTGGATCGGGAAACACCTATTTTGCCTTGGGATGCCACAAAAGAGATCGAAAAATTATCTCCGGTCCACGCCGCATGTGCGCTGCTCAGGCATATCAAAAATGCCTGGAACCATGAAATGGCCGGTGATGAGGATCCATCTCTTTGTCTTGAAAATCAATCCATCTACCTGACGGTGCCGGCATCTTTTGATGCCGTGGCCAGGGAATTGACGGTGAAGGCGGCCCAACTGGCCGGCTTGGAAGATATTGTCCTCATTGAAGAGCCGCAATCGGCCTTTTATGCCTGGATTGACAAAGCCGGTGATGACTGGCGGGATCACGTGGAAAAAGGCGACCTTGTCCTGGTCTGTGATATTGGTGGCGGTACCAGCGATTTCAGTCTTATTGAGGTGAATGAGGATGCTGATGGCCTTTTAAATCTTGAACGTGTGGCTGTGGGTAATCATCTGCTTGTGGGGGGGGATAATCTGGATTTAACACTCTCCTATTTTCTGGCGGCAAAGCTCCGGGAAAAAAAACAGACACTGGATGCCTGGCAGATGAGAGGGCTGGTTCACTCCTGCAGAAAAGCAAAAGAGGCGTTGTTTTCATCCCAGAGCACCGACGAATACCCTGTAACGATCCTGGGAAGGGGATCCGGCCTGATCAAAGGAACCATCAAAGAGCGCTTGAAACTTGAGGAGGTACAGCAAGTGGTGCTGGATGGTTTTTTCCCGGTATGCGGCCTGGATGACAAACCTGCGGCAAGCAGTGCCACAGGCATGAAAGAGTTTGGCCTGTCCTATGAATCGGATCCGGCCATCACACGACATCTGGCTCAGTTTATCTCTTCCCATACAGATGACCATGGGCATCCAAGACTGCCCACGGCGGTTGTATTTAACGGCGGGGTCATGAAGTCTGCGTTGATCAGAGAACGGATTCTGGATGTACTAACGCAGTGGCACAATGCATCCGGCAGCGAAAAGATCCGGGAAATCGATGCGGTGGACTATGATCTTTCCGTGGCCTGGGGGGCTGCTTATTATGGTCAGGCCGCCCGGGGAGAGGGCATCAAAATACGCGGCGGGCTGGGGATGTCTTATTATATGGCCATTGAAGCTGCCATGCCCGCTGTACCAGGGCTTGCCATGCCCACCAGAGCCCTTTGCATTGCACCATTCGGCATGGAAGATGGAAGCCAGGCAGAAAGTAAGGACCGTCTGTTTAATCTGGTGGTGGGCGAAAAAGTGACGTTTGATATCATGAGTTCTGCCCATCGACATGACGATCAGCTCGGAGATGTGATAGATAATTGGGAAGATATGGGGATCACGGCGCTCACCGCCATTGAAACCCGGCTGGAAGGCAAAGAGGGGGAATTTATACCAGTAACGTTTGAAGTGAAGGTGACCGAAATCGGCACCCTCGAATTTTGGGCCTGCGCCCGGGATGATGACCGCAAATGGCGTCTGGAGCTCAATGTCAGGCCAAAGGCCAATGGTGAGTAGGAGACGATTGTGGATTTTCAAGATAAACGATATGTGGTCGGCATTGATCTGGGAACGACCAATTCGGCAGTATCCTACGCTGACCTGACCCACCTAGAGGCACAAAACGCCCATGAGGGCATCAGTACTGAAATAAAAGTCTTCAAGATACCCCAGTTAACCGGGCCAGGTGAATTTTCATTTGTTCCGGTGCTGCCCTCTTTTTTATATATTCCCGGTGAATACGATGTTGCCGGAGAAGCGCTGAAACATCCATGGAAAAAGGAAAGTGATCTGTTTGCCGGTGTGTTTGCAAGGGAGCATGGCGCACAAGTGCCCTCCCGGCTGGTTTCCTCTGCCAAAAGCTGGCTGTGCCATTCCCGGGCCGACCGTGACGCCCCGATTCTGCCGTGGGGATCCCAGAATGTGGATAAACTATCCCCGGTCAAAGCGACCAGTGAATATTTAAGACATATTCGAAAAGCCTGGAACCACTTTATTAAAGATGAAGATCTATTCCTTGAAAATCAATTTACCGTTATCACCGTTCCTGCCTCATTTGATGAAGCGGCCCGTGAATATACCCTGAAGGCAGCACGGCAAGCCGGATTCAGTAACAATATCACCCTGCTGGAAGAACCCCTTGCCGCGTTTTATGCATGGGTGACACGCCACGAGCATGACTGGCAATCCCATGTCAAACCAGACGACCTGATCCTGGTGTGCGATGTGGGCGGAGGAACCACCGACTTTACCCTGATTTCATTGAAAGAGGCCCAAGGCAGTCCCCGGTTTGAGCGGGTGGCGGTGGGGGAGCATCTGATTTTAGGTGGAGACAATATTGATCTGACCCTGGCCCGTTATGTCGCATCAAAATTTCCCCAAAAAACAAACCTTACCCCGGATCAATGGAAAACACTGAGTTATAAATGCCGGGCCGCCAAAGAAAAGCTTCTTTTGGACAGCCACGAGGATGGTCATGAAGAACGGGTTAGAATTGTATTACGGGGCGAGGGGCGCGCACTTATTGCCAATACATTGTCAGCGGATCTGGAAAAAGATGAGCTTGAAGAGATCCTGTGCAAAGGCTTTTTTCCAGAAGTTGAATCCAGCCTTGCCAATCCTAAAAAAGCAGGAAAGGCAATTGCCGACTTTGGTCTTCCCTATGAGCAGGAACCTGCAATAACCCGTCACATTGGATGGTTTTTAGAGCGCCATCGCGAAAGTGTCAAAGCGCTTTTGGGTAAAGAACCCATACCTGATCATATTTTATTTAATGGCGGCTCCCTGAAACCGTCTGTATTTCAAAACAAAATCAGATCAGCCATTGGAAAATGGTTTTCCTGTGGGGCGCAGGCCTTGCCCACCGTCCTGGACAACCGTGATCCGGACCTTTCGGTTTCCCTGGGGGCCTCTTACTATGGTCTTGTCAAACAAGGCATGGGGGTCCGTGTGGGCAGCGGCAGTCCCAGAAGTTATTATATCGGCATTGCATCGGATAATTCCCAGAATGAACACTCCCGTCCACATAAAACGTGTGACACAACCTGTAAATCGATCATGTGCGTTGTGGAGCGTGGCCTGGATGAGGGGTCATTGATCCAGCTGCCGGAAATGGAATTTGAGGTTGTCACCAACCAGCCTGTTCTTTTTTCGATGTTCAGCTCCAGTTTCAGATCTGGTGATAAAACAGGGAACATTCTTCAGGTTGATGACACCATGACCCCTCTGCCCCCCCTTAAAACCGTTATTAAATTTGGCAAAAAAGGGGAGGCAAAACAGATTCCGGTAAAGGTTGAGGCGGAATATACCGAGATGGGAACCCTGGCCATGTGGTGCCGCTCCAGCGTGTCTTCCCATCGGTGGAAACTTCAGTTTCAATTGCGGGAACCCCAAGCCGGAGACGCCTTCGAAAGCGAAGTCTATGATGATGACACCGTAGATAGTGTCCGGGATCTGTTAACAGACGCCTTTTCCGGATCTGCCGACAATGCCCGGTTGTCTTCTGTGGTAAAACATATAGAAAAACTGGTGGAGACAAAGAGAAATAAATGGCCTTTATCCTTTCTCAGAGCCGTGGCAGATCATCTGATTGAAAATCCCCAATGGCGGAAAAACAGCCCGGAGCACGAAGTTCGCTGGTTAAATTTGACTGGATTCTGTATCAGGCCGGGCTTTGGTGATGCCTTTGATGAAGCGCGTATGCCTAAGTTGTGGAAAGTTTATTTACAACGAAGCGCGTTCCCCAAAGCCAAACAAAATGCCCTTGAATGGTGGATCTTTTGCCGCCGGATCGCAGGTGGCTTGACGGCCGGTCAACAGCGGCAGTTTTTTCAGGATGTGTCCAGCTATGTATTGGCAAACAGCGGTGCCGGAAAAAAAATGCCCAAACAAGAAATGACTGAAGTGTGGATGGCCGCAGCAAATATGGAACGTCTGCTGATAAAAGACAAGATCGCTTTATCAAAAAAACTGATCCCCCAGTTGAAACCGGGCAAAACACCCCATCAAATGTTTTGGGTCTTATCCCGGATCGGTGCCAGAGAGCTTCTTTATGGTTCTGTGGACAGGGTGGTTCCGGCAAAAGAGGTGGAGAAATGGGCCAGAAGATTGATGACAACACCCTGGACCCCCAAGGATCAGGTCGTGGCTGCAGTGGCCCAGATTCTTAGAAAAACCGGAGATCGAACCCGTGATGTTTCCCCGGATATTATCCAGGCAGTGGTTCCATGGCTTGGAAAGATGCAGGCACCTGAAAAATCATTGGAGATGATTCAGACCGTTGTGCCCATTGAGTCCGCCGATGAAGCATCCATTTTTGGGGAAAGCCTGCCCCAGGGGCTGATACTCAGCAGCAGTACACGGTAAGTCTAAATGTATTCCCGCCAGGCGGTTACGGAATGCTGATTTTCCCAATTTCCGTAACAGCCTGTCGCACAACGGTTTTAGTTTTCAACTAAAAAAAAGGGCCGGCAGTATAAAATTTACTGCCGGCCCTCCTGTATCTGCGCAAACAGAATCGTACTACATGGCGGATTCAGGATGGAAGACGTTTACCTCTTTAAGATCATCTCCCAGGTATTCCCTTTCATTGGGGCCTAGAATGCCCATGGCAAGGCAAATCAGGGTCCACAGATGAACTACGCCGTAGTTGGCGCCATAATGGTGACTCAGTTCATGAATCTGAGCGTGGCAGTTGTGGCAACCGGCGATGCAATAGTCTGCACCTGTGGCCTGGATCTGATCGTCTTTGATCTTCCCGTAAGCCAGGCGTTCTTCTTTGAATCCGGATTGAAGGAACCCGCCGCCGCCGCCGCAGCAATAATTGTTGGAGCGGTTGGGCTGCATGTCGATGAAGTTTTCTTCGCCCACAATGGATTTCACCACAAACCTTAAGTCGTCGGCAATGGGATCGCCATAGCTTTTCCTTACAATCTGGCAGGGATCCTGAACTGTAAATTTAATCTTCAGGTCTTTGTTCCAGTCAGAGCTAACCTTGAGTTTGCCCTCACGTATCCATTTGGCATAGTACTCATAAATATTTTTTACTTGAAAATCATGTTCCAGGTTGTATTTTTTCAGTCCGGCCCGGACTGAGAATGTGACGTGCCCTCATTCGGTGTTCAGGAACGTCTTAACCCCCAGTTTATTGGCCTGATCGGCTGACGTTTTGGTTATTTTTTTCCAGGAGTCGTCATCGGCCAGGAACATGCAGTAGTTTTCTCCTGCCCATCCTTTGGAACCATAGGTCCAGTTGGCGCCTACCGTATGGAGTATTTTCCACAAAGGCACCATCTCATCGGGTTCAGTGTTGGGCTCTCTGGAGTTCTGATTCAAAAAAAACTCTGCGCCTTCCTTGTCAATGGGTGCTTCCATGTCCGCAAATTCAGGTTGGGCTTCCCGGTACTCTTCCAGAACATCTTCCACAACGAATTCAAAGTCTTCCTGATTGGTGCCCATGGCAGAGGTGGTCTCATTTCTCAATGCCATGTCACAGGAGCCCAGGATCCCTTTAGGCCGTTCTTCTCTGGGACGTAATGCCCGGGCGTTGAAAACAAGCTGGGGGATATCAATCTTCATGGGGCAGACATAAATACAGCGCATACACATGCTGCACATCCAGGGCCAATTGGATGCGGCAATTTCCTCATCCATGCCCAGGGCAGCCATGCGCAGAAATTTTCTGGGGTCCATGTCAGCCAGCCCAGTGGCAGGGCAGCCTGATGCGCAGGCGCCACATGTCAGGCAGGCATTAAGATTTCCGCCCTCGGGCAGAATCTCTTTAACCTTATCCATAAAAGTTGAGGCCTTTTCTTTCCGGCCCAGTTTGATGACAGTTTCTGCCATGTCGTTTCCTTTCTTAAATACAGTTAAAGGTGAACAATCAGCATGG
>PDTI01000053.1 GCA_002747145.1 Desulfobacter postgatei
TTGAGTAAAGATTTTGAAAATCTCCTTATGATAAGCGAAAATGTCATGTATATCGGTATGATATCAATTTTGCTCAATAGGCTGCTGCCAGCTTAAGCTATAGCTTATTGCTAATTATCAAACAGGCTCTTAGGATATAATTTTGAAGAAGGATAGATCTTTTATGCAAATAAATACAAAACTAGACCATACTGCCGTGATTGTTGTGGATATCCAGGCAGATTTTACCCAGGCCATGCAAGGCAGCCTGGCCGTCGGGGGCGCTGACCAGGAATATCTTGATGCAGCAGAAACCCAAACCCGCCGGCTTAAGGCACTGGGTTACCCGGTATATGCCACCCAGGACTGGCACCCGGCAGACCACATTTCCTTTTTTTCCAACCACGACAATGCCCAAGCCTATGATGTCATTGAAATTGAAGGCCGCCAACAGGTATTATGGCCCCCCCATTGTGTCCAGGATACCCCCAATGCCCGGATTTTGATGGACGAATCCCTTTTTACGGCCATTGTAAAAAAAGGCATGGATCCGGCCTTTGACTCCTATTCCGGTTTTTTTGATGACGGAAAAAAAGATACTGGTCTGGCTGACATCCTGAAGGACGCAGGCATAAGACAGGTTATCATTTACGGACTGGCAACGGATTATTGCGTCAAGGCTACGGTTATGGATGCCAGAATGCTTGGGGTTGATGTGATACTGCTCAAAGATTTATGCCGGGGGGTTGCCCCGGAAACCACGGCTGCCGCCCTGAAAGAGATGAAAGCTGCGGGTGTAACTATCTGCTGAACATAAAAATCGCAATCTTTTACGGATGCATTTTCCCGGTTATTCCGCCAACAATGAAACATGTGAATGGGCCATTTACTTCACAATGTTCCATTACCTGCTTTGTATACGGCCGATGGGTGTTGCGCAAACACAAATTATTTGAAACTGCGTTCAAATAGATCCTGCATCGCAGCCGCAGCATCATCGGTGAGATTCCGGGTGCCTGTTCCTGTAAACGTTTTATGCTGAATCACGGGGGTGGCCATCTGCCAGTCATTATTCACCCAGGAAAACCAGATTTTTCTGTCCTGCTCATATACAAATATTGGACGGTTGAAAAGTTTGCCCAACTCCACACCCCAGCCAGTGCCGCCTTTAACGGTTTTATCCGGCAGGATCCAGCCCACGGTAAATATCTGGTATCCATTATTGACCATATGAAAAATGGACTGGATAACTTTTCTGATTCTATTGCCTTTGGAAAAGGATCTGCCCAGACGGGCCGAAACAATATCCATTGAGACATTGCCTTTTTCAAGCTCCTCCTGATTCAGCAGCCGCATGCCTGAATCCCTGTCAGGACGATTGCCTTCAAAGGAAAAATTAACTTCTTTGACGCCGTATCTTTCTGCAAGTTTTCCAAATTCGGCTTCAGCGCCTCTGTGCCCGCCGCTGTAAAGTGTAAATTGAGACGGATCATTATTCATGGTTGTTGCTCCTCATATTATTCCGCTACCTTGCATATCCAGCCATAAAGTGATTGCAACGTTCAGGTTGAATGCTGTTTTAATCGTAACTTCTCAATAATTTCGACACGTATCAAAAAAATCAAAAACTATGCCGCAAATTCAGGTTATATCTTATAAAAGTCGGTTAGGATAAGCAAGCTTCGAACCTGTGTCAAGGCTTTGAATATCAATAAAAATGGTGCAGAGGCAACATTACTTCTTCGATCCGTTTATACTATCGCAGATTGGGATGATTACTGAGAATCCCATATGCAAAGAGAAAGGCGACTAATGAATCGAAAAATGTTTGAAGGTATTGGGTATCCGGATAATTATGATACCAGCACAGAAGAGATATATTTAGCTGAATTAACAGGGAGTTAGTATTTTATTAAGTAATACGCAGAAAGGTTACACTCATTTATAATGTCTGCACAAAACAAACAGATAGGGTTGTAAAAATTGACTGGGGAGAGGATAAAACTGCTTTTGGTGAATGGGTTAAACGTTTGCAAGGACAGCGTAAAGGCCGATTGAGTAATTTTTTAATACTGGAGTGTTTGGCTTTTTGGGATTTAAAAGGCCTTGAACTATCTTTTTCTGACTTTTTTGATTCAGATCTTTTTGGCGCTAATCTCGAAGGAGCTAATCTCACAAAAGCCGATCTCAGAGGAGCCAAACTTGATGGAGTTCATCTCCCAAAGGAGAAGTAAAAACGCTCTCAAAAAATACCAAAACAGCCCCAGAGCCTAACATTCTTTGGTGGAAATCGAATAGAACCTGATGGACAGAGCCGAATTCGAACCTGCGGCCTCAGGCTTCGGAGGCCGGCACGCTATCCCGCTGCGCGACCCGTCCAGAGCGGAAAAGTCCTTACCGAAGATGCAAGCACGATACAAAGTGTTTCCCGCCTGCAAGGTGTCGTGGTCCTTGCATTCAGGATCTGCTTCTCTTGTTAAGAAAACAGAAGAATTATTGTTCTTAGTAGGCGGCCTCTTCTGCCCACGCCTTAAGCTGGGCGATCTCCTTATCCCAGATCTTGGGTTCCACCGTTTCAAGGATTAAGGGGATGCCGTCAAAGCGGCTGTCCTGCATAATATAGCGGAAACAGTCCCAGCCGATATTGCCCTGGCCCAGGGAGTGGTGGCGGTCAATACGGCTGTCAAAAGTGGATTTGGCATCGTTGAGGTGCATGCCTTTTAGGTAGGAAAAGCCGATAATCTCTTCAAATCTGGCAAAGCTCTGCTCGCAGCTCGCCATTGAACTCAGATCGTAGCCTGCGGCAAAAAGATGGCAGGTATCAAGACAGACACCGACCCGGTCCTTATCTTCCACCTGGTCAATAATGGCGGCCAGATGTCCCAGATCCCAGCCCAGGTTTGAGCCCTGGCCTGCCGTGTTTTCAATAACAGCACAGACATCCGCCACCGCTTTATGGGCCACATTGATTGACTCGGCAATGGTGGAAAGACATGTTTCCATGTTCACTTTTTTCAGATGGCTGCCGGGGTGGAAATTAAGCAGGGTCAACCCAAGCTGCTGGCAGCGGTTCATCTCGTCAATAAAGGCGGTGCGGGATTTTTCCAGTGCCGCCTTCTCCGGGTGACCAAGATTGATGAGATAGGAGTCATGGGGCAGAATCTGCGCTGGGGTATAGCCATGTTGCCGGCAGTTCTCCTTAAAGGCGGCAATACTTTTTTCGGTCAGGGGCTTTGCCTGCCATCGCCGCTGGTTTTTGGTAAAAAGGGCAAAGGCGGTTGCGCCGATTGCGGCGGCATTGCGCGGCGCATTTTCAACACCGCCGGCAGCGGAAACATGGGCGCCAATATATTTCATTCGTCTCTCCTGTCTTGGGGTATGATCCCTTCCCTATAAAAGGGCGTACGCTCCTGTTCTGAATCATCTCCAGAAACGCTTCTACCAGCGCTTCTGTTTCGATCTCTATCAGGTCAAATTTCTCAAACCGGCAGTTACAACCGATAGGAAGTTGCTTTTGCCAAGAAAGGTATAACAAAAGTCGAACAGATGCTCAAGCAAGTGAAATAACGCATTCGGTTTCCCCTAAAATCTTCTGGTCGGAATATTTTATTGATTTTTTTCAACTTGTAAGGCTATTCTTCAATGAGTTGAAATTAAAATAAAAGACAAGGAACCGCAATGGCAACGGGAAAAGTGACGATTCTGGATGTCGGCATTGGCAGGGAACTAGAGCGGCAGGGCGCACCCTTCAAGCAGCCGGAGTGGTCGGCACTGGCCATGATGGAGGCCCCCTGGGTCGTCAAGATGGTCCATAAAGCCTTTATTGAAAGCGGCGCTTCTGTCATAACAGCCAACAGTTATGCCCTGGTTCCTTTTCATCTTGGTGAAGAGACATTTAAAAACCAGAGCAGGGTTCTGGCCCGTATCGCCGGTAAGACCGCCCGTGCAGCCGTTGATGAGACCCTTCCCCGCACGCGCGTGGCAGGATCCATCCCCCCGTTGTTCGGCTCCTACCGTGCCGATTTATACAGACCGGAACGGGTGGTTGAAATTGCAACCCCCTTGATTGAAGAACTATCTGAGTACATAGATATATGGTTATGTGAAACCCAGAGCCTGATTGATGAACCCCTCAGGATCAAGTCATTGACCGATCACCTGGATACATCGGGCAAGCCGTTCTGGGTCTCTTTCACCCTGGACGATTTACATTTAAACCGTGAACCTATGTTACGCTCCGGCGAATCCGTTGCCGAAGCGGTCAACGCCATGGCCAATGCCGGGGTGAATGCTGTTTTATTTAACTGCTGCCAGCCAGAGGTTATCAGTCAAGCCATTAAAGTAACCCGAAATCAGTTGGCACAACTGGGGCGGAGGGATATTGAGATCGGCGCCTATGCCAATGCGTTTCCGCCACAGTCTGAAGATGCAAAGGCAAACGAGGCCCTCAATGAGATGCGTACTGATTTAACGCCGTCATCATATCTGAACTGGGCCCAAAAATGGATTCAGCAAGGCGCAACGTTGATTGGCGGATGCTGCGGCATCGGTCCCGAGCATATCGCGGTATTGTCCGAGAACCTGGTTCGTGATTAAGGCCCATGGTCAAAATAAAAACAAAGAGGTCGTTTCTGTGAAATCAAAAGCCCTTGAAGTCAACCTTTCAGATACCCGGGCAAACGTCACCATTGATGAGCGGTATTCTCTGCTGCTTAACTTTTTCAAAGGATATGTAGGTATTGTCAACCGTCTGGAGATTTTTTTAAAGGAATTATCTCATCCATATCGAAACTGGTCTTTTATTGTCAATGAGTCCCGGCATTTCTCCTTTCAGCATTTTCATTTGTACACCACTGAGCCCGATGGCCCAAAGGTGCTTGCCCTGCTCTGTGATATTTTTAACTCGGCATTTGAATCCGTATCTGATTGTGAAATCAAATCCAATGCTGCGGATAATCTCATGCAGATTCTGCATTATATCGCTAAATCCGGTACACAGGGACTTGATCTGTTCAATGGCACACTGATCCATGAAATTGAACGGATTCTAGCGTTTCAGGACTGTGATTTTTTCTTTTTTGTCTGCTCCTATTACCAGCCCGACACCCTGGTCAAGCTGATAACACAAAACAATGCGCTCCCGGACGACCCCAATCTACGCATCGTCTTAAATAAATTTTTAATTCGTTTTTTTGACGTCTCTTTTGCATTCTGGCTCTGCCAGGATGATCCTGTGGTCTGGATGAAAAACAATATCGATGAGTGGCGGGCCGGGCCGGATATACTCACGCTTTTAGAACCGGTATCCCGGCAGCGGATTAAAAAAGAGCAGCAGACATTGATGCAGATAAAAGCGATGCCGCCTGATGACATGAACGCCTTATCTGCCCTGCTGGAACTGACCGGGCACAGGGCCCATGTCAAACGGTACAGGCAGATACCCCGGCAGATGTTTTCGTTTGCCCCGGAAAAAATATATGGAAAATATGTTAAGCTGACATTTTTATTCTATATTATTCACTCACCAGGGCTTTCCTTCATCCACAGGGAAGCGTTGGGAGATATTCACCGTACCCTGATCACCGTGATTGGAAAACGCGGGGATTATAAAAAGGACATGGCCATTGTTGACCAGACCTTTTCCCTGCTCAAAGAACACAAAGGACGGTATCCGGAAACCGTACTGGAGTGCATCCATAAAATCGGCGATGCCGTATACAATACCGATGAAATCGAGCTGATCAACCATTTCATTGACCGGTCCGTGGACCATGGGTTTCAGTTTCCGGATATCTCAGGAACCGGAGAAGACTGGCAGATCCAATGCAATGTGGCCCACGTAAGAAATATCCGGGTCTTTCTGGCCCTGGTGGCCAAGCATCCGAAAAAATCCCAGCGCCTGCTGTCTGCGTTAATCAGTTCACTGGCCGTGGGCGGCGTATTTATCCGGGATACGGACCTGTTTCCCCGGGACATTACTACATTTCTCAACGCGGACATCGCACCGGTATATAATCTGGTCAAACAACTGGCCCGGCTTCTGCCCACCTTTTTCAATGAGATCGGCGCTGAAGGAGAGCTCCGGGATATTTCCACCCGGCTGGATGAGTCGGTCTTCCGCAGGGACCGGCTGGTCCATTTTTTACGCAAACAAAGCCATGTGGAAAGTTCTTCCCGAATTGTGGACTTTATCCAGGAAGTGATAATGTTCTGGCAAAGCCTGGATAAAACACCGCTTAAACCTTATCTGCCCCCGTCCATTTATGATGAGATTTCAACCAGGGGAAAATATATTGACGGCCCCCATACCGTTTTTCACACCCTGGCGCTGAACAAGCTGAAAACACCGGCTGATTTTCTTGCCGCCCCCAAAGCCGACATTGAGGCCATCATTGACAAGACAGAAAGCGTAACAGACCTGGACAGGGAACGGGCTAAACTGATGATCCGGTTCCATGCCCTGCTCAATGAAAAATACGGCATTGAGAACCTGGATCTTGAAAGTTATGTCAACACCCATATGTCCCAGGAGCTGCCCGACCCTAGAAATATCCTCCATGCCCTGGGTGAAACCGAGCTGGAAAACCGGATTGGCGGACTTTTGGCCTATATGGCGGAGCTGAAAAACATTATTTTGTCCAAGGAAAAATTTGTTGTAAACGAAACCATTTATCACAAGCGTCATATTGCCGTTGATATCCCCTCCATGTACGGATCATACAGTGAGGCCAAATTTGATGCCCTGGGCATGACCTTAAGGCTTGAAAGCGTTATCAATGTATTGTTTGAGGATCTGATCAACAGCATTGATCTTCGATTGATCACCAAGCCCACCTTTGTGAAAATCTTTTCCGTTCTTGAGCTTTTCCGTCAGGCCCTGGCCCTGGACGGCATTATATCCAACAAGCTGGATACCCAGCTTGAATTCTTAAAATACGCCATTAATATCACCACCTGTTCCTTTACCCAGTACCTGGATATTTTCAAGGGATTTACCAGAGCGGTTGCCGATGCGGTCAACGACCATTTCTACAACCTGCACTCCCTGAATCTGAGCAACCTGGACAACCGCATCGGACGGGAAAATATACTTAAAAAATTCCTGCCCGAGGGATTTGATGCCGCCACCACCAATACCCCCAACACACCGGCCGCCGTTAAAATGGCAAAAAAACTGGACCAGCGGGTGGCGGATATTTTTTTCCGGGACCGGATTGCCACCTCCCTTGGGCTCCAGCAACTGGATCTATTTTTAAACCGGATTTTAAACACCCTGTTCCGCCAATCTGAACGGCTGAGCCAGGATGAACTGTCAGCCCTTCTCAACTATGACCCAAAGGCCGCGGTGTGCTCCATTGATGCCGGGCAGCTGTTCAGCAACAATATCATCTACCTGGGCAACAAAGGGTTGAATCTCATAAAACTTAAGCGTCTGGGGATTCAGGTGCCCGAGGGCTTTATCATCACAACCGAGGTGTTCAAGTGTCTGGATCTCATTGACAACTACATTCCGGCATCCAACAATTTCAAGCGGTTGGTGACCCATATGCTTACCCAGCTTGAAAAGGCCGAGGGTAAAAAATTCGGGGATCCGGAAAATCCTTTGCTGCTCTCTGTCCGTTCGGGCTCGTCCATTTCACAGCCCGGCATGCTGGATACATTTTTAAATGTAGGTATTAATGAACAGATCGCTGAACATCTGGCAAAAAAATCAGGAAACCCCTGGTTTGCATGGGACTCATATCGCAGATTTATCCAGGCCTATGGCATGGTTTACGGCATCCAAAGAGACCGGTTTGATGATATCATTAAACGCCATAAGGAAAGGGTTGATATCCGGTTCAAGCGATTCTTTACAGGGGAACAGATGCGTGAAGTGGCCATGGCGTACAAGCAGCTTTTGCTGGACCAGAGCATAGAGATCGTGGAATCTCCCATGGACCAGTTGTTTTTATCCATTAAAAAGGTGTTTGCATCCTGGAACTCCAAACGGGCCAAAAGTTACCGCAGCATCATGGGGATTTCCAATGACTGGGGCACGACGGCCACGGTGCAGTCCATGGTGTTTGGCAACCTTTCCAGGGAATCGGGGTCCGGGGTGGTATTCACCCACAGCCCCAAACTGCCCGGAGACGCCATCCGGCTGTGGGGGGATTTTACCATTGGCAACCAGGGTGAAGATGTGGTATCCGGTTTAGTGAAAACCCTGCCCATATCCGAACTTCAACGGGAGATGGAAGGCAGGGGCGTAAAAATCAGTTTGGAAAAGCGATTTCCCCTGGTTTATGAAAAATTGAAAACCATTGTCCTGCAGTTGATTTACGAGGAGGGGTGGAATCCCCAGGAAATGGAATTTGCCTTTCAGGGACCAAAGGGTGAAGATGTGTTTATGCTCCAGGCCAGGGATCTGTCTTTACGGGATAGAAAAAAAGTCAAACAGTTTGATGCCGGGCAGGACAGACTTGAAAAAACCCGGTTAGGCCAGGGAATCGGTGTGTCCGGCGGTGCCATGAGCGGCAGAATCGTATTCTCCCTGGAAGAGATCGACAGCTTCAGGCGGCTGGATCCGGATACCAGCCTGATTTTGCTTCGCAATGACACCGTGCCCGATGACATCCTGGAAATTGATGCGGCGGACGGCATTTTAACTGCCAGAGGGGGGCTGACTTCCCACGCCGCCGTGGTGGCCTACAATCTTGACAAAACCTGTGTGGTGGGGTGTAAAAATTTGATATGCAACGAAGAGGCCGGCTTTTGTGAACTCAATGGTGTAAAAATGAATACAGGGGATTTCATCAGTCTGGACGGTCATAAAGGTATTGTATACCAGGGGCAGATGAAAATCAGCAATCATTTAACTTCAATATAGTGCTCAACTGAAAACCATAAATTTTGCTGATTACGGCGTTGGGCTGACATTTTAATCCTCCATAGGCTGTTCCGGAACAGATAATCAATATGTATTACCAAAATTTTAATTTCAGCCCACCTTGTACGCAACAAAATTTCAAGGTGTTTGGTCAGGCACGATATAAAGGGCAAAGAAAAGATGAGCACAGACACATCAAAAATCCTGGGCATTAACGGACTTGGAAGAATTGGAAAACTGACGTTATGGCACCATGCCGGCAGACAGTTTTTTAATGAAATCGTCATCAATGTGGGCAGAGAAGTCGGTACAAGTATGGATGATCTCATCCATTACATTAAACGGGATTCCACATACGGCCGCCTGGAAGCATTTCTGCACGGCTTTAAGGGCGCAGCAGAACCTGTTATCACGGATGTTGATCCTGGTTCCGGCACCTTTATGGTGAATGGGGTAAAAGTAAAGATCCTTTCCACAGACCGCAATCCCAAAGATATTGCATGGGCGGATAATCATGTGGAACTGGTGGTGGATACCACGGGCCAGTTTCTTGATCCCAATCTTGAGTCAGATGCGCCATCCGGGGCCATCCGGGGACATCTGGACGCAGGTGCCAGGAAAGTTATTGCCTCGGCGCCCTTTAAACTGAAACAAGGCGCCGCGATTCCTGATGATGCCGTTACCACGGTCATGGGAATTAACGACAAGGACTATGATCCTGTCCGCCACAACCTGATTTCCAATGCATCCTGCACCACCACCTGTCTTGCCCACATGATCAAACCGTTGCTGGATGCGTTTGGCGTGGATCGCCTGCTGTCTGCATCCATGGCCACGATTCATGCGGCCACAAGCTCACAGGAGGTGCTGGACCGTTTGCCCAAAACCGGCAAAACCGATTTGAGAAAAAACCGCTCCATCATGAATAACATCATTTTAACCACCACCGGTGCGGCCAAGGCATTGCAGCAGGTTCTCCCGGAAATGGCCAATATCGGTTTCATTGCCGAGTCCGTGCGTATCCCCACGGCCACCGGATCTTTGATTGTTCTGGTCCTCAACCTGCAGGAAGAACTGGATATCCCCACGGTTAAAAGGGACATGATCAACCAGATCTATCAAGACACAGCCCAAAAACAGTCCGACGGTTATCTGATCTTCACGGAGAAACAAAATGTCTCCTCGGATATCATTGGGACTCCAAGGGCCGCAGCAGTTATTGAGGGACATGAAACCCATACCCGCACGGCGTCTATTTCCATTAACCTGGCGCACATGCGGGGCATTGACAAGGAAATGCTGGAAAATATCCAGGATCGTGTCTGCGCCATTCAGGTCACCCAGGCAGTCATCTATGGATGGTACGACAATGAAATGGCATCCTATGTAAACATGCTGGGAGACAGAACCGTAACCATTGCCGAATCAATGGAATAAATGGCCTAAGCCCCTGATCATGAGCGACATAAAACACATGCTGGTGCTCGGTGGCTGCCGGAGCGGCAAAAGCCATTTTGCTAAGCAGGCTGCAGATCATATGGCCAAGGATCAAAAAATCTATCTGGCCACCGCCTTGCCCACGGACAGGGAAATGGAAGAACGGGTTAAACGACACCAGGATGATCGCGGACCGGACTGGAAAACCATTGAAGAACCGGTACTCATCCATGAAACCATTGACAAAACCTGTGCCCGGGCAAAGGTGATTCTGGTGGACTGCCTGACCCTTTGGACCACAAATCTTCTGTTCCAGGGACGGGATGAATCCGGTATCATGGCGGCGGTGGACCTGCTTGTGGACGCGTTAAACCGGTCAGCCTGCCCTGTTATCCTGGTTTCCAATGAAGTGGGGTATGGGATCGTGCCTGAAAACAGCATGGCCCGGCAGTTCAGGGATATGGCAGGCGTTGTCAATCAGCGGGCGGCCCAAGCTGTTGACAAAGTGATTGTGAGCATGGCCGGTATCCCGGTCCAAATCAAACCTGGACAGATTTTAGAAACGAAAAATTTAAATGACCCAGACGGATAACCCCGGTTTTTTTTCAGATCTAAGGGCCTGCATAGCCTTTATTACCATTCTGCCCACAGGGAAAAAACCGGTCTATTCTCCTTTGGGTATGATCCGCTTTTTCCCCGTGGTGGGATTGATCATCGGTACCCTTCTGGTGATCATTGATTTTCTGGCATCCATGGTCTGGCCGTCGCCTGCCGCCGCCCTTGTTGATCTGATTTTTCTGGTGGTGGTCACCGGGGCCTTTCACCTGGACGGGCTTGGTGATACCGCAGACGGCATGTTCAGCCATCAAAGCCAGGCGTGCGCCCTTGAAATCATGAAAGATTCCAGAATTGGCATAATGGGACTGGTTGCCGTTGTTCTGGGGATGGCTGCAAAAATTGCCGGAATCTGGTCGGTGAAAATCAATTGCCCGCCGGTTCAGGCCATGGGCATATTTGTCCTGGTGCCCTCTTTTTCCAGGGCCTCCATGATTTTTGGCATAAGATACCTCAATTACGGCAGAAAAGGCACAGGCACAGGCAAGGATCTGTTTGACCGGCCCCTTAACTCAAAAGATTTTTACCTGTGTTTGATCCCGCTGGGGTTTTCCCTGTTTCTGGGTGTTAAGGGCTTGATATTGATTTCAGGTTTTGTCCTGGGATCTGTTGCTGTTTTAACATTTTATAAACAGAAAATGAACTGCATTACAGGGGACATGCTTGGCGCCATGACCGAAGTGATGGAAGCCTGGCTGTTCATGGCCGCCGGTATTCATATTCAAGGATGATTCAGGGCCACGGCGGAAATAAGCAGCAGCTTGCAGACCATATGGGATGCAGGGTTGAAGATATCATTGACATGAGTTCCAACCTCAATCCGCTGGGGCCGCCTGAACGTATCCAGGCCTTTATCCGGGAAAACATCCATTTGATTCATGCCCTTCCAGAACCGGATGCTGCCGGTATGGCAAGGGGGTTTGCAGCCTATCACAATATTGATCCCGGCTGCGTGATTGCAGGAAACGGCACCACTTTTTTTATCTATACCCTGCCCCTGGCCCTTGGGGTCAAAAAGGCTGTGATCCTGGGGCCTGCCTACACCGACTATGAAGATGCCTGTGCCGCCCTTAATGTCAAGACCTGTCACTGTTTGGCCCTTGCTGAAAACAATTTTGTTCCGGATCTGGATCAGTTATCCGCCGGGATCGGACAGGCGGATCTGGTGTTTATCTGCAACCCGAACAACCCCACAGGTGTGCTGATTGCCAAACAGGATTTGGACACATTGATTCGCCGCCATACCCACACCTGTTTTGTGGTGGATGAATCCTATTTGCCCTTTGTACCGGATGCAGAGGAGATTTCCCTGATACAGCAGACTCACCTGCCTAACCTTGTGGTGCTCTCCTCCATGTCTAAAATTTTCAGGATTCCGGGGCTGCGCACCGGTTTCTTAAGCGGAACAAAAGCTCTGATCCAAAAGGTTATGGCCCATTACCAGCCCTGGAGCGTCAATGCCCTGGCCCAGGCAGTCATCAAGCATATTTACGATCATCCGGAAGAGATTTTGCCCTTTTACCGGCAGACCCGGGAATTTATTGTTAAAGAACGCCGGACTTTTATTCATGCCCTGGCTGGAACACAGGGCATACGGCTTTTTGATACACCCGTTTATTTTGTGCCGGCACAACTGAAGCAGATCTTAGCCCCAGAGCTGTGCCGCCTGGTGGAAGATGATAGATTTCTGATCCGGGACTGTTCCAATTTTAAAGGGCTTTCCAACCGGTTTGTCCGGTTTTCCCTGAAGACAAATGACATCAATATGGCCCTGGCCAAAAGCATCAAAAGAGCCCTTAACCCCGGAAAATAGTTAACCATGCTTATGGAGCCGTTTATGAAAAAATTCTGGTTTAAAATATTGGTAGTTAGAGCCTGTTTGATAATTGATGAATCGGCTGCAATCCCATGAAAATGGCCCCAATTCCCCCAAATTTTATGTCAATAGTCCGGCTATTAACAGAAAATTTGTGAA
>PDTI01000054.1 GCA_002747145.1 Desulfobacter postgatei
ATCGTTAAAGATATTGGCCATGGTTGTGGAAAAATAGTAGTCCAGATGGGAAAACATTCCCGATTCATGGAGCATGGCAATATCATTGAAAGACAAATTACTCATGCACTTGTTTTAGGCGCCCATGGTCAGAATCAAATCTGCCACAGATACGCCGGATTTTAAGTCACCACCAAGGCAAGCCAATGGCGGCTTAAAAGACAAGCAGAGGGGTGATTGTATTTTGACCATGGGCCTTACCACACGCTTCAGACGCGACAGTCTGTTACGGGATAGATAATTTTTTCAAGTTCAGGGCAGAAAATCAATTCGACCGCAGGTATACATGCAGTATTCGTAAGGATCAAATTTATTTTCCAACGAACCGCCATGGGTTGATCTGGTCTATCAACGTCCAGGCTCAACCCACAACAAAAGAATGAAAGTAACTTAATAACTTACTGGAACTTTCATATAAAAGAAATTGGGAAAATTAGTATTCTGTAATAGCCTGTCAACAAACTGTCGATTACGCTATGATATGATGGGTGGATCCTCTGGAATCATCCGGAGGGACGGACCTGCCCGACACCAGGGAACGGCGGTCAGGGTTTTTCCTTCGATCTTTCTTAAAGGACAACGAGACAATCACACCGTCTCTGACGCTTTTCCTACGGTCATACGGCCTCTTGCGTCTGTCTTTTTTGCGATTCGAAACATTGGGCTGGTAGACGGAAAAATCACCAGATCTATCTCCAGTTTCTATAATCTTATTGGTAATTGGTAGTATTGTGTTTTCTGCATTCATAATAACTTTTCTACCCTCTCTTTTTCTTCAGAGCCTGTTTAAAATCATTTCTAACGTCTTAAGGCCCATGGTCAAAATTAAATCTGCCACAGATACGCCGGATTTTAAGCCGCCCTCGGCGTTACCCCAACAGCGGCTTAAAAAATAAGCAGCCGGGTGATTGTATTTTGGTCATGGCCCTGAAAGTAGGATATCGGCAATAAATATATCTTTCTTTAATATTTCAAAAGAATATAGCATAAACGTTACTAAAGTTATACCAGAATTCGCGGCATGGTTTTTTATATGTACTGAAATTATTGAAAAAATTCTATTTGGCGCTTCACCTGCGAGGTGAAAGCCAAAATCAAGTTTCCCCAGTAATTTCAACACCCATCAAATTTTGTACCGCGGATTCAGGTTACAACTAAGAGCCTGTTTGATAATTGATGAATCGGCTGCAATCCCATGAAAATGGCTCCAATTCCCCCAAATTTTATGTCAATAGTCCGGCTGTTAACATAAAATTTGTGAAAATTGGTTCTCATTTTCATAAAATTTCGCTTCGATCCCCTAATTATCAAACAGGCTCTAAAAGGGGACTTTTCCCGGTGCAGTATAGGATACGTCTCATTTTTTATTTTCAAACTCATCCACATATCTGTGGATTCTTAAAAATGGAACAAACAGAGTGTCTGCGGATTCAAAATGAGATAAAAGCCAATCCCGCAATTCCACAACGTCCGCCATTGCCAAATTATCAACATCTTCTGCTAGTTCACGGCGAAGGCCAATGGCTCTTTTAATAAACTGGCGATGCTCCTTTGAATGGGTGTCAAGATCAGGATACCCTTGCCGGCCAATAACTTTTTCCTCCGTTGAAAAAAAAACCTTGCTGAACTCATTGATCTCGTTAATCAAATTGGCCACATCCTTGGCGTCGCCCTTATTTGCTTTCATTTCAATGAGGGCATTAAACATATCCATAAGCTTTTTGCGGGATTCATCAAGTTCAGGCACATCCACGCTGTATTTTTCATCCCATTCAATCATATTGGTCATGGGGTACTCTCCTTTGTTCCCTTTTGTTTTTCTCTTCAGCCACAGGGTGGCCGTTGTCGCAATGGAGACCAGTACGGCAACAATTACGGCAAAGGTCATTCCATCTTGCCCAAACCGCGGGTAAATGACAAACGGCACCAGATAGATATATAAAAATGAATGAAATATTCCGATGCCAAAAATTCTTAACACGATTTTTGTCATTGCGCCCCCAGCCGTTCCAAAAGCCGTTGGTGAATATTTCCAAACCCGCCATTGGACATGATCAGAACAAGATCTTTGGGCCTAAGTGCCAGGGCAAGAAAGTCGATCACCTGGTCAGGATCATGAAAATGGTGGGCAGCCCTGCCCCTTTTACAAATATCCCGGGTGAGACGTTCGGGTGAAAACCGCTCTTTTTCAGGAATATTTTTTTTAACCCCGGGAGAACAGATGCACACCAGGTCTGCCTGGTCAAAGCATGCCGGATAGACAGCCTGGAAAATATTTCTCATGCTGGTATTGGTTCTTGGCTCAAATACAGCCACCAGACGGCCCTGGGGATAAAATGGCTTCACTGCGGCAATGGTCTGCTTCACGGCTGTGGGATGATGGGCAAAATCATCCATCACCGTGACACCGGCAACCTGCCCCCTTATTTCCTGGCGTCTTTTAATGCCACTGAAGGTTGAAAGCCCGCGGGCAATGTCCACCTCCTTTATCCCCAGGCTGCGGGCTGCGGCAATACAGGCCGTTGCATTAAGCAGGTTGTGTCGCCCGGGCAGATCCGTTTGGATGTTGATATCCGTACCAGGGCCTGTGATCCGGGCAAGGGTGCGCAAACGGCCCGCACCAGAATCCGGCTCACTGCCCAGGCGATGGTCATGCACCTGCCAGGTGGCATTGGTTCCGTAAGTTTGAAGATCAGCACCATCTGCCTGTTCCAGTACCTGCATTAAGTTAACATTTTCCCTGCAGGCAAGAATACGGCTGTGGTCTTTAACCTTTGAAACCAGGGCATCAAAAACCCGGCAAATATGATCCAGATCATCAAAGATATCGGCATGATCAAATTCAATGCCGGTAATAATGGTGATACAAGGATCATAATGCATGAACTTGGGCCCTTTATCAAAAAAGGCTGTATCATACTCATCCCCCTCTATGACCATATATTCCCCGTCACCGATCTTAAATGAGGAGTTATAGTCCTTTAAAATTCCGCCGATCATAAATGACGGCGACAGACCGGCTGTTTCCAGCAAATGGGCCATGATGGCGCAGGTGGTTGTTTTGCCGTGGGTACCGGTCACAAGAATGATCTTTTTGTCACTGGCAATAAAACGGTTCACCGCCTGGGGCATGGACATGTAGTCCAGCCCCCTTTCCATTACGGCAACCGCTTCCGGGTTATCACGTGTCACAGCATTGCCGATAATCACAAGGTCCGGCACCTGGTCTGGCGCCTCACTGATATGGGATGGATCAAACCCCGAAAAAAGCGTAATGCCGTTTTCTTTTAGAAAATCGCTCATGGGTGGATAAACGTTCTGGTCTGACCCTGTAACCATATACCCCATCTGTTTAAGGATACAGGCCAAAGTCCCCATGCCTGTACCACAGGCTGCAACCAGGTGAATCCGCTGAACTGAATCAGCCATTAAATGTCCTTCATGACCTGCCGTGCGGCGTCCAGGGTGGTTTCAATATCCTCGTCCGTGTGGGCAGCAGAGATAAAACAGGCCTCAAACTGTGATGGTGCAAGATAGATGCCCTTGGCCAGCATGCCCCGGTAGAATTTTGCAAACCGATCCAGATCACAGGTTCTGGCATCATCGAAATTGGCCACCTTTTGGCCCGTGAAAAAGAATCCGGCCATGGAACCGAAATGGCTGGCGGAAAAAGGAATGCCTGCGTCATCGGCTGCGGCCTGAAGCCCTTTGACCAGCATATCCGCCCGCCGGTCCATCTCCAGGTAAAGCCGGTCATCCCCAAGGGCATTTAACGTGGCGATCCCGGCTGCCATGGCCAAAGGGTTCCCGGACAGGGTTCCGGCCTGGTACACAGCACCCCCAGGGGCAATCTGTTCCATGATTTCGCGTTTTCCACCATATGCTCCCACGGGCAGCCCGCCACCAATCACTTTGCCAAAACAGGTCAAATCCGGATCAATATCAAAATAGCCCTGGGCGCAGGCCCGTCCACCGACCCGGAACCCGGTCATGACTTCATCAAAAATCAGCAGGGCGCCATGGGTTGCCGTGTGCCGGCGCAATGTCTTTAAAAAATGCAGATCAGGAGATACCATGCCCATATTTCCCGCCACAGGCTCAAGGATTACACAGGCAATCTCCTTTCCTTTTTCAGCCATGAGCTGTTCAAAACTGTCACTGTCATTGTATGGCAAAGATAAGGTATTGCGGATCACATCACCAGGAACCCCCGGGCTTCCGGGAATGCCCAAGGTGGCCACACCGGACCCGGCTGCCACAAGCAGAGTATCTGCATGGCCATGGTAACATCCGTCAAATTTAACAATAAGATCCCGGCCTGTAACCCCCCTTGCCAAACGGATGGCGCTCATGGTCGCCTCGGTGCCGGAATTGACCATTCTGACCATATCCACAGAATCCACAGAATCCACCACAAGCTGTGCCAGTTCATTTTCACGCGCAGTGGGCGCACCAAAACTGACACCTGAATCCAGCACGGTTTTCAACGCGTCAACCACAGGGCCCGGACGGTGGCCAAGAATCAGTGGCCCCCAGGACAGGACATAATCAATATAAGTATTCCCATCCACATCAAATAGCCTGGCGCCCTCTCCTCTTTCAATAAACACAGGCTCTCCGCCCACTGAACCGCAGGCCCTTACCGGAGAATTGACCCCGCCCGGTATCAAACTTCTGGCTGATGAGAATAAAGCGGCTGATTTAGTACGTTCCATATTTAATCCTTTAAATCTACAGGTCGTATCACAATTCACATCCATTATTCTGGAAAGATGGAATATACCAAACAGCGCTGAAAGGGGTCAACTGCTTTGATTGTTAGCGGACATATAAGGCCCATGGTCAAAATAGTGCCCATACCATTTGACCTGGTGCAAAAAGGCTTATATAAATCAGGGTTGAATTATGGACGATACATACTACATGAAGCTTGCCTTGGATGAGGCCCAAAAAGCTGAAGAACATAACGAGGTACCCGTTGGGGCCATTTTGGTGGACACTGCCGGCAAGGTCATCGGACAGGGATATAACTGCCCGATATCTGAAAACGATCCCACAAGCCATGCTGAAATCAAGGCCATTCGTTCGGCCTGCAGGGTAATGAATAATTACCGCCTGCCCGGAACAACGCTTTATGTCACCATAGAACCATGCATCATGTGCATGGGGGCAATAATCCATACCAGGGTCCAGCGGGTCGTATTTGGCGCCCTTGATCCCAAATGGGGGGCTGCGGTCTCCCTGTACCGGATGGGATCGGATTTACGACTGAACCATCAACCTGAAATTATTCAGGGAATATGTGAAAAACAGACCAAACATATGATAAAAAGTTTTTTTAAACAAAAAAGGAGAAACCGTGACAAACACAGTTGTTGTGGGCACCCAATGGGGTGATGAAGGAAAAGGAAAAATTGTTGATCTGCTCAGCGAACATGCGGATTATGTGGTCAGGTTCCAGGGGGGGAACAACGCAGGCCACACCATGGTGGTCAACGACAAAGAAATTATCAGCCACCTGATCCCCTCGGGCATACTTCAACAGAAAAAATGTTTCATCGGCAACGGTGTGGTGGTTGACCCCTTTGTACTGCTGGATGAACTGGATTACCTGGCAGGTAATCACATTGATGTCTCTCCCAAAATGCTGGAAATCAGTAATCGTGCCCATATCATCATGCCCTATCACCAACAGATCGATAACGCCCGGGAAATAAAAAAAGGAAAGGATAAAATCGGCACCACCGGCCGCGGCATCGGCCCCTGCTATGAAGACAAGGCAGCCCGGGTGGGTATCCGGTTCTGTGATCTTCTTGATTTTGATCTGTTCAAAACAAAAGTCCAGACTGTCATGGCGGAAAAGAATTTTTACCTGAAACACTATTTCAACACCGATCCCATGGATCCAGCGCTTGTTATTGACCAGTTTGAAAAAATCCGCGACCGTCTCATCCCATATATTTCAGATGTCTCTGTCTCCCTTGACCAGGGCATCCGGCAGGGCATGCAGGTTTTATTTGAAGGGGCCCAGGGGACCCACCTTGACATTGAACACGGCACCTACCCCTTTGTCACCTCCTCCACAACGGTATCAGCCAATGCCGCAAGTGGCAGCGGTGTGGGGCCTGGACAGCTCAATGAGATCCTGGGCATTGTCAAGGCATACACCACCCGGGTGGGTGCAGGTCCCTTTCCAACGGAACTCTTTGACGAAATTGGTGAAAAGATCCAGAAAACCGGGGCTGAATTCGGCGCCACCACCGGACGTAAACGGCGCTGTGGATGGCTGGACATGGTGGTATTAAAAAACGCCGCCCGCCTGAACAGCCTGACCGGACTTGTCATCACCAAACTTGATGTTCTGGATGAACTGGATGAGATTAAAATCTGCACAGGATATGAATATTCAGGAAACGTCTTGTCAGATTTTCCAGCCCACATTGATGCTCTGTCAAATTGCACGCCTGTTTATGAAACACATCCCGGCTGGCAATCCCAGACATCAAATATAACAAAGTTTGATGACCTGCCTGAAAACGCAAAAGCATATCTTGCACGGATCGAAGAATTATCAGAAGTAAAAATCAAAATTGTATCCGTAGGTCCAGCACGTGAGGCCACAATTATCAAAGAAAATATTTTCTAAATTGACTTTGGCTACATACTGTTATATTAAATGATGTCTTATGTGTCGGGATGTGGCTCAGCCTGGTAGAGCACCTCGTTCGGGACGAGGGGGTCGGAGGTTCAAATCCTCTCATCCCGACCAACTATCAACAAAGGGCTGAGCTTTATTTAAGTCCCATGATCAAAATAAAATCACCCGTCTGCTTCTCTTTCCCTGAAAACCTGATCACCGAGCTTGAGGTGGTGTCATGAAAATACGTCTTCATAAAAATGCCACAACAACCCCTGCCCAACGTGCATATATTCAAAACAATCCCCACCTGTCCGTTGCCAGCCTGGCAAAAAAAATAGGGGTCAGTAAAACCACAGTACGCAGGTGGCAAAAACGAATGGACGTATATGACCGCCCGCATACCCCCAAGCGCATAAAAACGGTCCTGGCACCCATTGAAGAAATTAACGTCATTATCTGCAGGATAGCATTCAGGGCCGGCCTTGATGATCTGGGTCAAATTTCCGGCTCTTTTTTTAAAACCAATTGTTCCAGGGCCAGCCTCAGCAGATGCCTCAAGCGGTACCAAATATCCAGGATGCCGGCACTCAGTCGATCTGTTCCATTTAACCTTAAAGATCACACAGGCACATATTTTTATTACAATTGTTTTCATCTGCCATCTTTTGTGGAAGGCGAACCGCCCAGGGTGCTGCAAACCCTTCTTGACTGCTCGTTCAGGATCTTTCATGCTCAGTTTTCCACCATGGGGCACACCTTTATTTCAGATCATATCCAGGATTTTCCTTTAAGGATTTTAGGCATTATCTATAATGACCCGGTAAACCTTTGTGACGAAAACCCAGATAACCGAAATATAAACGCGAAAAATATAGGTATGAAGATTCCTGACAACAACCTTGAGCTGTTATGCAGGAGATTGGACCTTTCATTCTTCCGCATAAATGATCTGCATACGGATACCATCAATGAATTAAACAGGCAGGCGAAAAAAATTGTGAATCAATCTGATATTAAAAAAGATACACCCATCTGGAATACAAACAAAACACTGACAAAACAGATATGCCATTACAATTTTGAACTGTCCCTTAGCGCTTTAAAACAGAAAACACCCTACCAGGCCATGGAAGCACATTACACCCATTTTCCAAACAGTTTTAAACACAAGCCCACCATCTCTGTTTTATAACCACGGAAGATACCCAAAGCACTGAAGGCCCATGGTCAGACTTAAAATCCGGCGTATCTGTGGCAGATTTAATTCTGATTATGGGCCTTAAGTATAGAAGTAAAATTTTATCATTATAAAAATCTCAATTGATTAATTCTATATAAATAACATATTTCTATATAAATTCAATATAATACAAATTTTAAATATATGATACTTTTTTAATTTTCACTTTTTAGTTGTGTTTATCAGCTAAAGATTCCCTGTTTTGATCACGATAACCAAACAAAACAGCGGATTAATCCGAAGCGCTCGGCCCCCGCAAAAAACCTTTTAAATTTAACCATTCATCAGACGGATCTGACGAATGTCCCAAAGTGACCAAAAATGAAACCGTCACTTAACTACCCAAATTCACGGAGGAAAATAACATGTCTTTAAGTATCAACACCAACGTTGCCGCACTCACAGCTCATAGAAACATGGTTGCTAACGACAACAACATGACAACATCCCTGACGCGTCTCTCCACAGGTTTGAGAATCAACTCAGCCTCAGACGATGCCTCCGGTCTAACCATTGCCGATTCTTTGGCAGCGCAGGCAGATGGTCTTGGCCAGGGTATCCGGAACGCCAATGACGGTGTTTCCATTGTTCAGACCGCAGACGGCGCCCTTGAAGAGTCGGTGAACATCGTTAATACCATTAAAACCAAAGCCATCCAGGCTGCATCCGACACCCAGACCACAAGCACCCGGTCAGCCATCCAGGAAGATATTGATAAACTGATGAAAGAACTGGACAGCATTGCCACCACAACTTCCTACAACGGCATGCAGCTTCTCAACGGCACTTACACCAACAAAGTCATCCAGACCGGTGCCTCTGCCAATGAAACCTCTTCCATCAGCATCGGTGACACCGAATCGGACTCCATTGGTCACATTTCAACAGCAACGTTGAATCTGGCGGACCAAGACGGCGGCGATGTTCAGTTAACCATCAATTCATCCATCACCGGCGAAGATGTAGCACTGGAAAAACTTACGATTAAAGCCAATAACCGGGAAGAAAACGGCCTTGGCGCTCTGGCCGATGAAATCAACACGATGTCATCTGTCACCGGCGTATCTGCAACCGCCGTGGTTGAAAGCACAACGCAATTAGCTATTCAGGAAGGAACAACGGGTTCCGACTTTGCCATCAATGGCGTAACCATTGGTGCCATTAATACCATTAACAACGATGCCGATGCCGCCCTGGTTACAGCCATCAATGACAAGACATCGGAGACAGGGATTTCCGCTGCCAGTAATGACGACGGAACCATGACCCTGACATCCGAAGATGGTCGTGTGATCAGTATCACGGGTGACTTGAAAGGCGTGTTCGGTAAAGATGTGACCGGGGATGATCTGTCTACCATTGGTCACATCACCCTGACTCAGGAAGGTTCCAGTCAGTTTAATATATCAGGAAGCGGCATATCCGGTATAGGTAGGGCCATGACGACAAGTGACTCATCCGCTTACACGAATAGTGAAAATGTAACCCTGGCAGAAGGATCAACCATTAAAGAAAATTCCACCCTTGCTAGAGGAACAGTTATTGGTGCTGATATGCAGGTGTCCAATTCTAAGGTTGAAGACACGTTACATGACTATGAACTGAAATCCGGTTCAAGCCTTAAAGCGGATAGCATCATAGCTCAAGGAACAGTACTAAGCGGGAATGCCGAGGTTGGCGGGACTGTTGACGAAACTGTAGAAAGCGCCATGTTGGTTGCTAAGGGGTCAACACTGGAAGCAGGAACGGTTCTTGCTGCAGGAACCGTTGTAACGAACACATTTAAGGATGACAGCAACAATACCATTGAGGCCGGTACCATTTTAAGTACTGACACAAACATTGGTTCTGACTTGACGCTCACAGAAGATATGACAATTGCAGCGGGATCATCCCTTGATACAGGCTCGACGCTTTATGCAGGCTCCACACTTGGGACAGATCTTACACTTCAAGCCGACTTAACGCTCACGAACGACATGACTCTGGAAGCAGGGTCCTCTATCGAAACAGGAAGTGTTCTTGCCGAAGGCTCAACCTTGGGCGATGACACAATTGTACAAGCCAATGGTGGTGGAAACATATCAACCACAAGCGAAACACGATTGGCTGAAGGATCTACCCTGGGTACAGGCAGTACAATTGGTAAAGGCTCTGATTTAGGCAGCACGGCTATAACCCTTGGCGATAATAGTGAATTGGCCACAGGAGAAAGCCTCATCCTGGAAGCCGGAAGTACGCTTACATCTAACACCGTACTTGCAGCTGGAACCGTTGTCAATCAAAACATGACTCTGGAAGATACGGACGGTAATAATGTAACAATAGAAGCCGGCACAACAATAACTGAAGCGCTTACTCTTGGCGCCGACATTGTTCTGACCGATTCACTGACACTGGAACAAGGCAGTGATATTGAAACTGGCAGTGAAGTAATATTCTCCAGTGAAACCAAGGACTCGGTTATAAAACTGTCCGATCAGGAAAGCTTAACCTTGGCAGATATCAGTGTTATGACCCAGGAGGATGCTCAAATTGCCATTACCATTGCAGAAGCGGCACTGGCTGACCTGGATTCCACACGAAGTTCCCTGGGTTCCGTGGAAAACCAGCTGACATCAACCATCTCCAACCTTTCGGTGACCAAAACCAATGTGACGGCCTCCGAATCCACCATCCGGGACGTTGATTTTGCTGAAGAAACATCCAACTATGCAAGGCTTTCCCTGTTGGCCCAGACAAGCTCCTATGCTCTGAGCCAGGCAAACGCCTCATCTTCAAACATTACCAGCCTGCTTCAATAGTATAAAAGCAGCAGCATAAACTTCATAAACTGACCTGCCGGCAGAGGGCGAGACGCCTTTGCCGGCAGGTTTTTTCGTTTAACCAAGTTTCTCCCATTCTGGTGCATTGTTTTTTAAAGGCCGGAGAGCGGAGACTGGAGACCGGATATGTCGAACCCACAGGATTTAGGCCAATGATCAGATATACATTCATAGAAGGCCATCAATTGTTAGGTTCCGTTCCTTAACTTAAGGCCCATGATCAGAATTAAATCTGTTGTAGATGCGTCAGATTTTAAGTCACCATCAAGGCACGCCAATTGAAGCATATTTAAAAGGATGTATCCTTTGGCGTAACGCCGAGGGTGGCTTAAAAGAGAAGTTGATGGGCGATTTTATTTTGCCCATGGGCCTAAAACCCTGTGGATTCGATAGGCTGTTACGGAATGCATGACCAGACAAAGTTGTGATACGGCAATAGGCTTCGGCCTACTTTATTGTTCTGAAGCAGCCCGATACTTTCTGTTTAACCTTACTCATTCTCAGGTCGCGTTCGGCTCGGTTGTTTGTAATGAGGGTCTTTGGCAAAGAGATCATCCGGGCAACCAAGAGATTCACCACACAGCCCTTGATCCCAGGACCATACTGCAGGGGGCCTTGCATATCTTCAGGAAAACGCCCTTTGCTTTGCATCCTGCACCGGGGGATACTTTGATTTCGGTGTCTGCATGACTGACGACCTTTTCGAAAATGATATTGATCTTTGTACGCCACTCATATTCGACACAGACAACGTCGCTCAAATTTTCACCACAGCACTGACAATCGCTAACCTTTCTCAGGGATTGTTTGTTGACACCTGGCATGGCGTTAGGCCTCTTCCAGAGCTTCGACAGCCATTATGGAAGAAAGCACGGCCAGACGCTCTGAGCGAGGCAGTGCCTGATAGCGCCTGCCCCAGCTTTGTGCCTTGCGTTTGATCCGTTGCCGGTCGGTAAAATTTTTACCCGCATAGCGGCACCAGTGTACCCGGTCAGGAACGAAGTTGAACCAGAGTTTTTCGGTTCGAACACCTGCCTGGTTCATCACCTGCAACTCAAGCTTACCCCAATCCGGTAACAGTTCATCGTAGAGATCAGAGGGATAACCGGACAATATTACCGAACAGGGAAGTGCCTTGAGAATCGTAAGCAACTCAATATGATCCTGCTGCTCATAGTCAAAACGGTATCGACGAGATGAGCTGCGGGTGTAGTGAAGATAGGGCGGGTCGCAGTACACCAGCTCACGGCCACGATAGACATAGTCAGAAAGAAACCGGTGTGCACAGCCATGTATCTTTTCAACTGGATAATCACACTCAAAGGCTGCAAGTGGCTTTGGATCAAGATCAATGGCTATATTGAGCAATGCGGCGGGCTTGCGACGCATGATCGCGCCACCACCCAGGTGGGTCTCGATATAGGTGTCATGAGGTGGCATCATAGCGATAATGGGTTGACACAAACCCGATGTTGCCTTTGAT
>PDTI01000055.1 GCA_002747145.1 Desulfobacter postgatei
ACCCATATTGGCAATAGGATTGCTGGAAAAAATGCCATTGAAAATATAGACAACTCATAACCTCATGAAAATTTGAACGGTGTCAACACCCTTTAATAGCGGGACTATTGACATAAAATTTGGGGGAATTGGGGCCATTTTCATGAGATTGCAGCCGATTCATCAATTATCAAACACGCTCTCAGCTTAACATCTGTATATTCTGGCCGGGATAATTATTTTTATTTTAGACGTGAGTCAATGGCACGGGACAACTCGCTGGGTTTGGCATTTAGGAAAGGGGCCAGTTTATGTCCATGGTCAAACCACTGGGACTCAAATAAACTTTTCTCCTGGTACACAGGGAGTCCGATGAAATAGAGGGCCTGTTCTGCCTCGTCAAAAGAAAGGTCAGGATAGTTGGCGGAAAACCATTTCCGATCGGTAAGCCTACGGGTTTGGGATTCAATCTCTTGCCAATGTTCCGACCCACCCCTGCCCAAAACCAATTCAGACAGGCCATGATAAATTCTGCCCAAAGGAGACGCTGCATTTGGTGGAAGGTCCTGTTTTTCAATTTCCACCGAGTCATTTCCCTTTAGAATCTCAATGAGGAGTCGCATGGATGGATTTGTATTTTGAATTCTCCGAGCCAGATCCAGATCCCGAGCCAGAGCCAGATCCAGATCCCGAGTCCAAGCCAGATCCCGAGTCCAAGCCAGATCCCGAGTCCGAGCCAGAGTCCGAGCCAGAGTCCGAGCCAGAGTCCGAGCCAGAGTCCGAGCCAGAGGCCGATCCAGAGCCAGAGCCAGAGGCAGATCCAGAGGCAGATCCAGATCCAGATCCCGAGCCAGAGCCAGAGCCCGAGCCCGATCCAAATCCAGAGCCCGATCCAGAGCCAGAACATCGCGGCATAAAAATAATAATTTTATGCTCATTAGCTTGATCAATTGTGCGATCCTTTTGCACCAGAACAAAAAAGTATTTTTTCTGTCGCTTTTCTCTTGAATCAGATCCGGGTTTCTCAGAATGATGTCTGGCGAAATGTTGAAAAGACGAGTTGACGGGGTGGTGAACCATAGGTGCAGAGGCAGCGTTAAAAGCAGGCGTTTCTGTATGGGGCCATCTATGGCATAGCAGAGGGGAAACAGATAGTACAACGTTTTGGGGTCAAGTTTGTCCAACACCGTTTTTGCCAAAATCTCTTCCAGCACTTTGAACTCCAGTTTTTCCAGAAGTTGTAAAGATAGAAGGAGATCAGGTGTAGGCAAAGGGAGGTCGGCCTCACAGCTTACATTTATTCGATTCTTCAGAACCTTTATAAAATGCTGGTGAAAGATATCCGCTGTAACCCCGTTAATTTTGTCGATAAGAGAAAAATCTATTTTTTCTTGAAGCTGATCCAGGATAATGGTGCAGGCGATCTCTTTTTTCCCGGCATCAATGCCTGAATGCAAATCCCCAAGTCATACAGATAAATGGCGGCAAAGTATTCCTGAAACGATAAGTGGACAAAATTATAATATCCCGGTTTTCTGGGCAGCAATAATCCTGAGCGGCGGGCGATATAACTTAATTCCTTGTCTATGTCACATGAGGAATCCAGATTCCTGCCCATGATCTCCCTGATCCGGGGTTCAGGTATCAGAATCTCCGGGGTTTCATCCGATTTTGTTTCCCTTTGTTTCTGCATCTTAAAGGCCAGTTCAGATAACCACAGAATATGCCGGCTTTTATCAACCGAGGTCTCCTGGATCCCCCGGAACGTATCAATGGATTCAAGATAGGCTTCGGTGATTTTGTCGTACAGCATGACCCGCCCGGACGGAAGCGTTGCATGGACACGGTGAATCAGGGCAATCATGGTCAGCATATTGGGGTTAGCAGCCAGGCGTTTGATGCTGTCTGACCCATCAATGGCTGTTTCAAGGGAGAGAATATTTTTTTCGCGCACAGCAGGATCCGCTTCCCTGAGGGTGTACCAGTTTTCGATAAATTTGGATATCTGACGCTTCTTAAAGGGCTGGATGTAATGCAGATGAGGGGATTTGGCCTGAGTTCTGGCATCTGAATTTTCTGCAGAATCAAACGGCACCTCCTCATACCCGATAATACGGCTGGTGGAAATCCAGACACAGGCCGGGTAATTTTCCATGCCTTCATTTATTGCTTCTTGCAGGGCCCTTCTGCGTTCTATATCCCCAATTTCATCCAGGCCGTCCATGATGATAAGGGCCTGACCGGCCTTTAAAACCCCGGTCAGGTCATCAGCCGAGGGGCCTTTCTCTTCTGGCCAGAAGGGCTGGGCCTGGAACTGGTCTAACATGCCTTGAAAGGTAATTGTCTTTTTAATGTTGTAATCCCTGAGAATAAAGGGCAGGGGAATCATTTGTCCCAGCATGGATTCAAGAGAATGTTTTCTGGTGGAGGCAAAAAGCGTGGTCAGATGGCTTGTCAGTGTGGATTTGCCTGAGCCGGGGTCACCTAATATAACGTGTCGGCGGGATTGTTTGAGCGCCTGCCCAATGCCGTAAGTCTTTTTTGTTTCATCCAACGGGTCTGTTGACGGGGTTTTATCCAGGTAAATGGGAACATACAGCCGTTCCAAAAGCACATCAGGGATATCTTTCAGGCTGGGAAGCCCCAAAAACCGGGCATATTTAAACCTGAGAAGGAGGCTGGAAAAATAGGTGAGCCAGCTTTTCCGGTTAAATGGATTGATAAACTTCTTTTTATCAGCGTCATTCATTTGATTCACCTGAAAAGGTATAGGTTAAATTCGTCATCTGTGACAGGCTCTTTTCTTTTTCTAATCATTCCTGCTGCACGAAACAGGCCTTCATCCGACGGATCCTGGAATAGTGATTGATATTCATACTCAGGGGTCTCGTCGGATGAGTTCGTCTCACTGGATTCATCCAGCAGGGTGAGCTTTTCCAGCGCCCAATGGTCGTTGGTTTCTCCAGAGGTGCAAAACTCTTTCAAACGGTTTTCCCAGAAATCAGGTTCATGGATCAGAATACGATACAAATCATGGGCATTGATTTTCAGATAGGCGAAAATCAGGGCAAGTTCCTTATCAAGGGAGATCTGCTTGCCGGGCATTTTTTCTATTCGTTTTTTTAACTGCTCAATATAACGACTGAATCCGTTAACAAACAGTTTTATTTTCCGGGGATTTGGCGGCAGTAATTTAAAGTCGACAATCTTCTTGGACCATGTTTCCCAATCCTCCACCCCGCTGTTTTCCAAAAGGTGTTTCAGATACTTTTCATATTCCGTATCATAATTGAGATGAGAAACATATTGGAATATCTTGTATAGATAATCATCCGCGTATAATTCTGCTTTTGTCTGCCGATCTTTCTCGTCAATATCTGTTGGGATGAGGCCTGATTTCTTTAGTTCAGCAGCCACAGCGCGTCGAATATGCCGGATATCCAGGCCAAGCACAAAAACACAATTGGAAAGGGGAAAATAGACCTTCATGGCTTCAAGGAATCGAAACGCAACCGGACCGGTGCACCGGTCAAGGTCATCGACCAGAATGATTAACCGTTTATTGGCCCCCTTGCCCAGAAGGGTCTGAATCGCATTTTCCATAAGATCTCTAACCATCTGGGAAGGCAGGGGCTGGGTGAAATGCTCTTTTTCCCATTTTTCTCCTGCTGCCATGATTTTTCCTGGGGATACCCCGATGTTCTGGGTCAGACCATCCAGGGACATCAGGGCAGCATAACCCAGTTTTTTCGCCCTATCATGAAAATTTTTCGACAGGGTAAAATGGGACCGGATTTCGTTGAGTAAAGCAACCGCCGGATTTTGTTCAAACTGATAGTGCCAGGCGTCAAACCAGATAACTTCACTATTTTCCTGTTTTGTGCATTCCGTTTTAAAATGCGCTTCATATAGCGTTTTTGCATTTTTATAACCGCACCCTTCACCGGAAAGGTACAGGTGTAGTTTTCTTAAAAAGCTTGTTTTGCCGACCCCCCAGTCGCCATGTATCCCCAGCACATAGGGCGGTGTGCAAGTCAAAACCAGCTCAGCCATCTCCTTAACGTGACGGTAATGGTTGATCTGGTCTTCAAGCGTCCAGTTATCATTGAAAATTTTTGTACCGATCATTATGAACTGTATCCTTGAATGAAGGTTAAGGCAGGTTGAAAAAAACAACACGCCCATTTTGCCTGCCTTTTATCCGTATGTGCTGCAGGGTCAAAAACAGATCTACCCGGAGATTAACCACCCCTGACACTGAAAAGCAAGACTAAATCTGACAGGGTAGTAAAATGTCCGCCGCTGCCGCCTCATGGTCCCTGGCCGGACACCATGCCGTGCCAGGCCATGCGTTTTACTTTTTCAACGAAGAAATTGCGAAAATTAGCATTCTGTAACAGCCTGTCGAATATTTAATCCTTTAGTTGACAAAAGGGTGAGCCGATCATTAAACTTCACGATTTGATGGCGTTAGCTGCCAAAAAAATTTGATGCAAATGATTTTGAAAATGGAGGAAAAGCATGGCGTTACGAAGAAACGCGCTTGTTCTGGTAATTTTTACAGGCCTTTTAGTTCTGATCTCTGACTGTATTGCTTCCCAGTCTTTGCGGACCACCCTGGAAAATGCCTGGTATGCCCATCTTCAGGCCAGCAGGTCAGGAAATGAGTCGGAACTTCAGAAAACAATGTCATCCTACAGCCTTTGCACTTTGAAAAACAAACTGGTTTCAGCACAGCGGTCGTTAACGGTTGACATCATAAAAAGTTTTGCAAAATACGGTCCTGATATATCCAGAATGGAATTTGCCAGAGTGCTTGAAAAAGGGGATAATGCAGGCCTTGTATATGTGATGGATTCAGGAGAAAAAGATGCCAAAGGAGATCCCACTGTGACCTTCAGCGTCATTAAATTTGTAAAGGAATCGGGATGGAAAGTGGAATCCACCATGAATTGCGACAAGCCAATGTATCGGGGGGATGGCCGGAAAACACAGTTCTATATGGCAGACCTGCGGCCGTCATGTGCCATGGACGGAAAGGTAAAACCGGCACCGGACCTGGTCCAGAAGCCGTATTCAACAGCGCTGCTTGATGTATTCAGTTATGGTTACCAGGTTCAGATTACGGTTAACGGTGTTCCCCAGCAGCCGGTTACAGGCAGTTGGTCCGGGGTATTGATCGGTGGTCTTTGCAAGAACAGAAACAACATTACCATTTCAATAACAAAACTGGACCAGGCCGGGCAACGTGCACCGAAAATAAGAATTCGCCAGCGTCTGAAAAATCGTACAACACGAGAGGTTTTGAAATTTGAGCCCACAAAAAATATTGAGGGCGTTCATACCTTTACGGTTTCTGTCAAATAGCTTCTGAATTCACGGCATGGGTTTTTAGAATAGTATGACAAAGTTTATTTTTGCACTGATGCTGCTTGCCGGCACCGCACTGCTTTTACCGGCCCAGTCCTGGGCGACCCGGGAGTATCTGTTCACCGGCCAGACAATGGGGACCACCTATGCCGTTAAGCTGGTTTCTGCCAGGCCCCTGTCAAAAAGTCTGTGGCGGAAAAAAATTGATCTGCGCCTGGAACAGGTCAATGCCCGTTTATCCATGTACCGGAAAGACAGTGAATTATCCCGGTTCAATGCTGCGCCAACGGGACAGATGTTCAGGGTTTCCCAGGATTTCTACCAGGTGATTGGCCAATGCAGGAATCTGTATATCCTGACCGATGGGGCCTGGGACGGCATGGTCAAACCCCTGGTGGACCTGTGGGGATTCGGCACAAAGGGGCGGCGGACCACACCACCTGAACCCGGGCAGATCAAAACAGCACTGGCCCATATTGGGTTTGACAAGCTTGAGATCGGGGACCATATCCTGACCAAAACCGTGCCCGGCATCACCCTGGATTTAGGCTCCATCGCCAAAGGGTATGGTGTGGATCAGATTGCCCGTCTGATCAGACAGAGTGGAATTGAGAACTATCTTGTTGAGATCGGCGGAGAGCTTTCCGCCGCAGGGAAAAACAAGCATCGCAAAACATGGACCGTAGGCATCGCCAATCCTGAAAAAGGCGTTTTGGCTTCAGGGTTGTACCAGCAAGTGCGCCTGGAGAACAAAGCCATTGCCACCAGCGGCAATTATAGAAACTATTTTGAAAAAGACGGGCACACCTATTCCCACATTATCAGCCCGAAAACCGGTTATCCGGTTGAAAACGACGTGGTATCCGCATCGGTTATTTCCGATACCTGCACCCTGGCCGATGGGCTTGCCACAGCGCTTATGGTCATGGATCCCAGTCAATCCATTGCCCTTATCAACCGCCTTGACAACACGGAATGCCTGATTATCCGCCAGAACGGAAAAACAAGAACACCCCTGCGGTCATCCGGATTCAAGTCTTACGAACGGCCCATGGGCCGACCTGGTCTTTCACCGGGATCTGCCCACAACAAACAATGAAAGAACCAAATGGGTTTGCTTAGAGCGTGTTTGATAATTAGGGGATCGAAGCGAAATCCCATGAAAATGAGAACCAATTTTCACAAATTTTGTTGTTAATAGCCGGACTATTGACTCCCTGGTACGAATCCCGGGCTTCAAGGGTCTGCTGAATCATGTTGAATGTCTCTCTGTACCGGGCCGACCACAACGGGGCCACAAGCTCGTCAACATGGGGGTCACCTGTGATCCTCTGAATAATCATGGACCTGGGCAGCCGTTCCAGAAAATCGCAGACCAGATCCACATATGCCTGTTGTTCCAAAGGCGTATACCGGCCCTGGTCATACATCTTATCCAGCGCGGTGCCGCGGATCACATAAAGCAGGTGAATTTTGACCCCATTCACCCCCAGGTCACCCAGAATCCGGGCGTTTTCCAGCATCATATCCCGGGTTTCTCCGGGCAGGCCCAGGATGATATGGGCACAGACATTAAGTTTTTTTTTAGGGGCCACCAGGGCCATGGCCGTTTCAAATGCCTTGAAATCATGTTGACGGTTGATCAAAGCAAGGGTGGCGTCATGGGCGGACTGAAGCCCGTATTCCAGCCAGATCAGATGATCCCTGGTGTAGGCTTCCAGCAGATCGATTTTTGCCTTATCCACACAGTCGGGCCTTGTGCCCACAGCCATGCCCACCACCCCCTCACAGGACAGGGCTTCCTCATATAAGGCTTTAAGATGATCCACCGGGGCATAGGTATTTGTAAAAGACTGGAAATAGGCAATAAATTTTTTCGCCTTATATTTTTTTACGGCCCCGATCTTGCCGGCCTCAATCTGTTGGGAAATGGAAAGTCCCCGGGCAAAGGCCCCGGTGCCCGCCCCCTTTGCATTGCAGTAAATACACCCGGCCCGGGACAGGGTGCCGTCCCGGTTAGGGCAGGTCAACCCGGCATCCACGGAAATTTTCTGCACCCGCTGGCCAAACAGGTTGCGAAGATACGCATTATAATCTGAATACCGTTTCATTTGATCCGCACCAGCCAAAATTTTCCTCCATCTCATCCTGTTTATAGTGGCTTAACCATACAGATTACAAATGAATTTGCCAAGGTGAAGATTCCCAGCCAACGCTTGACCAACAGCGGGTAACCATTATAGTTTAGTGTTTATGAATACTTTCAATAACAGATATGATGTCATTGTGGTGGGGGCAGGACACGCCGGGTGCGAAGCCGCCTTGGCCGCGGCCCGGATGGGGTGTGACACCCTGCTGCTCACCATTGACATGGACAAAATTGCAGCCATGCCCTGCAGTCCCTCCATCGGCGGTACAGCCAAAGGCCAGCTGGTCAAGGAGATCGATGCCCTGGGCGGCTGGATGGCAAAAATCTCAGACTCTTCGGCCATCCAGTACCGGACCCTGAACACCCGTAAAGGTCCAGCGGTCCAGTCCACCCGGACCCAGAATGATAAGAACATCTACTCCCAAAACATGAAGCATGTTCTGGAAACAGCGCAACATCTGGATCTCAAGCAGGCCATGGTGGAATCTTTGATCGTTGAGCACCATGAAATCAAAGGCATTACCGACAATACCGGATTTGAGTATTTGGCCTCCTGTGTGGTCATTACCACTGGCACGTTTCTGCGGGGCACCGTCCATATCGGATCCTCCCGAATCCAGGCCGGGCGCGCCGGAGAGTTTGCGTCCACCGGGCTGGCCCAATATCTTGAATCCCTGGGTCTTGAGATGGGCAGGATGAAAACCGGCACACCCCCGCGGCTGCATGCGGATTCCATTGATTTTTCAGCGTTCAGTCTCCACGGATCTGACGAGGTGATCAAGCCCTTTTCCTTTTCCACCACCAAGGTCACAACACCCATGCTGCCAAGCTTCATGGGTCAAACCAACCCGGACACCCATGCCATCATCCGCAACAATTTGAGGCACTCTGCCCTGTATGGTGGACATATCAAGGGCCAGTCCGCCAGGTACTGCCCCTCCTTTGAAGACAAGGTGGTCAAATTTCCGGACCGGGATTCCCACCATGTGATCCTGGAATATGAAGGGATCCACACCAAAGAGATTTATGCCTCGGGTCTGGGCAACAGTCTGCCCCTTGAGATCCAGTACCAGGTTGTGCGCTCGGTAAAAGGGCTTGAGCAGGCCCGGATCATGCGCCCGGCCTATGCCATTGAATATGATTATGTGTCGCCCCTGGAACTGACGCCTGTCCTTGAAACCAAAAAGGTCAAAGGATTGTTCCTGGCCGGACAGATCAACGGCACCTCCGGCTATGAAGAGGCCGGGGCCCAGGGGCTGTGGGCCGGGGCCAATGCGGCGGCAAAAATACTTGGCCGCCCGCCTTTTATTCTGGACCGGTCCCAGGCCTATATGGGGGTCATGGTGGATGACCTTGTCACCCGGGGCACCCAGGAACCCTACCGCATGTTCACCTCCAGGGCCGAATACCGGCTGCTGCTCAGGGAGGATAATGCTGATCTGCGTTTGGCCCGGATCGGTTATGAATATGGTCTGACAGACAAATCACGCCTGGACGAGGTCTCCCGGATCAAAGCCGCCACAGAAAAAGAACTTGAACGGATCAGCCGGGTCGTGGTCAAACCCAGTGATGAAACCAATGCCTTTCTTTCCGGACATCACTCCAATCCCATTGAAACCGGTGTGCCTTTAACCCAATTGCTCAAGCGGGCCGAACTCAGTTACGATCTTTTAAAACAGATCGCCCCTGCCCCGGAACCTGTCCAGGACCGGGCAGCCCGGCAAGTGGAAATTGAAATTAAATATCAAGGGTATATCCGGCGTCAGTATAATGAGATTAAAAAATTTGAGGATCTGGAACGGATAAAAATTCCGCCTGAATTTTCCTTTGATGCGGCCCATGGCCTGTCCAATGAGATCAGGGAAAAACTCAACCGGATCTGCCCGGCATCCCTGGGCCAGGCATCCCGCATTGACGGCATGACCCCGACAGCCATCTCCGTTCTCATGGTGGCCATCAGCGCATGCCGGCGGGCTGTTGCGGAATAGATCCTGTTTTCAACGAACGGCCCATGGGCCGACCTGGTCTTTCACCGAGGTCTGCCCACAACAAACAATGAAAGAACCAAAAGGGTTTGTTTAGTTCTTTTATATAAAAAAATTGGGAAATTAGCATGTCGTAAGCGCCTTGCGCCCCTTGACTTCAGCAGGGTGGGCCTTACTTTTGATGACACATTTGTACTAAAAAAATGACCTATAGCTCTAAACCCAAAGGATTATATAAAATGGCGCAAGATTATTACAAAACACTTGGCATAGATAAAACTGCGACAGCTGCTGATATAAAAAAGGCTTACAGAAAACTTGCCCTGAAATACCACCCGGATAAAACCAAAGGGGACAAGACCCTGGAAGATAAGTTTAAAACCATTTCCGAAGCTTACGCAGTTCTCAGTGACCCTGAAAAAAGAAAACAGTATGACACTTACGGATCTGCCGACTTCCAGCAACGATTTTCCCAGGAGGATATTTTCAGAAATTTTGACCTGGGCGATATTCTCAAGGAGTTTGGGTTCGGCGGTGGCGGCGGATTCAACCGGTCCGGCGGTTTTTCCTCTGCATTTCAGCAGGGCGGTGCAAGGTCTTCCTTTTCAGGTATGGGGGGCAATCCCTTTTTCCAGAACGCGGGGCCTGGCGGGAGGAGTGGCCGAAAATCTGCGGTCCGGGGCAAAGATCTGGAATATGAAATTCCGTTAACCCTGGAGGAACTGATCAATGGCGGCGGTAAAACCATCACCATTTCCCAGGGCGGACAAACCCAAGCCATTGAGGTGAAAATTCCCAAAGGCCTGACCCAGGGCAAAAAAATCAGACTGGCCGGCAAAGGAGAATCCGGCGTAAATGGCGGTCCTGCCGGCAACCTGTACATCAAGTCCAGTCCGTCTTTGCCCCAGGGCATTACCTTAGAGGGGAACGATATCCTGATGACAAAGGATATCGGCCTTACCCAGGCCCTTTTAGGGGATAAGGTTGAGGTGAACACCCCGTCGGGAAAAACCATAAATCTGACCCTGCCGCCGGGAACCGGACACAAGGCTAAAATGCGTTTGCCGGGAATGGGAATTCCCCAGATGAAAGGAAATGGTTGCGGAGATCTCTATGTTGTGGTTAATATAGAGATGCCGAAAAGTTTAAATTCCAGACAGCAACAACTAATCAAGGAACTTAAGGAAACAGGATTATAATTGAACATGCCCGAAATTACCCCTTTGATTAGCCAACAGGAAATCCAGGAAAAAACCCGGAAGGTTGGACAAAAAATTACCCAGGATTATGAACGTCTTGATCTCGTGGTTGTGGGGGTGCTCAAAGGGGCCTTTGTTTTTTTGGCAGATCTTGTCCGCCAGATAGCCATTGATCATGAAATTGATCTGGTGGGTGCATCATCCTACGAAGGCACATCATCTACCGGGCAGGTTGTGTTTACAAAAAAGCCGGACCTTGAACTGAAAGGACGGGATGTGCTGCTGGTGGAAGATATCGTGGATACAGGCTGGACCCTTGTCAAAATGATCGAATCCATAAAGTCGTTAAATCCCCGGTCCATAAAAACATGTGCGCTGATTGAAAAAAGCGAACGCCGGGAAGCACAAATCAATGTGGATTATTCATGTTTCTGTATTGATGGGGGGTTTATCGTGGGGTATGGACTGGATTATAATGAAAAATATAGAAACCTGCCGGCAATCTTTAACCTGAATCTGCGGCACAAAATTTGATAGTATTCAATTATAGGAATTTTTATTTCTGACAGCTTAATAGCTAACAAACCCGCCCGGAGGGCGAATATTTAAAATTATAAAGCGAATTATTCAAGTTAAGGGGAAGCTCAATGATAATTACTTGCGAAGCCTGCTCAACCCAATTTGTCCTTGATGATGCCCTGATTAAACCAGAGGGCTCAAAGGTGAAATGCAGTAAGTGCCTGCATATTTTTACAGCCGTTCCACCGGAGCATCCCAAAATTGAAGTCCCCGGCGGACCCAAATTTGAAGAAGATGATATACCCTTTGACGAAAAAGCATTCCAAGACAATTCAGACGTTAACGCATCACAAAATGACGATTTGAGTATGTACAGCGATTCGGACAGCCAGAACCCTGATCGGAAAGAGAATGACATTGATTTATCTGAAGAGGTGCCGGATTTCCAGGATCACGACATTGAAATTGAAGATTCGGCTAAAGACTTTGACGAAGACGGCCTTGATTTCGAAGCTGTTGATTTTGAGATAGATGCACCAGAACTGGGCTCCCAGGATGATGGTCTTAAACTGGATACCCAGGAATTTGGGTTTGACGAAATTGAAAATGGGACAGTTTCCGAGCTGTCACCACTGTCCGATGATTCAGATACAGCTGATATTGAAATCAGTTTTGCCCAGGATGGCCAGGCAGATGAAGACTCAGACCTTGAGCTGGAAGAGCTATCCCTTGACATGGATGACCTATCCCTGGAGGCGTCGTCCATTAATGACCTTGAACTGGATACAGAAAAAAATGAATCCCCGGAACTTGACTTTGACGACGATCCCCAAACGAATCTTGTCCTTGATGATGACAATCGGGATGATCTATCCCTTGAACCCGAAGAAGCTCAGATTGATACCCCAGACCAACAGCAGGGCGGCATAATTGAAGAGCAACCGGATATAGAAGATGACGTCAAGCTTGAATCTGATGACGACGAAGAATCAGATGATCGGGAAGCGGCGGATGAGGAAATTGAACAAACTGACCCAGAGCAGAATAAATTTGCGGAATATGACAAGGTGCTGGACCAGGAGACCGAACCGGAAGTCGCCGGTATAACCATGCCGGATCCTGAAGTGGACGACGGGCCATCTTTGTCTGAAACCGTTTTGTCCCCGGCTGATGATGAAGAGGTGACCACCACAGAACCATCAACAGACCAAGCACTTTTGGCCCCGGAACCGTCCGCACAAAGTGTGCGCCGGAAACGAAGTAAAAAAGGGGGAAGTCTGGCAGTTAAAATTCTGCTGGTGATGATTCTGTTGATTCTGGTTGCCTATGTGGCAATCATTCGTCTTGGTATAGCCATTCCGGTGGTGTCCGACATTCAGATTCCCTTTATCAGCCAATGGCTTGAACCCAAACAGTCCCCCCTGCCACCATTGAAACCTGTAATGGACGAACCCAGTATTGACGGCCGGTTTGTTTCCAATAAAAGCGCAGGTGAACTGTTTATTGTTACAGGCAGGATAAAAAATCCATCCAATACTGCTGTCAGCTACGTCCAGGTCAAAGGGAGCCTGATGAGAAAAGATAACACCAAAGCAAAAACGCTGAGTGCCTATTGCGGAAATATCATTTCCGAAGAGATGCTTAAGTCCGGCAATATCTCGGACATAAACAGGCAGATGGGGATAAAACAAGGACATCAAAACACCAATGTCAATATCAAGCCTGGCGCCTCGGTCATGTTTATGCTGGTTTTTTCCGAGCTGCCCGAGGATCTGTCCAACTTCACCGTGGCAATACAGGGGTTTGAATCTGCTCAAAAATAAATTCAAATTTTATTTGACACAACCCTTGATATTGTGATACTTGAACCTGGTTTTTATGGCGACGTAGCTCAGATGGTCAGAGCATGCGGCTCATATCCGCAGTGTCCGGGGTTCAATTCCCTGCGTCGCTACCAGTAAATACAGCGGGATCTACTGAAATTGTAACACATTTTTGGTAGGTTCCTTTTTTTTTAAAAGCCCTGTCGACAGGCTGTTACGGAATGCATAACCCGGCGAGATTAACCACAATATATGTTTATATCAAGGCAATATCACATCAACATGTTGCTGTTTTATGAGGTGTCTATTTAGTTCCGTAACAGCCTGTCGAAAGAAAGTCCCAGGTTGTCTTTATTGTGGGGAAATCCAACTCCGGAAAAAACACGCGGATGAAAACTCATCAAAGGATTATGGTGCTGGGCACAGTTGTTTTGGGCATAGCAATAGTGCCTGCAAGTGTCTTACCCCACTGCCTTCAATCCCTTGAAAACGGATATATAAACTGGACAACCGGTCTTGTCACGGTCACTGGCCATGCCGCCCCTGAAATAAATGCCGAAGGCAAGGCTGTGGCCATGCCCGGGTCTGCCAGGGCTGGTGCCACCCGGAATCTGATTGCAATTTTCAAGCAAGTGAAAATTGCAGGGAATCTCACGGTTGGGGAGTACGCATCAACCCATGATACCATTCTTGCCGGGATTGAAAAGATTGCTCAGGATGCCCGGGTTTATCGTCAACTGTATACATCTGCCCTGGATGTAGAAGTTTGGGTGGAGGCCCCATTTTATGGCGGGTTTCTTCAGCTGCTACTCCCGGATCACATCCGGCAGATTCCCAAAATCAACGAGCTGACCCAGGGCCCGGCGAAACCGACTAAAAACAGCCCCCCAGTGGCTGCCGCTACCAAGCCATATACCGGACTGATCGTGGATGCAAGAACGTTAAATTTTGAGCCCTTACTTTATCCCACCATTGTCAGTGAACAGGGCAGGGAAATCTATTCCTCTGTTTTTATCAGCCGTGAATTCGCCGTTCAAAACGGGGTCTGTGCCTATCTATGCGACATGGATCAGGCCCTTGCGTCTGACAGGGTGGGATCAAATCCCCTGGTGGTTAAGGCGCTGAGAAAAACAGGGGACAAAACCGGTGCCATTGTGATGAGCATGGCAGACACCAAAATTTTGGACAGAGCACCCGAACGCCACATTTTTTTTAAAAAGTGCCGGGTGATTGTCCTGGTAAAACCGCCTGGGTAAAAAAGACAAGCATATGGGTGAAGTTTGATTCAAACACTGATCAGCGCATTGTCAATGAGCCTTGACTTTCCCACCTGCACGGCCAGAGCCACAAGCGTTTTTGTCTGTACCATTTCCACCGGCTCAAGAGTCCGGGGATGGCACAATTCAATGTAATCAACCCGGGTGTGGTCAAATGAGAGAATAAAGGCTTTTGCCTCCCTGACAAGATCCGGAACAGACAGGACACCTTGGGCAACCCTTTGTTTTAAAAGGCTGATGGCCTGGGAAAGGCAGACCGCCGACGCACGCTGCTCCGGCGTAAGATAGGCATTTCTGGAGCTCATGGCCAACCCGTCTTCCTCCCTGATGATCTCCCCGCCAATGATCCGGATATTGAAATCCAGATCCTTGACCATCTGCCGGATGATGGCAAGCTGCTGGAAGTCTTTTTTTCCGAAAATTGCCACATCAGGCATGACAATGTTGAACAGTTTAGTTACCACCGTGGCGACCCCTCCGAAGTGGGTAGGGCGAGACCGGCCGCACAGATACTGGGGGAGAAGGTCCAAAGAGACATGGGTCTGGTAGTCAGACCCGTACATTTCTGTTTTATCTGGAAGAAAAACGGATGTCACCCCTGCCTGCTCAGCCAGGACAAGGTCATTCCGGATATTGGTGGGATATTCGTCCAGGTCTTCATTGGGGGCAAATTGGGTGGGATTGACAAAAATGCTTAAGACCAGCTCATCACCCAAGGTTTTGCCTATTTCAAGCAGTGAAACATGCCCTTTGTGGAGGTATCCCATAGTGGGCACAAAACTGATGGTCTTTCCCTGTTTTTTTTTTTCAGCAGACCAGGTCTGCATATCCGCTTTTGTTTTTAAAATATCCATTATTGGTCAAGTTCCTTTTTTTACGGCGATGTCCATCTCAAATGGTATATGGTTTTTTAGGAATCATTTTATGATATATCTCCAGTGTAAATAACAGCAAGAAAAATCTTAGAGACTGTTTGGTAATTGATGAATTGGCTGCAATCTCATGAAAATGGCTCCAATTCTCCCAAATTTTATGCGAATCGTCCGGCTATTAACAAAAAAATTTGTAAAAATTGGTTCTCATTTTCATGAGATTTCGCTTCGATCCCCTGATTATCAAACAGGCTCTTAGGCAGCAGCCTCAGTCGGATCAACCCTCCCGGCAGGGGATGGCTGGTCCGGAATCGTTGGTTAAACAAGAGGCAGATTGGCATTGGCCCAGGCAAAAAGGCCCCCGGCCAGGGATTTGAGTCGGGTGAATCCAGACTTTTTAAGGAAACTTGCGGCGATGTTGGAGCGATACCCGGTGCCGCACTGAAGGATGATTTCACTGTCTTTATCCACCTCGGGCATTTTACCATCCAGGATCTGGGTCAGGGGCAGGTGTTTGGACTGGCCGATGCGTCCTGAATTCCATTCCGCAGGGGTTCTGACATCCAGAATCAGCGGGCAGTCTGGACCCAGGAGGCGCTGGAGCTGCTGGGGAGAGATCTGCTCCAGCTGCTCCACAGGGCGTCCGCTCATGAGCCAGGCGTTAATGCCGCCGGAAAGGTAACCCAGGATGATATCGTATCCGATGCGATGAAGTTCGGTGACCATGCGGTCGTAAGCCCCCCTATCATCCACAACAAGCAGGAGTTCCGCCATTGGATCAATGACCATGCCCACCCAGTTGGCCAGTTGTTTTTCAAAACCGATGTTGACGCTGCCGGGGATGTGAAACCCGCCGTATGCTGCGCTGCTGCGGGTGTCCATGATCAGGGTATTTTCATCTTCCATCAGTTCCTGGAACTGGGCCGGTGTCAGTGGCTTGTCCAGTGTACAGGCGTCCAGTAGATCTGCGCCTTTACGGTTGGTTTCAATGATATGGGTGAAGCTTTTAGGCCGGACAGGAAAGGCGGAGGTGATATCCTCCTTGAAGGCCTCAAAGGAATCAAACCGAAGCATGTGGTTAGCGCTGCGTTCATATCCCAGTGTGGAACTTTTTTTGGCACTCATGCCTCTGCCGCACAGGGAGCCTTCACCGTGGGCCGGGTAGACTTCAAGGTGGTCAGGATAGTTGGCCAGGGTTTTGTAAAGGCTGTTATACAGGTTTTTTACCTGATCATCTAAGACCTCCTCCCCAGGAAGATCGGGCCGTCCCACATCGCCGACAAAGAGCAGATCGCCGGTGAGGATCATCTGGGGATCCTTTGACCGGGAGGTATCTGTCACAACCAGGGAGATGGAGTTGGGGGTGTGTCCCGGGGTGTGGAGGACTTCGATTTTGGCTGCGCCAAGGGTGAAGATATCGCCGTGCTGGGCGTTTTTGTGGGGGTAATTGATCTCTACGCTGTCGTTGATGTAAATGTCCGCCCCAGTGGCTGCGGACAGCTCCTGATCACCTGAGATGTGGTCTGCGTGCAGATGGGTATTGACGATGTGGGTGATGTTCATGCCTTCTTGTTGGGCAATGTCCAGATAATCCTGGATGTCTCGTTTGGGGTCCACCACCATCATGACTTTTGCTGCAGGACATCCTATGCAGTATGACTGGCATCCAAGGCCGGTTACGGAAATCTGATTGAAATACATGGATTCTCCTTTTATCTGTGAATTTTTAGTATGAATTTAGAAGGGCTGTTTCAACCCTGATAGCAATGTCCTTATCACGATGTTTGCTGGAAGTCCATGGTCAAAAAAACTTGCCGAGGTCTGGGAATCGCCATTGAAAACCGTTTGCAATAAAGGCCCAGTGACGTTATCCACCAAGTTTCGCGCCACAGCGTTTAGATATTCAATCCAGGAAATCAACGACGTTAGGCCACTTATTTTGCTTCAGGCAGATAAACATAAAAGCGGTCTCCACACCCACAGCACCGCCGTAATTTTTAACGATACCGTGTACCACAGCAAGCCCAAGACCGGCATTCTCCTTGTCTTTCTTGGTTGAGTAGCAGGGTTCGAGAATATGGAATAAAGCCCATGATCAAAATAAAATCGTCCATCTACTTGTCTTTTAAGCCGCTCTCGGCGTTACGCCAACAGACACATATAACCAACTCAACTTTCGGTGTTAATTTAAAATCATTTAAATTCAATCAGTTAATTTCTTGAACAGCTTGATTTTTTTTCATTTTTGAATTGTACTTTTAGTCGGTTTTGATTCATATCTATCTGTTATTATATTAAAAATATACGTTTTATAAAGTCCGAAAGTTGAGTAACCAATATGCGTCCATTGGCGTGCCTTGATGGCGACTTAAAATCCGGCGTATCTGTGGCAGATTTAATTTTGATCATGGGCCTAAATTCTGTTCAACTTCAACTGGCGCCATTGAAATTGAAACTGATTTCAGGGTAATATCTTCTGAAAATTATCATTTTGGCGTTCGCCGGGAATTACTGTTTTTAATGTGAAAATATGGGTGACCATAAAACTCAAAAAAGGATGTAACTACTCACCCCCATCAATTAGCATACCCAATCCAACACAGTACATTCCAGTAGATTGTTAAGCAAACAATCTCCTTCAGGGTCATCGCATGTAAAAAAAGGCCTTGTTCCGGAAAAATTATAAAATGCAACAGCTTTGCAATTTTAAACCTTATCTTGTTAGCTACAGACAAATTTAATACTGTAACTATTTGAATTCATTAGATATAGTTTAACTATTGACAACAAAAACAAGGAGTTGCCAATGAATAAAAATACAATAGATAAATATTTTACAACAATTAAGTGGAGATTGTCGTGCTGATCTACCCGACAAATGCCAAGCTATTTTACCAACCCGCCAAAAAGGTAGGCCCGGTGATTTTCGTCACCGGGTGATCAACGACAATTAAAATTCCCGTTCTACCTACCCATTTAACCTGTTGATTTTATAATTTTTATTAGTCTCAAGTAAGGTTAAAACCTCCGCCTTTAGGCGGATAGATTTATCACTCCCATTTTGCTATTCATTATGCCTCAACTTAGGGAGGAG
>PDTI01000056.1 GCA_002747145.1 Desulfobacter postgatei
TATGTCAATAGTCCGGCTATTAACAACAAAATTTGTGAAAATTGGTTCTCATTTTCATGAGATTTCGCTTCGCTCCCCTAATTATCAAACACGCTCTAAACCAGGTGTTTTGCCGGACAAGCGGGTGTCAGATCCAGAAATGGTTTTGTCAAAGCTTGAATGAACCCACCTGAAAAGTGTTTAAAATCTCGTAAATCAGGACAGTCAGGGAGGAGTGCGCCTGTATATGGCTTCCCAAAGTTACAACTCACGAGTTATTACTGATGGTTGGTAAAATATAAATGCGGTTAACCTAAGATTTGCTGCATTCTGTGTTGACAAAAGGTTTACTGGATGGTACTCAAGTCTCGATCATTCTAAGCATTTAGGCTAAATCTGAAGCGATTTCAGCCAATAGGTTATAAGTGGTTGATTTTTTGTAATTATTAACTGGTGGAGGAATTCTATGATAACTGTGATTCCTGATATATCTGCGATATATCAGATGGTCAATTTTCTTGTCCTGCTATTCCTTCTCAACCTGGTTCTGTACAAACCCATTCGAAATGTCCTTCGCGAAAGAAAAGCCAAGTTCGGCACTTTAAGGTCAGATGCTGAAAAAGCCGCGGCTGATCTTGAAAAGCAAAAGGAAGACCACGAGAAAGGGTTAAGACAGGCAAGGGGTGAAGGTCTGAAGAAAAAAGAGGCGTTCATCGAGGAGGCGTCTGCCCAGGAAAAGGAGATCATTAACCGGATCAATCAGAAAGCGCAGGCTAACTTTGCTCAGATCAAGGCACAGGTGGCTGAAGAAACCAAACAGGCCCGCAAAGCCCTTGAAGCCGAGGTTGAGGTGTATGCCAAAGCCATCGGTGAGAAGATACTCGGGAGGGCATGTTAATGAAAAAAATGAATTGGAAAAGACACCTTAAAGTTTCCGTAACTGTCCTGACCCTTGTGGCTGGTGCCACAGTGGCCCTGGCTTCCGGTGGCGGTGAGGGGCATGTCGCGCATAATGCATGGCACGATGTTGATACCTGGAAGGTTCTCAATTTCGTCATCCTCGCACTTGGCTGTTTTTTCATCGCAAGAAAGCCGGTGGCACAGTTCTTTTCCTCCCGCTCAAAGGGGATTGAAGATGAATTGACTGATCTGGAACAGAAAAAAGCCGACGCAAAGAGACAACTTGCAGAATACGAAGCCCGGTTTAGAAACCTTGAACGGGAATCTGAAAAGATTGTTCAGGATTACATCAAGCAGGGCGAAGATGCCAAGAAAAGAATTCTTGAAGCGGCCGAAGCCCAGGCTGGAAAACTCGAAGAGATGGCAAAACGCAATATCGAACAGGAGTTCAAAGCTGCTAAAGCGGCGCTTAAGCAGGAAGTTGTGGATCGTGCAATGGATCAGGCCCAGGCGCTGATTAAAAAATCCATTACAACCCAGGATCAGAATCGTCTGGTGGATGAATACTTGAAAAAGGTGGAGGCATAATGAAGAATCTTGCAGTTTCAAGGCGTTATGCCAAGGCGTTGATTTTGATAGGTCGTGAGGACGGTCAGGCGGAAGGGTACAATAAAGAGCTTGGTGCAATGGTGGGGCTGTTAGATTCCCAGCAGGGACTTGAACAGGCCCTTATCAATCCACTCATCGGAAAAAGTGAACGTAAAAAGCTTCTTGAGTCGGTAATTGCTGCGGCAGGTTTTTCAAAAGTGATGTGTTCTTTTTTGACATTGCTTTTTGATAAAGGCAGGATCGGTTTTCTCAGAGACATTGCAAGCTATTATAATTCAATGGCTGATGAATTGAAGGGGGTTGTCCGGGCAAGTGTTGTGGCTGCCACGAACCTGTCCAAGACAAATATCAGTAAAATTCAGAAGTCCTTGACCAAGAAAACCGGAAAAACCGTTGTGCTTGATGTTAAAAAGGATTCAAGTCTCATCGGTGGCATTATCACGAAAATCGGCGATCTTGTTCTTGACGGCAGTGTAAAAACCCAGCTGATCAATATGAGGGAAACTTTAAAAAAAGGTGAGAGTGTATAATGGAAATTAAAGCAGAAGAAATAAGCCAGATAATCAAAGATCAAATTAAAGGGTTTGATGCACAGGTTGATCTGAGCGAAACAGGTGTCGTTCTGTCAGCGGGTGACGGTATTGCCCGTGTTTATGGTTTGGAAAAAGTAAAAGCCATGGAGCTGGTTGAGTTCCCCGGCGGGATTCTGGGTCTTGCGCTTAACCTTGAAGAAGACAACGTGGGTGTGGCCATTCTTGGTGATGACAAGGTGATCAAAGAGGGCGACATGGTTAAACGAACCGACCGTATTGCTTCCGTCCCCGTTGGTGAAGCCCTGCTGGGCCGCGTTGTCACCACCACAGGCGATCCTGTTGATGGTAAAGGTCCCATCTCCTCTGATACATATATGAATATGGAACGGGTTGCACCGGGTGTTATCGCCAGAAAATCAGTTCATGAGCCTTGCTATACCGGTTCTAAAGCGGTTGACGGGATGACCCCGGTTGGGCGTGGACAGCGTGAGCTGATCATTGGTGACCGTCAGATTGGTAAAACGGCTGTTGCCGTTGACGCCATCATTGCCCAGAAAGAAACCGACATGAAATGTATCTATGTTGCCTGCGGCCAGAAAAAATCTACGGTTGCCCAGGTGGTTGCGGCCCTTGAAGAGCACGGTGCCATGGAATACACCACCGTTGTTGTGGCCTCTGCTTCCGAGTCTGCGGCCATGCAGTATCTGGCGCCTTATGCGGGTTGCGCCATGGGCGAATACTTCCGTGACAAAGGCGAACATGCCCTGATCATCTATGATGACCTTTCAAAACAGGCTGCCGCTTACCGTCAGGTATCTCTGCTGCTCAGACGTCCGCCTGGACGCGAGGCGTTCCCCGGCGATATTTTCTACAACCACAGCCGTCTGCTGGAACGTTCCGCCAAGATGAGTGATGAACTTGGTGCAGGCTCCTTGACGGCGCTTCCCATCATTGAAACCCAGGAAGGTGACGTATCTGCATTTATTCCCACCAACGTTATCTCCATTACCGACGGTCAGATCTTTTTGGATAAAGACCTTTTCTTTGCCGGTATCCGCCCGGCCATTGACGTTGGATTGTCCGTATCCCGGGTTGGTGGTGCAGCCCAGGTTAAAGCCATGAAACAGGTGGCAGGTACCCTTCGTCTGGATCTTGCACAATACAGAGAGCTTGAAGCATTTGCCGCATTTGGTTCCGACCTTGATGCCGCCACACAGAAACAGCTGACCCGTGGCGAAAGGCTGGTTGAACTGCTCAAACAGCCCCAGTATCAGCCCCTTCCCATGGAAAAACAGGTGACTGTGCTTTATGCCGGCACTAAAGGATATCTGGATGAATATCCCAAAGAAGCGGTGCCTGCCTATGAGGCTGGACTGTATCCGTTTGTGGAAAGCCGTTATCCGGAAGTGTTCGCTGGTCTCAGGGAAAAAGAGACGATTGATGATGAACTTGAGGCTAAGCTTAAAGAATGCCTTACAGCCTATGCCGGAGAATTCAAGGAAACCCTTTAAGGGCGGATCCTTCGGATTTATTTTTTAAATAATAATTTATAGGCGCAAAGGTAGATCATATGGCAACATTAAAAGAAGTACAATCAAAGATAGTCAGTGTAAAAAAGACTAAGCAGATTACCTCTGCCATGAAAATGGTCGCCACTTCAAGATTGCGCGGTTCCCAGAATGCCATGGAGGCATTTAAACCCTATGCCTCCAAATTTTCAGAAGTTCTGGGATCCATTGCCGGGAAATCCGGGGAGGGGGCATCCCCCCTTTTGATTGCCAAAGATGAAGTGAAAAAGGTGGCCCTGCTCCTGTGTACCTCAGACCGGGGGCTGTGTGGCGGATTTAACATTAATCTGATTGATAAAGCTGAAAAAATGCTCAAATCTGAGCTCCAGGGAAAAGAGGTCTCTTTTGTCTGCTATGGCAAAAAGGGACGCGACTGGGCAAAAAAACAGGGTCATCCCGTTGATGATGAATACATCGGTGTTATGGGCAGCAATGTTGATTTCTCAGTGGCTTCCGGCTCTGGACAGGCATTGATCGATAGTTTCCTTGAAGGCAATGTGGATGAAGTGTATCTGATCTATTCTGATTTCCAGGGTATGGCAAAACAGATCCCCACAGTGAAACAGATTCTTCCCATTCCATCTCTTGATGATCTCGTGGAACAGGAAGACGCAGCACCTGCGGAAGACGGCACCTTTTTGCCGGAGCATATCTGTGAGCCCTCTTCGGATTTACTTTTAAGTGAAATGCTTCCCAAAAATATCTTTATTCAGATATATGATGCGCTGCTGCAAACCTCCACGTCAGAACATGCCGCCCGTATGCGGGCCATGGAAAATGCAACCAAGGCGTGTTCCGATCTTGTGGATGAGCTGCAGACCATATTTAACAAAACCCGTCAGGCCGGTATTACATCCGACCTTATGGATATTGTCGGCGGTGCCGAAGCCCTTAAAGGGTAATTTAAGTAAGCATAGATAAAACAGCTTTTATAGGAGAATAAAATGGCTGAAAATATAGGTAAAATTTCACAGGTCCTCGGCGCTGTTGTTGACGTTGAGTTCGAACCCGGAAAACTTCCTCCGGTACTGACTGCGCTGACAGTAACTAACCCCACCATTGGGGATATGGAAGACAATCTGGTCATTGAGGTGGCGCAGCATTTGGGCGACAATGTGGTTCGCTGCATTGGTATGGACGTCACTGACGGTCTGCAAAGGGGGATGCCGGTAAAAGATACTGGTGCGCCCATTATGATGCCCGTTGGTGAAGCTTCCCTGGGCCGTGTGCTTAACGTTGTTGGACGTCCGGTTGACGGCCTTGGCGATATATCCAAAGACAAACAACTGCCCATCCATAGACATGCCCCTGCGTTTACTGAGCAGGACACGGCTGTCCGCGTTCTTGAAACCGGCGTAAAGGTTATTGACCTTCTGGTTCCCTTTCCCCGTGGCGGTAAAATGGGCATGTTCGGCGGTGCTGGTGTGGGTAAAACCGTTATCATGATGGAAATGGTAAACAATATCGCCATGCAGCATGGTGGTATTTCCGTTTTCGGCGGCGTTGGTGAAAGAACCCGTGAAGGCAATGACCTTTATCATGAGATGAAGGATTCAGGCGTTCTGCCTAAGTGTGCGCTTGTTTATGGTCAGATGACCGAACCGCCTGGTGCCCGTGCCCGGGTTGCCCTGTCCGCTCTGACCTGCGCTGAATATTTCCGTGATGAAGAAGGGCAGGACGTGCTTCTCTTTGTTGATAACATCTTCCGTTTTACCCAGGCGGGTGCGGAAGTGTCTGCAACCCTTGGACGTATGCCGTCTGCCGTTGGTTACCAGCCGACACTTGCGGTTGATATGGGTGAGCTTCAGGAACGTATTACCTCTACGGACAAAGGGTCCATTACCGCTGTTCAGTGCGTTTACGTCCCTGCCGATGACTTGACTGACCCGGCACCTGCCACGACATTCGGCCATCTTGACGGAACCGTTGTTCTTTCCCGTCAGATTGCAGAGCTTGGTATCTATCCGGCCGTGGATCCCCTTGACTCCACATCCCGTATTCTGGATGCTGCTTACATTGGTGAAGAGCACTACAATGTGGCCCGGGTTGTTCAACAGACCCTGCAGAAATACAAAGAACTCCAGGATATCATCGCTATTCTGGGTATGGACGAGCTGTCCGATGAAGATAAAATTACGGTACAGCGCGCCAGAAAACTCCAGAAGTTCCTGTCCCAGCCGTTCCATGTGGCTGAAACATTTACCGGTATGCCCGGCATATTTGTAAAGGTTGAAGACACGGTTCGGTCTTTCAAGGAGATCATCGAAGGTAAGCATGATGACCTTCCCGAAAATGCTTTCTATATGGTGGGGGCCATCGAAGACGCCATTGAAAAAGCCAAAGCTGAATAACCATTCGGAGGTTTATGATGGCTGATAAATTTTTTCTTGAGGTGGTAACGCCGCAAAAGGCTATTGTCAGTGAAAATATTAAAAGCATTTCAGCGCCTGGCAGTGAAGGTGAATTCTGTGCTTTGAAAGGGCATACCACTTTTCTGACCTCGTTGAAAATTGGTCATATCCGTTATACGGATGAAGCGGGTCAAGAGCGTATGCTTTTTGTCAATGGTGGGTTTGCCGAAGTGCTTCCGGATAAGGTTACCATTCTGGCAGAATCTGCTGAACGCCGTAAGGATATTGATCTTGGCAGGGCAAAAGACGCTCAGATACGTGCTGAGAAACGGTTGAGTGACCCAGCTGCAGATATAGATCTTGTTCGTGCCCAGGCTGCTTTGCAGCGGGCTATAGTTCGGATTAAAATGGCTGAAAGCCGCTAAAAAGGTTTGGCTTGTCTGATGGTTCGATGGATATCGAACCTGCAATGCCGAAACATATGAAGTAAAAAAGGGATGCCTTGGGTGGCATCCCTTTTTGTTTTCATCGCTGATATGAGTTACATGAGACAAGGAGGGGGAAATGAACACCATCGCAGTGATTATACTGGCTGCAGGAAAAGGCAGCCGCATGAAGTCGGATTTGGCCAAGGTGCTTCACCGGGTCGCAGGTAAAAGCATGGTCAACCATGTCATTGAGGCCGCCAGGGACGTGGCTGCCAATCATATTCATGTTGTGGTGGGTCACCAGGCGGATGCGGTGCAAAAAGAGATTCAAAAAGAACATCATGTGCAATTTGCTTTTCAAAAAGAACTTCTAGGAACAGGGGATGCGGTCAAAACCGCATTACCCCAGGTTGCTGAAGGTGTTGAGCATGTTATGGTTTTGTGTGGCGACGTGCCATTAATTAAAAAACAGACCATCGCTGATTTGGTTTCAGCACACCAGGAGCATATGTCAGATTTGACGGTTCTTGCCGCAAAGGTTGCGGATCCGACCGGTTATGGCAGAATTATCAAGGATACCCAGGAGCAGCTTCTTGCCATACGCGAAGAGGCTGATGCCACTGAGGCGGAAAAACAGATTGATATCGTTAATTCCGGTATATTTTGCTTTAAAAAGCGATTTCTTGAGTCCGGTCTTGGTCAAATTCAAAACAATAACAGCCAGGGAGAATACTACCTTACCGATCTTGTGGAAGTTGCCGTCCAAAACGGTGCCAGAACACTTGTAAAAATCATAGATGACCCTGAACAGGTGATGGGCGTTAATACTGTTGAGCAGCTGACCCGTATCAATACAGCGCTTCAAAAAGCATCAAATGAATTATCTTGACTTTCATCCGACCTCAGAATATATTAAGGCTCAATTAATTACCAGTTTGTGAGACTTAAGAAATTGAATAATGAGGATATAGTAGCCAAATTTGATGACATTAACATCCATGTCGACTTTTTGATAGAGTCCTGCCAGAGTCTTCAAAAAGAAAACACAGCGCTTTCTGTAAAGATAAAAGAACTTGAAGAGCAGTTGGAACAGAAAATAAAAAAAGAGGATGTCTATGTCGATCGGGAGTCCATGGTGGATGAAAAAATTAATGGCCTCCTTTCAAAACTAGATGGGTTCTCGGAAATCGTATCTGGTGGAGAACCATATCCGGGGGATGACAAGTTATAAAGCGTTTGAATATATAAACTTGGTAAAGGGTTTTCCTTGGATGAAATTGTTAAAATTGAGCTTTTTGGGGAAGAATTTAAGTTTAAACCGGATAAAGATCAAACATGTGACCCGGTGAAGATTGCAGCCCATGTCAAGGGATATATAAATGAAGCCGAAAGCCTTTTCCATAATAAAACGAGTAGTAAAAACAGGATGGCTATTCTGCTTCTTGCAGCCATGAATTTATCCAAGGATTATCATGAACTGCGTTTGAAGTATTCCAACCTTGAAGAAGATATTGAAAACAGAGTATCATTCTTATTGGAGAAAATTGACAAAACAATGAAATAAACTTTCATTGGTTTAAAATTATAGCAAAATCCCCTGCAGTGTGCGTGATTGTATAACAGACTTTGTCCTAACGCATATAAACATAGGGGCGTCACGCTGATACTGGTGAGCAGGTTCCCTCGAATGTAAGGGAAAAGCCTAAAGGTATTATTGATTCCCCATCTTTTGGACCCCTGGTTCAAAGCCTTGAGAAACAACACGGCAGTTGTGGGGGAACTTGTTATAATCTTACAAAACGCTTTGCCGCATCCCCTCTTAATCCCACCGCATTATTCCATTTCTTTTTGGATCGACAGGTTGTTACCGAATAGATAGTTTTTTCAAATTCAAGGCGGAAAATGAATTTGACCGCAGGCATACATGCGGTATTCGTAAGGGGCAAATTTATTTTTTGACGAAGAAGTTGAGACAATTAACATTCTGTAACAGTCCGTCCATAGATTTTTGTATCCATTATTCCAGGAGAGATAGTGTATGAGTTTTACAATGATGCTTGCATTCATGCTGCTGGCTGTCGGTGCGGTCATTTTATATGTGCTAAAAATTAAAATGGATCAGCAAAAACTTGATTTCCAGGAAGAACACCGAATTGCTATGGAAGAAGCAGCTAAAAAAGCCGAAACTCTGCTTAAGGAGGCTAAATTAGAGGCCCGATCCCGCCTGCTGGAGATGAAAAGCATTTTTGATGCTGAAACAGAAGAGACCCGGACTGAATTAAAAAAAGAGGAGCGAAGGCTTTCTAAAAAAAGTGAAAAGCTTGACAAGTTTGAGGATCAATGTGTCAAAAGGGAAAAGTCCATAGAAATAAATGAACAGGTGGTTGCAGAAAAACTTGAATCCCTAACCCGGAAAGAGAAATCCTATACCCAGCTTCTTGATAAAACAAAAAAAGAACTTGAAAAGGTTTCCGGGTTCACTGCTGAGCAGGCCAAGGAGCTGCTGCTTAAAACCATGGAGGATGAAGCCAGGCATGACGGTGCCAAGATGATCAAAAAGATAACTACCGAGGTCAGGGAAAAAGCAGATAAAGAGGCTAAAAAGATCATATCGACTGCGATCCAGCGCTATGCGGGTGACTATGTGGCGGAGCGCACCGTTTCTGTGATTAACCTGCCCGGAGATGAAATGAAGGGTCGGATTATCGGCAGGGAAGGGCGCAATATCCGGGCACTGGAAGCCGCAACCGGCATTGATCTGATTATTGACGATACCCCGGAAGCCGTCATTTTGTCAGGGTTCAATCCCGTCAGGCGTGAGGTGGCAAGACTTTCCCTTGAAAAGTTGATTTCCGATGGAAGGATCCATCCCGCCCGCATTGAGGATGTTGTGGCGCGTGCAACGGAAGACGTTGATATAGCAGTTAAAGAAGCCGGTGAGCAGGCTGCGTTTGACTTGGGTGTGCACGGTATTGATCCTGAGCTTATCAAGGTGCTTGGCAAACTTAAATTCAGAACCTCCTATGCTCAGAATGTCCTGCAGCATTCCGTTGAAGTCGCATTTTTAGCCGGTATTATCGCTGCTGAACTTGGCCTGGATATAAAACTTGCCAAGCGTATGGGGTTGCTTCATGATATTGGAAAAGCAGTGGATCATGAAGTAGATGGGGCTCACGCCATTATTGGTGCCAAACTTGCTAAAAAATATGGTGAAAACCAAAACGTTGTGAATGCAATTGCGTCCCACCATGAAGACCAGATGCCTGCCAGTGTATATGATTTCATCGTGCAATCCGCTGATGCGCTTTCCGGTGCCAGGCCCGGCGCCAGAAAGGAAAGCCTTGAAAATTATGTCAAACGTTTAGAAGATTTAGAAAAAATTGCAAATGGTTTTGATGGTGTGGTAAATACTTACGCCATTCAGGCCGGACGTGAAATCCGGGTCATTACTGAGAGTGAAAAAATTACCGATGAAAGCGCAGTGCTGCTTTCAAAAGATATTGCCCGCCATATTGAGGAAAATATGACATTCCCCGGCCAGGTCAAAGTTGTCGTTATTCGGGAGACTCGGGCGGTTGAATATACCAGGAAATGATAAGGAGGAACGCGTATGAGTGTTTTATCAATTTTAAAAGAGCGTGGATTTATTGAAGCAACAACCCATACCCAGGAACTAGAAGCATATCTGAAAAATAACAAAGCGACCTGTTATATCGGTTTTGATCCAACCGCGTCAAGTCTGCATGTGGGCAGTCTTGTGTGTATTATGGCGCTGGCCCATATGCAACGGCAGGGACACCTGCCCATTGGTCTTATCGGTGGCGGGACAGGACTCATTGGTGATCCTTCAGGTAAAACAGAATTGCGCAACGTGCTTACGCAGAATCAGATTGATGAAAATAAAGCCGGAATCCGAAAACAATTATCCAGGTTTATTGATTTCTCTGAAGATAAGGCATTCATGCTTGATAATGCGGATTGGCTCACCAAGCTTGAATACATTCCGTTTTTAAGGGATATTGGCAGGCATTTCTCCATCAATAAAATGATCAAGGCTGAAAGTGTTAAATCCAGATTGGAGTCCGAAGATGGTCTGACCTTCATTGAATTTAACTATATGTTGCTCCAGGCGTATGATTTCATGGAACTTGCCAAAAAATATGACTGTCTGCTTCAGATGGGCGGAAGTGATCAGTGGGGTAATATTGTGGCAGGGATTGATCTTGTACGCAGAACCCTTGGTAAACAAGCCTTCGGAATCACTTTTCCATTGATAACCACAGCGTCCGGTATAAAAATGGGTAAGACCCATAAGGGTGCTGTCTGGCTTGATCCTGAACGATTTTCTCCCTATGAATATTATCAGTTCTGGGTCAACACAGATGATCTGGATGTAACAAGATTTTTGGCGCTATTTACCTTTCTTCCCATGGAAGAGATCAAATTGGTAAAAAAACTTGCAGGGGTGGATTTGAATAAGGCTAAAACGATTCTTGCGTATGAGGCGACTAAAATTGCCCATGGAGAAGATGAGGCGCTGAAATCCCTGAATGCCGCAGCTTCCATGTTTGGGTCCATAGAGGTGCCGTCTGATCTTCTGCCTTCTGCAAGTATCCCCCGGGGAACACTTTCCAGAGGAGCAGATGCGTCTGTACCTACCAGTACCTTTAATCGGGGTGATGTGGTGGATAAGATGTTTGTGGCAGACCTGTTTTGTGATGCCGGCTTATGTAACTCCAAATCCGATGCCCGTCGTCTCATTAAACAGGGGGGAGCTTATATTAACGGGGAAAGGCTTGGTTCCTTTGAGCAGGTTGTTGTAGCTGCTGACATAAATGATGGTGAAATCCTGCTCAGGGCAGGAAAAAAGAAATATCACAAAATTATTTTAAAATAGTTAAAAAAGGATTTGACAAAATTAAAACCCAAGTGTATATTTACCCGGTTTTGTTGAACAGGTAACACTAGGTGAAACTTGATCTTTGAAAATTGGTCAGTGAAAAGAAAAGAGCGGGTCAATGACAATACGCTTTAAAAGGCCTTTCAGGATTTTTAAGTGTAGACCTTAAAACGTTTTAGTAAAGGGATTATAACTGGAGAGTTTGATCCTGGCTCAGAATGAACGCTGGCGGCGTGCTTAACACATGCAAGTCGAACGAGAAAGGGATTGCTTGCAATCCTGA
>PDTI01000059.1 GCA_002747145.1 Desulfobacter postgatei
ACTGAAGGTGCGTTAATCGGAAGTTTAATTGAACACGGTTTCAATACAGACATGGTCATCGTCAGTGATGATGCCGGACAATTCAATGTTCTGATTCACCCGCTGTGCTGGATTCATGCAGAACGTCTTATCAATAAATTGATCGGCCTTACGGATGAGCAGAAAGAGGCTGTAAAATCCATTCGGTTCGACATCTGGAACTTATATGCTTCGCTCAAAGATTTCAAATCGCAGCCGGATGACCGGAAAAAAGCCGATATTGAGGCCCAATTCGATAAAATTTTTACTCAAAAGACCTGTTTTGCTTCTTCTGGGTGATCTCATCATCAACAAAGCTCTCGATTTGGCTGTTTAACTGCAACTGAATTTGGTTGACCTTTGTCTTTTTACCCGGACTTATTGAGAAGTTACATAATCCGGCCAGGCCGTCAATGCCTTTTTCTGAAATCGACGGGTTCAACAGCCAGCAATATTTTCATATGGGGTGTAATCTGAATCATGGCCACTCCTCCAGAAAATGTCTTTCAAGTTCTACGGCTGCCGTGCCCACCCGGCCTCTGAAACAGATACGTATTTTTATCCCGGATTGATTTTTTATTTCTATGACGCAACCTGGGTAATCCTGTGGTGGTTGTTACCTTGCACGCCAAGGTGTTTTTTTGATATATTGAATATAATGTGATTGAAACCATAGTCGAGCGGAGATATTTATGTATCGTGTAAAAAAGAATAAAAAGTTTATAATTTCAATTTGTTGTCTCTTTTTTTTCCTATGTACAGGCGTTGGGGTGGCATCGGAACGGTTATCGGTAAGATCTTCTATTGCCAATTTGAGAAACGGTTCGGGAACAAAATATAAGGTACTGTGGCAGGTGGAGAAATATCACCCTTTTCTTGTGATCAACAAGAAAAAGGACTGGTATGAAGTAAAGGATTTTGAAGGTGATACCGCCTGGATTCACAAAACCCTGCTTGGGAAAACGGATACGGTGATTTCAATAAAATCAAAATGTAATGTCCGTTCAAAACCGTATAAATCAAGCGACATTCTACTCAGAGTGGAGAGGGGAGTGCCTTTCAAAGTACTGGGTCATAAAGGGGATTGGATCAATATTCAGCATGCTGATGGCGAAGTGGGCTGGATTTTTAAAAAGTTGGTGTGGTAATTCAGATCAATAATTAATTTTATAAGGTAAAAAAATTATGGCAAATCAAGGCGTATCAAATGAGCGAAAAAAAGAACTAACACAGATGGATCCGTTCCAAGCGGGGCTCACTAAGTCCTTTGAATGGGCGAATACCCACAAAAAACAGTTTATGATCTCAATCGGCGTTCTGGTTGGGGTGTTGATTGTTTTTTATGCAATTATGTTCAGTTTTAGACAGTCTGAGCTTAAAGCGTCTGAACTGGCTGCCAAGGCCTATAGAAAATATGAAGGACAATATTCCCAGAACCGTGATGCGCTGAAAGGATATAATACGGTTAAAGATGATTTTCAAACGCTTTTTGATGAATATCCAAACACCAGTGCCGGGCGTATGGCACTGATCAATTTTGGAAAAATATGCTTTGAGGCCAAGGACTATGATCAAGCATATGATCTGTATTCCCGGGCCTTGTCAACTGTGGGGGATGAAGCTGGTGTCAAGAACTTTTTGCTTTGCACCATGGGAAACATCTGTGAATTAAAAAATGATATGGAGAAGGCAGAATCGTATTACTTGCGTGTGGAAAAGGGGGCATCAAATCTTTTAAAGGATGATGCTCGGTTTGCGCTGGCGCTGATTTATGAAAAACGCAATGATACCGTTGCCGGCGGTCAGATGTATGAAAAAATTGTCCAGAGCCAGGGCAATTCCATATATAAAACCATAGCCCAGGCCCGGATCAAATAGAAACTAAAAAAGGCTGCTTAGTCAGAGCAGCCTTTTTTAGAAAAGGAAAAAAAGATGAAAAAACTAACCGTGGTTAGTTATAATTTGTACATGCAAATTCCCTGCCATTGAACTCAAAATAATTTATAAAATTTATAACATTTTGAAAGTAATGTTTATATTGGGTATATTGTAAAACTAAAGTTTCCTGATTTTTATCAATCTATTGATTGTCTATAATGTGGGGTTATCTCAGGGTTAGGTTTAATTTTTATAGGATTTGCCGCGTAAATAGCAAAACCCCATTTTATCCTCCCTGCCCATACAAATCCCACTGATAGACAAATAGATAATAATTTTAAAATGATACACAATTTAACTCAAAATAACAATAAAATAAAAATCAGGAAAGGTTAGTTGTAAAAAAACGATAATGGTTTTTGTAAGTATACCATAATGGAGTTCAAAAATTTAAACTTTTAAAGCCCCCATTTTCATGAGAAGAGGACGTAATCCCCAAATAATGCGCTTTTTTCAGAGTTCAAATTTTTGAACCCTGATCCATAATTATTTATTGTCCAGTTTTAACTGTCTGTCCAGATTGAATTTTTTTAGTTTTTGATTTAATCCGCTTTTTCCGATGCCAAGGATCTTTGCTGCTTTGGTCTGGACATTACCGGACATCTTCATTGCCCGCAGGATCATTCTTTTTTCCACTGCCGCAAGGGTTTCGGAAAGGCCTACGCCATCAGGGATGCCATCAAGTTGAAGTGTGGCGGATCTGGGATTACGGATCTGAGCCGGCAGGTCTGAAATTGTGATTGTTTTGCCGGGGGCCAGGATGACGGATCGTTCAATGACATTTTCCAATTCTCTGACATTGCCTTTCCACTCATAGTCACACAGCCGCTGGACCGCTTCTTTGTCAATACCCGTGACGACCCCGGCAGTTTCCGGGCCCTGGGTGTATTTTTCTATGAAATGATTAATGAGTAAAGGAATGTCTTCCAGCCTGTCACGCAAGGCAGGGATGTTGGCTTTGACCACATTGAGACGATAGTACAGGTCTTCTCTGAAATTGCCTTGTTTAACCTCATCTTCCAGGATTTTGTTGGTGGCGGCAATGAGTCTGAAATCCACCGGCAGACTTGCGGTCCCACCAACCCGCTCCACAATGCGTTCCTGGAGCACCCGTAACAGTTTTACTTGAAGCGGCATGGGCAGCTCCCCGATTTCGTCCAGGAAAAGCGTACCTTTATCCGCCATTTCAAACCGGCCTTTTTTCACCCCCACCGCACCGGTGAAGGCCCCTTTTTCATGTCCGAAAAGTTCACTTTCCAATAGAGACTCGGCAAACGCTGAACAGTTCACCGCAACCAGGGGATGGTCCTTTCGCATGCTGTTGTAATGAATTGATTTGGCAACAAGCTCCTTGCCGGTACCGCTTTCCCCTTCAACCAGCACCGAGGCACTGGTCGGAGCAACCTTTTTAATGATTTCGTACAGCGCCTGCATGGATTTACTTTTACCGATGATGTTGCCAAACTGGTACCGGGACTGGATTGCATTTTTAAGACGCGTGTTCTCCTGGACAATCTGGGATATAGACAAGGCTTTGGCAATGTGGGCAATGAGGGCCTCGTTTTCAAAAGGTTTTAAGATAAAGGTGTAGGCGCCCTTGTGCATGGCTTCCACCGCCTTTTCCACACTGCCGAATGCTGTCATGATGATGACCGGAAGATCCGGTTGTATCTGTTTGGCTTTTTCCAAAAGGTCAATTCCGGACATGCCTGGCATTTTAACATCGGATAAGACCAGGTCAATGGACTGGGTATTAAGAATATCGAGTGCCTCCATTCCGCTTGATGCGGTGAACGGGGTATACCCTTCCTCGGAAAGCACTTCCCCTATAATCATGGGGTAGTGTTTTTCATCATCCACAATCAATATGTTTTCCATTATAACTCCCAGATATTTTTAAACAGGCTCTTCCAGTGCTGAGGGCAGGCGTATCTCTACTTTGGTTCCGCAGGGTTCGGCATTGGTTATGCTGATTTCTCCTTGGTGCGCCTGAATGATGTTTTTAATGATACCCAGTCCCAAACCGGTTCCCATCTCTTTGGTGGTGAAAAAGGGTGTCCAGATTTTTTTCAGCACATCTTCGTCAATGCCTGGCCCTGTATCTGAAAAGCTGGCATGGACAAAGCCGGGCTCATGCCATGTGGAAATGGTAATGCTTCCATTTTCCTGGTCCATGGCCTGGAATGCATTTAGAAAAATATTTAAAAATGCCTGATAAAGCATGGCGGGGTCTCCCAAAATGTTTGGAATATCGCCCCGGTAGTTCCGAAGAATTTTAATATCTTTATGATGATCTGAAGACGCTAAAAAAGCGATGTTTTTTTCTATGATATCTTCCAGGCTGCAGGGCCTTAAATCTGCAATTTTAGGTTTTGCAAAATCAAGGAAATCTGTGATGATTCGGTCCAAACGGGTGGACTCTTCAACAATGATCCCCGGAATACTACTGGACGGGTCCAGTTTGGCCATCTTTTTTTCCATCAGTTGCGCAGAGCTTTTTATAATGCCTAAAGGATTGCGAATTTCGTGTGATACGCCGGCGGTCATTTCACCGATTGCCGACAGGTGTTCTGCCTGACGCAGTTTTTCTTCCAGTTTGAGCCGTTCATCAGCCCTGCGCTCAATGATACGTTCTCCATATTTCACCACAAATCTGAGAATAAGAAAAAGAATACCCATGATGGTGGCACAACTGACGACAATCAATCCCTGGAGTTTAAATACCTGTTGATAGTCATCAGTGACATCCCTGATAATCTCAATGGCGCCGATTACCATCCTGTCCTTTTCCCGGGTGAGCTGGACTTCCTGTATCAAAGGGGCAAAGGTGATAATTTTTGTCTCTTTGGGAAACCAGAATGTCAGTTCAATCCAGTTGCCCTGCTGAACAAGCTTGGAGGTTATCTCCTTTTTCATGGCTTTTTCAAAATGGACTCCGCCGGCATCTTTTTTGCCGATCCGGGCGTTATCCAGGCTGTAGGCAATAACATTGTCCGTTGCGTATATATTGACCATTTCTACATGGAAGCTGTGCAGGGTGCTTTTGACAACCGTGTCAAGAAGCTGATACTGGCCAGGCTCCCGTAGTTTTATCTCTCCATGTTTGAACACTACAGGCCAGACAAATCTTAAAAATATCTGATGGTTTAGATTCTCAACTAAAAGCCGGTTATATTCTTTACTTTTCTCAAGCAGTATTTTTCTGACCCAAAGCGTATTTAACGCTGCAATAACAATGGTGGCCGTAAGCATGACAATAAGGCTTGATACAGTGAATGCTTTGACTAGAACAAAAGGCCGGGTGCCGGACTTACCAGCGCCTTTCTGTTGCTTTTTTTTCACATTAATCCGTATATTATAGTTTTATTATGAATAAAAATTCATAATTTTATTGAAGTTTTAATTTGATAAATACTCTTATTATGTGTTATTCAATCAATTAAATAGTTTGATTCTGTGCTTGACATTAGGTCCATTTCGTATCAAACTTATATAGTCATATCAGTGGTGGATATCAATAATTATTATTTGCATTCTTAAGTTCATGCCCTTTGCGACAGTCATAGTTGAGGATAGATGCGTATGATATTCGGAAAAAAAAATCACCTTGTAGGCTTGGACATTGGGGCTGCTTTTGTCAAAGTCGCCGAACTGAAGACGAGCAAGAAAGGCCGCACGCTTCATAAATTCGGTATCGCAGAAGTTCCCGAAGGTACAATTCAAGAAGGCCGGATTACCGATATGGAGGGGTTGGCCGAAATTATTCGATCCTTGTTTAAATCTCAGAAGATTAAGGAAAAAAATGTGGCACTTTCCACCGGCGGCCATTCCGTGGTTATCAAGACCATCAGCACATCAAAGCTGCCTGATGAGCAATTGCATACAAATATTCGCGCAGAGGCCGAGCAATATATTCCTTATGATATAAATGATGTTAATATCGATTACCAGATTCTGAGTGATAGTGAGTTCTCTGCAGAACAAATGAATGTGCTTCTTGTCGCGGTAAGGAAGGATCTGGTGGATGAATATGTTGAGCTGATCCATATGGCGGGCCTTAACCCCGTTATTATTGACGTGGATACGTTTGCGCTTCAAAATGTTTATGAAATCCTTCCTGATGTAGATCATGGCCGTACAACCCTGCTGCTTGATGTGGGGGCTTCGAAAACAAGTGTGAATATACTTCAAAATAATAATTCCATGATGATGCGGGACATGACCAACGGATGTGAACAACTTGTTTCTGTCGTCAGTGAACGATTTGAGATTGACCGTGAAAAAGCACTGAAGATCATCATGGGAGAGGTCAATGATCCGGAATCTGGACAGATGCTGGAGGAGCTTTATGAGATGGTTGTCGGCAACTGGTGTTCAGATATCTGTGATGTGGTTCATACCTTTGAGTCCAGCCCCGGCAATGCCAGGGTTGAAACGATTGTTGTCAGCGGTGGAGGCGGTTTCATAGATCTGCTGACGGAAAAATTGGTTACGGCGCTGGAGGTAACAGTCTCAAAGATTAATCCCTTTGCCGGACTGCTCAGCGATTCAAAAGAACTTGGCGAACTGGAAGCGTACCAGCTTCTGGCCCCCATTGCACTGGGGCTTGCCATGAGACGGGTGAATGACAAATGATACGAATCAATCTGTTGCCGTTCAGACATGCCAGGAAAAAGGAAAATATTCGCCGTCAGGTATCTGTATTTGTCCTTTCTCTTGTTTTTATTCTTCTATTGTTGGGGTGGGGGTTTTATACACTGGACAATGAAATTAGCCGGACACAGAATCAGGTTGCCCAGGTAAAGGCCGAAAGCCTCAAATATAAGGCGAAGGCTGATAAGGTTTCCCGGATTAAGAAAAAATTAAAGGTGTTGAAGGATAAACTGGCCATTGTTGAGGATTTGAAAAAAAGAAAGAATGAGCAGCAGATTTTATTGGAACAGTTGGCCCAGCGACTTGTGGAAACAAAAATGTGGTTGTCCAGTGTTTCAGCAGATGCCAAGGCTGTTTCTTTAAAAGGGATTGCCTTTGATAACCCGACCATTGCCTCATTCATGAGAAATCTTGAAGATTCTGACTTGTTTGGGGCCGTAGACTTAAAGCTGTCAAAAACAAAAAAACTTCACGATAATATTCGGTTAAAAGAATTTGCAATATCCTGCACTAAGATAGTCCCCAAGCCCGTATCCAACAAGACAGATAAGAATGGAAAGTCCAGAAAAAGGAAAAAATAATGGCCGGGAAAAAAAGTGAGAAAATGGACGCCCTGTTTGAAAAAATAGGAGAGTTAACCAAAATCCAGCGCCTGCTTATCTGGTTGGGCACATTAGGGTTAGTTGGTGTCGGGTTTTATTTTCTGCTGCTTAGCCCCAAATTTGATGCCCTTGCCGCAGCTAGGGAGGAGCTGGAAAAACAGACGAACCTTTTGTCAACGTATAAGATTAAAGCCCGCGACCTTGAAAAGGTGGAAGCCCAGATGTCCCAAGTCCAGGAACAGTTCAATATTGCCATGACTGCTCTGCCGGATAAAAAAGAACTGCCTTCTTTGCTGGATGAAATATCCAAGGCAGGAAGGGATGCAGGGCTTGAAGTACAGTTGTTTGAGCCCCAAAGCATGGTAACGAAAGATTTTTACACGGAAATACCATTTTCAATGACGGTTGCGGGTCGTTACCACCAGATGGCCGAATTTTTTTACCGGGTTGCAGGACTCAATCGTGTTGTCAATATACCGACCATAGATTTGAGCCGGATTTCCGGAAAAGAGGCGGCTGGCAGAAATATAATTCAGATGAAATGCACAGCCGTAACCTACATGTTTGTTGAACCCAAAGACGATAATAATAAGGACAGCAAACGCAAGAAGAAACGCAAAAAGAGGTAGAAGGCGACGGATATGGAAAAAATATTTAAAATATGTTGCGTGGCCGGCTTGGGTGCCTCATTATTTCTTGTATCAGCCTGTAATGAAGCGCAGCCCCCAGTGCCAAAACAGACAAAACAGGGTCAGGTGGTTTCCAAACCTATTTCCAAATTGAATCCGTCGACACCGCAAATATCTGTTTCCGGGGGGGCCGGGAAAAAACATGCATCGGTTTCTGATTTGAAACCCGCGCAGGATGTTGTGAAAATCAATCATATAGGCAAGGATGTGTCTATTGCAGCCAGCTTACAAAAATCCGGTATCTCCACACCCATGGCGCAATATGACAGCAAGGATAGGGTGGATCCGTTCATTCCTCTGGTTGCTGAAAAAAAAGCATCTGCAGTGGCAGATCCATCCGGAAAGTTAAAACCCAAGAGGATATTGACTCCCCTTGAAAAGCTGGGGTTAAGCCAGGTTAAGCTGGTGGCGGTTGTTGAAATGCAGGGCAGGACCATTGCCATGGTGGAGGAGGCTGGCGGTAAAGGCTATGAAGTCCGCGTTGGTACTTATATCGGGCCCAATGGCGGGCGGGTGACATCCATCACCAGAAAAGGCATTACCATTGAAGAAGAAGTAAAAGATTTTCGAGGAAAACGTCGTAAGCGGTATGAGGAGATTAAATTTCATAAAAGCGAGGATGAGGAATAAGATGATGGTTAATTATCGGTCGGCTGCCAGGTATTATGGGACAGGGCTTATCATATCGGTTCTACTGATTTTACTGATTTCCTTTATAACAGGATGTGTAACCCGAAAAAATGAAGCATCGGTAAATACAGCTCAGGTTCGGGATAGCCAAGCCCCACAGGATGATTCTGGATCTTTGTCTCAAATGGTTAACAAAATATGGATCAACCCGGAAGCCGATGCGTTTGAGGTATGGATACAGGGTTCCTCCGGGGCGTTGGATGATTATACGTCCATTAAGCAGTCTTTCCCGTTTGCCGTGAGCGTCTATCTGCCCAATGCCGGTCTCGCACCGGGGGTGGATGCCGGATCATTTTCCGACTCGCGTGTCTCCGATATAAAGGTGGGGTTTATTGACGAGGCACAGACAACAGTCAAGGTGGATATCCTGCTTAAAGCGGACCTGCCGTATATTGTGGAGGAAAAACCGGACCGTTTGGGTATCATTCTCAAGGGTAACCAGGTCTCTTCCAAAGAGACGGCAGAGACAGACCCTGTTGCAGAAGAACCCGGACAGGGTTTGAAAGATGCTGCGGTGCTGCCCCAAGATGTTCCCATCCCTGGAACAACAGCCCATCTGACTCATATTGAATTTGATAATAATCAACTTGGCCAGTCTGATATTCAGATCCTGACAGATCATCCGGTTCGATATGAGACCATTCAGGATGCCAATGATTCTTTTAGCCTTATATTGTATAATACAATAGTGCCTCTTCGACATCAGCGGCCTCTTAAAACCCGTTATTTCAATTCTGCAGTGGAACAGGTCATGCCCCGGCCAAATCCAGCAAATCCCAATGACACGCTGGTGGATATCAAAGTTCGGGAAAACGTGCCGTTCCAAGTGGTTCAAACGACCAAGGGCATTCATATGACTTTTGAGGCTTCCACCGTCTCTGCACCTGAATTTGATAAAGCCAAAATAAATCTGGGCGCCGGCCAAAAACCCCATGCCGGCTTTAAAGAACAGGATCAGGGGCAGTCAAAGGCTCAAGAAAAGAATGTTTTTCAGAACCAAGATCCTTTGTTAAATCCTTCTTCGGTCCGGTACACCGGTGAAAAAATAAAACTGGATTTTTATGAAACAGATATTAAAAATGTTTTCAGGATATTGAAAAGTGTGAGTGGAAGGAACTTTGCCATTGACAGGGATGTGGAAGGTACGGTCACATTGAGCCTTCAGGATCCTGTGCCCTGGGACCAGCTCCTTGATCTTGTTTTGAAAATGAACAGCCTTGGTAAAAAGATGGAGGGTAATGTCATCCGTATTGCCACCACGGATACCCTTGCCAGGGAAGAAAACGAACGTCAGGAAGCCATTGCTGCCCGGCAGAAATCCGAAGAACAGAAAAAAGCCTTGGAACCCCTTTTCACTGAATATATCCCTGTCAATTATTCAGATGCAAAGGCTGATGTTGAACCCCATGTATCCCAGATTCTGACCCCGGATCGGGGTAAAATTTCAGTGGACACCCGTACCAATATGCTGATTATTACCGATACCCGAGCCAAAATCGACCAGGCCAATGAACTGATTTACCGCCTGGATAAAGTAACGCCCCAGATCATGATTGAGGCAAAGGTCGTTGAGGTAACAAAGGATTTTTCCAGAAGTTTTGGGATCAACTGGAATCTGTCCAATGCATCTGATGTGACATCTGGCTTTGTTGATGATTACTCTGTGTCTGTTAATAGATCAACCGTGGGGATTTCTGGTGATTTTTCTTTTTTCGGGCTGCTTGGATCTTCTCGCAGTGCACTGAATGCCCAGCTTGAAGCGTCCGAGGCGCAGGGAGAGGTCAGGATCGTATCCTCCCCAAGAATTTTGACCCTGGACAACAAAAAGGCCATGATCAAACAGGGTCAGGAATATGCTTATCTGGAACGTGATGATTCAGGCGGGTCTTCTGTGGCATATAAAGATATCGACTTGTTGCTGGAAGTAACGCCCCATGTTACGCCGGACAACAGAATTTCCATGACCGTTCGTCTGACCAAAAATGACGTTGCCAGCATCAGTTCCGATGGCGTTCCTACTTTAGCGACAAACGAGGCGGAAACAGAGCTGCTGGTCAATAATAACGACACGGTTGTTATCGGCGGTGTTGTCAAGACGACCCAGAGCCAGGATAGCGATGGTATTCCTTTTCTGGCCGGGATTCCAGGATTAGGTTATCTTTTTGGTTCAAAAGCCAAGTCTGACGATCGAAATGAACTGCTTATTTTTTTGACGCCCTCCATTGTTCAGCTTGAGCAGAAAAGGCATATTTTGCAATAGTTTTTTGTACACGTTGCCAGTAGGTACAGCAATTCAAACAGAAGCTGTTGTTCTGCCTTGTGGTGCGTTTCATGATGATCATACCCTTTGCCAGCCCTATTCAGTGATGAGCTGTTCTCTATCTCATTTGGGAGGTTTATTTTTTATCATTAAGGCTCTGAAAGGCGTTTGATTTGCGGGCATCTGAGATAAGGCGCACCTATAGAGTGGCCCTTTGCAGGGTTTTTTAAAAAAGCCGGATTGTTTCATAGTGTTGCGTAGCTCCGAATATGATTATGATGGCGTATTTTCCAAGTTTATTGTATAAATCTGTCATGATTGCCCTTAAACGTTGCGGCTGGGTGACCAGTGATCCTTTATATATCCGTTATCATGATACGGAATGGGGAGTGCCGGTTCACGATGATCGAAAAATTTTTGAATTTCTCATTCTGGAAGGGGCCCAGGCAGGGTTGTCCTGGCTGGCCATTCTCAAGCGTCGCCAGGGATATTGCAATGCATTCTGCGGGTTTGACCCTGAAAAAGTAGCCCAGTTCACTGAAGCTGATATTCAAAAGCGCTTGAAAGACCCCGGCATCATCAGAAACAAGCTTAAAGTCCGGTCTGCAGTCACCAATGCCCAGGCATTTTTAAAAATCCAGGAAGAATTCGGCAGCTTTGATGCCTATGCCTGGCGATTTGTGGACGGGACGCCCATCATCAACCACTATACCAGCCAAGATCAGGTTCCGGCCAGAAGCCGTCAATCTGACGCATTTTCAAAAGACCTATGTAACCGCGGGTTTAAATTTGCCGGGCCCACAATCATCTACGCTCACATGCAGGCCACGGGCATGGTTAACGATCACCTGGTCTCCTGCTTCAGATATAAAGCGGTAATGGCCTGACAAAGGAACACAAATCATGATCATTGTCACCACTAAACAGATGCAGCAGATGGATAAAAACACCATTGAAACCTTTGGCATTCCAGGCCGGGTGCTCATGGAAAATGCCGGCCGGGGTGCCCTGGAGATGCTTTGCGACCAATTTAACCTTGAAGGTGCCAGGGTGGCTGTGGTGGCGGGCCGGGGCAACAACGGCGGAGACGGGTTTGTGATCGGACGTTACCTCATGGAGATGGGGGTAAGCGTCAGCTTCTTTCTTTTGTCCACCCGGGACCGGGTCCAGGGCGATGCCAGAGCCAATCTGGATCTGGTCGTGAATCTTCTGGCCGAACATTCCCTGTCACAATTTATTGAAATCCATGACAAAGCGTCCTTGGAAGCAGTAGCCGAAATTCTGCCGAACCATGACCTGGTCGTGGACGCTATTTTCGGCACAGGACTTAATTCCGATGTCCGGGGCATTTACCGTGATGTCATTGAACTGATTAACGATTCGGACAAACCGGTCTTCAGCGTGGACATCCCGTCAGGAATCAATGCAGATACAGGTGCCATCTGCGGGGTGGCCATCCAGGCCGATGCCACAGCAACCTTTGCGTTTGTCAAGGCCGGGCATATTCTATACCCAGGCAATTTTCATACTGGTGCCTTGGAGGTGATTGACATTGGGATTCCCGGTCATATTGCAAAAGCACAATCCCCCTATATTTTTCTGCCTGAATCCCATGACATTGCGGACCTGATACCGGCTAGGGATTTCAATGCCCATAAGGGCAGTTTCGGTCATCTGCTGGTACTGGCCGGTTCGCCGGGCAAAACCGGTGCCGCAGCATTGTGCGCCAACGCTGCCATGCGCACCGGTGCAGGTCTTGTGACCTTAGGCGTTCCTGAAAAGCTTATGCCCGTCATGGAACCCATGGTCATGGAACCCATGACGGCCGCGCTTGCCCAGACGCCATCCGGCGGCCTGGATACTACAGCCTTGGATGACATTATTACGCTTTTGGCAAACAAAACAGCTTTGGCCCTGGGACCCGGTATCGGCACGGATTCCGGTACCCGGGAATTGATCAAACGTATTATGGCCATTTCATCCCTACCCATAGTCATTGACGCCGACGGCCTGAACTGTATTGCTACAGATCCTGACATGCTGAACACAGCCAAAGTTCCGGTGATCCTTACTCCCCACCCCGGTGAAATGGCCCGTCTTACCGGGAAAACCACTGCGGATATTCAGCAGAACCGGATGAAAACCGCCCGGAACTTTGCTGAAAGACACAACGTTATCCTGGTGCTCAAAGGGGCCCAGACCCTTGTGGCCTGCCCGGACGGGGCCGTATTCATCTGCCCCACGGGAAACCCAGGCATGGCCTGTGGTGGTATGGGTGATGTACTCACCGGCATGATTGCGGCGTTCCTAACCCAGAAGCTACCCTCTGAATCTGCTGCGCTTGCAGGCGTCTACATTCACGGATTGTGCGGGGATCTTCTGTCCCAAGACCACACCTTTGGATTTTTGGCATCGGATATGGTGGCAGGCATTCCCCAAGCGTTAAAAACTGTTTTGTCATGAAAGAAATTAGATCCCAAAGCCCGGAACAGACCCAGGAAGTGGCCAGGCGTCTGGGCCTGTACATCCGGGAACGGCATTTAAGTTGTGCCATGGCCCTGACAGGAGATCTTGGCTGTGGCAAAACCTGTTTTGTCCAGGGTTTTGCCAAAGGGTTGGGCGCAGACAAGGAATACTATATCACCAGCCCCACCTTTACCATCATGAATGAATATCCGGCCGGGAAAATGTGTTTGTGCCACCTGGACCTGTACCGGCTTTCAGACCCGGATGAGCTCGACTGCATCGGCATTGAGGATCAGATGAAACAAAACAGTGTCACGCTGGTGGAATGGCCCAATCTTCTCATTGAAACCGGCTTTGTATTTGATCTTTACATCCATTTTGAATTGAATACTGGCTATACTAGAAAAATAACCTTTTCCCCATCTGGACAAGTCGGAATAAATTTGTTAAGCATTTTATCTTTGTAACCTGAACAATGCATTCACCGTGTTGAGTTTTGGCCGGCCAAAACTCAACACGGTGAATGCATTGTTCAGGTGTAATATTAATCAAAGCTCAAGATTTTGGAAGATACAATGGCGTTACGGGTGCAAAAATTTGGCGGCACATCTGTGGCAGATATCGAAAGGATCTCCAACGTGGCCGACCGGGTCCAAAAAGCCCATGAAAATAAAGATCAGATGGTGGTAGTACTTTCGGCAATGGCAGGCGTGACAGATAATCTGTTCAGCCTTGCCGGACAGGTATCCGAAAATCCGGATAAACGGGAACTGGACGTTCTTCTGGCAACCGGAGAGCAAACCACGGCGGCTTTAATGGCCATGATGCTCAAATCAAGAGGACTTAAAGCCAAATCCTTTCTAGGTTTCCAGGCCGGCATCCATACCGATCATATGTCAGGCAAGGCCAGAATCCGGGAGATTGACAGCCAGAACCTGCGTGAAGCCCTGGATGAGGGAAATATTGTCGTGGTGGCAGGTTTCCAGGGGGCGGACGAGTGCGGGGACATCACGACCCTGGGCCGGGGAGGTTCCGACACCTCGGCCGTTGCCATTGCCGCATCGCTCAAAGCCGATGTCTGTGAGATCTTCACTGACGTAGACGGGGTGTACACAACCGATCCAAGGATCTGCCCCAAAGCCAGGAAGATCAGCAGAATTTCTTATGATGAAATGCTTGAAATGGCCATTCTGGGAGCAAAGGTTCTCCAGATCAGGTCTGTGGAATTTGCCAAAAAATACAACGTGCCCGTGCATGTCCGGTCATCATTCAATGAGAAGGGAGGAACCATGGTTGTCAACGAAAGTGAGGACATGGAAAGTCCGGTGGTATCAGGCATCACCTGTGACATGAATGAAGCAAGAATCACATTTAAGCGCGTTCCTGATCAGCCCGGCATCTCAGCCAAGGTTTTCGGTGCACTTGCCGAGGCCGGTATCTCTGTGGACATGATCATCCAGAACTCCCGTACCGGCGGGGAAACAGATCTGACCTTTACCGTGACCATGGACGATTTTAACCGGGCAATGGAAATTTCAGAAAAAGTGGCGGATGAAATTGATGCCGGCGAAATAAAAACCGCCACCGAGATTGCTAAAGTATCCGTCATCGGCCTGGGGATGAAAAGTCATTCCGGCGTGGCAGCGGTGATGTTCAAAGCCTTGGCCCAGGAAAACATCAACATTCGCATGATTTCAACCTCTGAGATCCGTATTTCATGTGTAATTCTGGCGAAATATGCCGAACTTGCGGTCAGGGTTCTGCACGCAGCCTTTGGCTTGGACAAGGAACACTAATTAAATTATCCCTACCCCGGGCGGGCTGTCAGACAGCCTAGGTAGCAGTTCCAGACAGACCGGCTTCAATTTCAAGAGCCACCTTTTCAGCGGCCCGGGCCGGATCCTTTGCATCCCGGATGGGACGTCCAATGACAATATAGTCAGAACCTGCCTGCACAGCCTTGGCCGGCGTGACAACCCGTTTCTGGTCATCCCCGGGTGTGATGCTCCATTGGGGCCGGATTCCCGGGGTAACAGTCAGGCACCCTTTATCCAATAGCGCTTTCAACATGGCGGCTTCCTGCCCGGAGCACACGACACCGGCACATCCAGCATCCAGAGCCATACGGGCCCGCAACAGCACCAGCTTTTCCGGGGCAGTGGCATATTCATCCTTAAATCCCTGGGCACGGACCATATCTGCGTCATTGTCCGTAAGCAGGGTAACAGCAAGCACTTTAGTTTTTCCGGCATTTTCAACGGCAGCCCCAAGCATTTTTGGTGAGCAAGCGCCGTGGACGGTTACCAGATCCACCCCGAGATCTGCCACCCGGGCCATGGCCCGGCCAACTGTGGTGGAGATATCATGCAGTTTCAAATCAAGAAAAATACCTGCACTGGACATTTTTCTAACCTCCTCCACCACAGCCGGGCCCTGGCGAATAAACAGTTCGAGGCCGATTTTAAACATGCCCACCCAGCCGTCAAGCTGCCGGATATGAGACCGGGCCACCTCCATACCGGGGAAATCCAGAGGGAAAATAATGTATTCTTTTGGGGTTTTCTGCATAATCGTCTTTTAGGCCCATGATCAAAATAAAATTGCGCTGATCTTATCACAAAAGGCTTTTTTTTACCTTAAAAAAATACAGCCCCAAACGTACAACCCATAGGTATTATCTGTCTGGAAATCAGAATTATTGTTGATTGTTCAACTGCTTTTATGATAGTAGGAATAAAAGTATTATCTTTCAATAATCTGTTACAGAATGCCAATTTCTGCCGCAATTAAATAGAACAGAAGGGAACTCAATGCTAAAAAGTTTATATCCTGATTCCCTAGAAGCATCCGGAAGATATCTTCGAATAGTTCTCAAAGAGATCTCCGAACTAAAACTGCCTTATACCCCAATTACCTATTCGGTGTGGTATGACTATGCCTCGGGCCGAAATCCTGAATTGCAAAAGGAAATCCAGACAACCCGGCAGAAAAAAAAACTCATAGACTATCAAAAGGTCCTTGAGTGGTTCAGGAGCTACGTTCTGGACAGGCCCTTGCTTATAACCCGGGAACAAACCCTAAAAGCGGAAAGCCTTCTTAACGAAATGACCTCCCGTCTTACCGAGGCCGGAAACCGTATGGGCCGCCAGGGAGAAGAGCTCAAAGCCCATCTTGAGCAATTAAAGAGTGCCTCAACCGAACCGGATATAAAAAACATTTGTCGGGATATTCTTTTTAAAACCCAGCGGATCATTGATGGCAATAGCGAACTTAAAAACAATGTTCATAAAACCATCAGCGAACTTGATTCGCTAACGCTGGAACTCAAAAGCCTGAGGGAAGCGGCAAAAACGGATATGCTCACAGGACTCCTTAACCGCCGGGGTTTTGAGGATGCCATTGCGAAACCCATGAAACAAGCCCAGAAGGAGAACGAGCCCTTAACGTTAATCATTGCAGACCTCGACCAGTTTAAACGAATAAATGATACCTATGGCCATCTTACCGGTGATAATGTACTCAAATTATTATCCAAACTTTTGCGGAAACACATCAAAGGTAAGGATGTTGCTGCAAGGTTTGGCGGTGAAGAGTTTATCATGGCATTGCCCGAAACCAAAAAGGACGGCGGCTTTATCCTGGCCGAACAGATCCGTACCAGCCTTGAAAAAATGAGATGGCAGACCAAAAGCGAAGGCAAAGATCTAGGCACCATTACCATCTCCTTAGGCGTGGCCCAGTTCATTGCCGGCGAAAACTTAGACGCCCTGATTGCAAGGGCGGACAAGGCCCTTTATGTAGCCAAAAAAAACGGCAGAAACCGTACGGCCACCCATGATGGCAAAAAAGTGGTTTTTCCCTAAGAGCGTGTTTGGTAATTAGGGGATCAAAGCGAAATCTCATGAAAATGAGAACTAATTTTTACAAATTTTTTGTTTATAGTCGGACTATTCGCATAAAATTGGGGCCATTTTTATGAGATTGCAGCCAATTCATCAATTACCAAACAAGCTCTAAGCGTATTTCAACAAAAATGAATATATATCTTTAATTTAATGAACGACATACAAAACAAGTACATTCCCACAAGCCACTTCAGGGTGGGGAAAAAATCACCTCAGAAATTCCAGGCCATCCTTGGAACCTGCCTGGGCCTGGCATTGTATGACCAAAAGCGGAAAGCTGGAGGACTGATCCATATCCTTTTACCCTCCCCGATAGGAAGTACAGATTTTCAACCTGACTCCCCGGGAAAATATGCGTCTACGGGCATTCCCATGCTGATCAACGAACTTATCCGCATGGGTTGTACCACGCAAACGTTGAAGGCTACCATTGCAGGCGGGGCCCTGGTCGGGCCTGTTTCCACCATGGATCTGGGCCTGGATATCGGGGGGCGATCTGCAGATATTGCCCGCCGAATACTAAAAGAACAGGGTATTGAAATCCTCAGGTCTGAGACCGGCGGTTTTTTTGCATGCACCCTTGAACTGGACATGATGACCGGTGAAACAAAAATTGCACCGGTCTGGGAATCGACCAGTGCATCAGACGTCATTGCACCAATTTCGGATCCTGAAGCCATCATGGCCACCATTGACAATCTCCAACCCATACCCCAGACAGCACTAAAAATTTTTAGGATGATCAGCCAGGACAGCTACAGTATTGATGATATTACCCAGGAGTTGTCCCAGGACCAAGTGTTGTCTGCTCAGACATTGAAAATGTGCAACGCAGTCCTTTTTTCGGGAACCATAAAAATTGACTCGCTCAAGGATGCGGTGATGATGCTTGGCAAGGAAAGGCTGGCCAAAAGTGTAATAACAACGGCCATTGAAAGCTATTTCCAACAGAGCGGCCCCTCAGGCTATTCCCTATGCAAGGGAGGGCTTTTTTTCCATGCCGTGGGTGTGGCCTGCCTTGCAGAGCGACTTGCAAAGGAGACCGGTTTAGTTCATCCCTGGCCGGCTTACACGGCAGGCCTGCTTCACGATATCGGCAAGGTCGTTCTGGACCAGCATATCGCAGACTGTCTGCCGTTTTTTTTCCGTTCGCTAGGGGCTGACACGCAAAGTATCATCCAGGCTGAAGAAAAAGCACTGGGGATCAACCACTGCCAGGCAGGCGTGATCCTGGCAGAGAAATGGCGCTTTTCAGATGCATTGATCGAAGTGATTCGCTGGCACCATACCCCTGGAGATGCAAAAGCCCATTCACAGCTGGTGGAGATTGTCTATCTGGCGGACCGGGTCATGGAAAAATTTTTCACAGGTTTTAATATTGATAACATAGATGCTCTGCACCTGGAAACCATCATGAAAAAAATGAATCTGGACGGTGCATCCCTGGCCCGGTGCATTGACGACCTGCCCATGGATATACTGATACAGAAACCGTCACATAGACCAGGCAATGGCTGATAAGCATTTACAATTAAAATCCCTGCCCGGTGTGGATCATATTCTATCCCTTGCCGCAACAGATGACCGGTTTACACGGGTACCGCGCAGCCTTGTACTTGAATCCGTACGAAGGGCCATTGACCATACCCGCACACAAATACTTGAAGACAGGCCTGTGATAATCAGTGATGAAGCCATCATAAAACAGGCTGCCCTGCTCACTGCACAGAAAATGAAAAACCGGCTCAATCCTTTAATCAATGCCACCGGCGTGATTCTGCACACCAATCTTGGCAGGGCCCTGCTCTGCCAGGATGCCTTAGATCATATCATGGCGGTCTCATCCTCGTATTCCAACCTTGAGCTCAATCTTGCAACGGGCAAGCGCGGCATCCGCTACGCGGCCATTGAAGCGCTGATCTGCGAATTAACCGGTGCCCAGGCAGCCATGGCCGTAAACAACAATGCAGGCGCCGTACTGCTGGCCTTAAATACCCTTGCCCAGGGAAAAGAAGTCATTGTTTCCAGAGGAGAACTTGTGGAGATCGGCGGCTCCTTCAGGATACCGGACGTCATGATAAAAAGCGGGTGTATTTTAAAGGAAGTGGGAACCACCAACCGCACCCATCTCCATGATTACACCAATGCCATTACTGAAAAGACAGGGCTTTTACTCAAAGTCCATACCGCCAATTATAAAATTGAGGGATTCACCACATCGGTTTCACTCAAGGAACTGGTGGGCATTGGAAAACCCCATGGCATTCCAGTGATGGAGGACTTAGGCTCCGGCACGTTGATCGATTTCAGTACATTTGGATTGCCTTTCGAACCCCCGGTTTTTGAACAGGTGGCCGCAGGTGCGGATGTGGTTACCTTCAGCGCAGATAAGCTGTTAGGCGGCCCCCAGGCCGGCATTATTGTGGGTACAAAACAATACCTGGACCAGATCAAGGCCAACCCGCTGACCCGGGCTTTGCGCATTGACAAGATGACCCTGGCAGGTTTGGAAGCAACGCTCAAGCTTTACCGGGATACCCCATCCGCTGTTGAAAAGATCCCCACACTTAGAATGCTGACCTTGTCCTATGAACAGATTTGCCGGGACGCACAGGTTTTGTTTTCCCTTGTCACAGAAGCTGTGGGAAACCAGGCAGAACTTGCCTTGGCAGACATGACGTCCAGGCCGGGCGGCGGTTCCTATCCCGGACTCACCCTGCCCACCCGATGCCTGACCATCCGCCCCAAAACCATCTCCGAAACCGCCCTGGACAAAAAACTGCGGGCCTTTGATCCTGCGGTGATAGGCCGCATTGAGGACGATTGGTTCATCATTGATCCCAGAACACTTCAACCAGGGCAGGCCAAGATCCTTGCCGACATCCTGAAAAAACTGATAAATTAATTATGATGCTGAAATTCAATGCAAAAGAGATCCCGTTTTTAAAAACACCCGGGGACAGCCCGGATCTTACCCCCCCGGAAGTTTACTATTCGGATCTGCTCACACAGCCGTCAAAGGAGTTTAAAATTTTTTCCCGGCGTATTGCCGATACCTGTGCATCCCAACAGACATTTACCACGGCAGCCATACAGATTGATCCGGCAGCACCCCAAAAGACCATTGATAAAGCAAATGAGATGTTTCACGCCTGCTTTCATTCGGTGCTGGATGAGGATAGAGGCATCTGGGAATGCCTGGACCCGTTCACTGCCATTTTTGTGTTCTGGGATTACCACACCATTGCCCAGGGTAAAAAACTGCTTGACCTGCTCAATGAAACACTCTCCCAAGCCCTGAATACCAAACTGATCATGGGAACAATTGCCTTTCCCTTTCATGATTTCCCGGTTGAAGAGATGGCGGGATGCGCGCTCAAAGCCCTGGACCATGCGGCATTTTTTGGCCCCGGACACACGGTTGAATTTGACGGCCGGTCCCTGAATATCAGTGGAGACAGGCTGTTCCAGCTCAATAACATTGACGCAGCCATCACTGAATACGAAAAAGGACTTTCCATTGCCCCGGCCGATATCAACCTGCTTAACAGTTTGGGCGTGGCCTTTGGGGTGGAGGCCTGTCTGGACAAGGCCATGGAATTTTTTGAAAAGGCCCGGAATATCAATCCCGAAGAGGTGATGGTTCTCCACAACATCGAATTTGACCTGGCCATGCCTCACCTGGATGCCGCCATACGGCTGAAATCTGAATCCGGTACCGCTTTTAGAATCAAAGGCCAGATCTGTCTGGAAAGAGAAGACGCCCCGGGGGCCGCAGCCCAGTTTAACCAAGCTGTAAAACTCAATCCCAATGATGCCCAAGCCTTGCACGGTTATGCCCGGGCCATGGCGTTGCAGAAAAAAAACCTGCCCATTGCGTTACTCTTTGCAAAAAAAAGTCTGGATCTGGACCCTGAAAATGAACAGTACAGACAATATCTTGGA
>PDTI01000060.1 GCA_002747145.1 Desulfobacter postgatei
CAGTCCAAAGGTTCTGATGCTCAATTATCCCCACAACCCCACCGGCGTTGTGACGGATAAGGCTTTTTTCCAAGAGATTGTAACGCTTGCAAAACGGTTCAAGTTCATGGTCATCAATGACTTTGCCTACGCCAAAATAACCTATGACGGATATGTTGCCCCAAGTTTCCTGGAAATTGAGGGCGCCAAAGATGTTGGTGTTGAATTTGGCTCCTTTTCCAAATCATACAATATGGCTGGCTGGCGCATTGGGTATTGCGTTGGTAATGAAAAAATTGTCGAGGCGCTTGGAAAAATCAAAGGTTATTTTGATTATGGTATCTTTTCCGCCATTCAGGTGGCAGGGATTATTGCGCTCAGGGACTGTGATGATACCATTCCGGAACTTGCAAAAATCTATGAAAACCGTCGGGATGTCCTTTGTTCAGGTCTTGAGCGAATCGGATGGGATATAAAAAAGCCAAAGGCCGGTATGTTTGTATGGGCAAAAATCCCTGAACCTTTTAATCAAATGGGTTCCATGGAATTTGCCATCCAGCTGATGAACAAAGGCAATGTGGCCGTGGCGCCGGGAGCCGGCTTCTCCGAAGAGGGAGAGGGGTATCTTCGTCTGGCCCTGGTTGAAAATGAAGAACGTCTGCGCCAGGCTGTCAGGCAGATGAAAAAAGCCATGGATCAGATGCACGTATAAGAATGTTTAGCAATTGATGAATCGGATGCAATCTCATGAAAATGGCCCCAATTCTCCCAAATTTTATGTCAATAGTCCGGCGATTAAGGCCCATTAAGGCCCATGATCAAAATTTGTAAAAACTGGTTCTCATTTTCATGAGATTTCGCTTCGATCCCCTAATGACCGAACAGGCTCTTACAGCACCTCAAGTGCGCTCCTCTAAGCCCCCTTCCCCAAACAAAAACCGCTCTATCCAGGAAAGCCCCAGCATAAGCAGCTCCCGGTCATCTTGTTCCACCGCGTCAAGCTGCTGCTGCGGGACCACATAACGCGATAAAAAACTGCTTTCAAAAACAAAACGGCGGAAGGTATCCATGTTGTAGCTGGCCATGAAAGCCATTTTCATGGGCGGACTGTTCACATCAATCTGCCGGGAGTTAAAGGCATTGGACTGGAAGCGGGCGGCAATGCGGGCCCAGCATTTGTTGGGTTCGTGATACATCTCCATTTCTTGATCCGACATCCACGCTTTGGCAGTCCAGGTTTGATCTTCACCATGCCCTTTACAATAATCATGGTGCATGACAAAGTACTGCATGCGCATACTGCCGCCGGCGTCACCATAAATGGCCGGCTCCAGGGGATAGGCCCTGCAGGAGTAGGGTCGATCCGGATAAACCGTACACCCCTTTTTTGTCAAGAAGTTGCAGGGAGCGCCTTGCCGATCGCTCATTTTCAGCATCACGTTGGGAAAGGTGGGCATGTCGCGGATGGCTGTTGTGGTATGTTCAGTCAGAAACGCTTCCGAGGTCATGTTAAGGTTCTGCTTCATGCGCACAATGTCATAGGGATAAAGGTACATATCTGCATTATGACAGCAACGGGTAAAGCAGGATACACCATCGTGACAGGCAAATGTGAATGTGCCGCTGCCAAGCAGTTCACGATTTGACATGCTGGCCATGGTATGTTCAGACGTTGTCATAGTTATATTTCCAATGTGTTATGCCCAAGGTCAGAATTCAATCTGTCACAGATGGGTAATTTTATTTTGACCATGGGTCTTATTCGCTTGACAGAAGCGCAGCATCATAGATTTGCGCGACTTCGGCTGTCTGCTCAATGAACAGGTTTTCATCAACTGTGGCAGACCGCTCCTGGAGGGTGAGCCGGTGAATGGCCTTTCGCATGGTTACATAGGCATTCTGGAGAATACCGCTCTCCTCAGCAGATATCAGGGCATCCACACTCAGGGCCTCAAGCAGGCGGACATTATCCGTCCACTCCACAATATCGGGATAATCACAGGCATGGCGCAGCACCAGGTATTGAACAAAAAATTCAATGTCCACAATCCCCCCCCTGCCCTGCTTGAGATCTAATAATCCCGGTTCACATACTAACCGTTGGGTCCGCATTTTTTCACGCATCTGCCCCACTTCATTTTTCAATATTGAATGATCACGCTCACAGGTCAGAATTTTTTTACGTATGGTGTCAAAACGCTTGAACAATGCCCGATCACCGGCCACAGGACGGGCCCGGATCAGGGCTTGGTGCTCAAATGTCCAGGCCTGGTCTTTCAAGTAATCCTCATATGCCTGGATATGGGTGATGATGGTGCCTGACTCCCCGCCGGGACGAAGCCGCATATCAGCACCGTAGAGGGTGCCGGCCGGCGTATGCATGGTCAGAGCATGGATAATGCGCTGGCCAAGATTAGAATAAAACCGGCCGATGTCGATGGACCGTTCTGTACCGCTGGTATATCCGGATTCCGCATCATAAATAAAAACCAGATCCAGATCGGATTTATATCCCATTTCAAATCCGCCCACTTTTCCATAGGCGATGACCATAAATCCGCACCCGTCAGCGCCTTTGCCTTCCATGCCCCTGGGATAACCGTATTTGTGGGTTACAATTTGCCAGGAAGACGCCAACACTTGATTAAGAATGGTTTCAGCAATCCAGGTCAAATGATCGCTGACCTTCATCAGTGGAAAATTGCCTGATACATCCGCGGCTGCGACCCTGAGCGTATTGATCTGGCGGAAAATATTGAGTGCTTCCAGCAGGTATTCCTGATCATCCTCCGGAACCCGGGCCATCAGGCTTTCCATCTCCTGGCCAAGCAGATCCCGTTTGGGCGGTGAATACAGGGTCACCGGATCCATAAGTTCATCTAACAGAACCGGGTGTTGGCTTAAATAGGAAATAATCCATGGGCTTTTACGGGCAAGCACAATCAAGGTATCAAGGGCGCCTCTGTTTTCGATAAGCAAAGAGAGGTAACAGGTCCGCCGCTCAATGGTCGCCACCAGGTCAATGAGTTTGCCCATCACCGCGTCTGCATCCTGGTGCTCCCCCACTTTTTTAATGAGCCGGGGCAAAAGCTGGGACAGTTTATTACGCCCGGTCTCAGAAAGCTTGCGGGTATGGGGATGTTCGGCCAGGGATTTAAGATGGCGCATCACAGCCCCTGTATCCCGGTAACCGGCAACAGAGAGATCTTCACCCTGAAACTGGGGATCTGTGATACTGTCCCATATCTGTTTCAATTCCTGGCTGCTGCTGTCATTGTCTTCGTCATCGGCCTGCACCAGAAGTCCGGAAAAATGTTTGTGCACAACACCCTGAACCCTGGACAGCCTGGCATAAAAAGCCTGTTCATCATCATATCCCATGGCCAGGGCAAGGATCTGGCGCTGGACCGGATCTTCGGGGATATCGTGGACCTGCCGATCCTGGTATTCCTGGAGCCTGTTTTCAACGAGCCTGAGAAAATGATACGCGTCTTTGAGTTCATCACACACGTTTTTAGCGATCAGTTTTTTTTCAGCCAAGGTGTCCAGCACCGCCAATATGGGCCGAGCCTGGAGTGCCGGTTCCACCCCGCCCCTGATGAGCTGAAAAAGCTGGCCGAAAAATTCAATTTCCCTGATACCGCCTGCCCCGATTTTGATATTGTGTTTCAGTCTGGCGCTCTTCACCTGCAGTGTGATACGCTGTTTCATATCCCTGAAGGAATCAAAGGATCCATAATCCAGATATCTGCGGAAAATAAAAGGATTCAGGGCTTGAATAATTGTGTTGCCTGCTTCAATATCCCCTGCCACCGGACTTGCTTTGATCATGGCATAGCGTTCCCATTCTCTACCCTGGGACTGGTAATAATATTCAAACGCATCCGCATCCATCACCAGGGGCCCGCTGTCTCCGAACGGACGCAGACGGGTGTCCACCCGGTAAAGATGGGCGCCGCTGTCCATTGAAAACAACTTGATGAATTCCCGGCACAGTTTTATGAAAAATTGATCATTGGATATGGATCTGTCGCCATCGGTCTGCCCTGACTTTGGAAACACAAAAATCAGATCAATATCCGAAGAAAAATTCAACTCGCCGGCCCCAAGTTTACCCATACCCAGCACCACAATGTTCTGAACATTGCCGTCAGCGTCTTTCGGGGTTCCCCATTTTTGGGTCAGCATAGGATACAATTGTTCAAAACCACAGGAGATGCAGGCACAGGCAAGACCGGATAGATCCGCCATGGTTTCGGACAACGGTGCAGCCCCCGTAAGATCCCGCCAGGCAATACGAATGATTTCATACACCTTGAATTCAATCAACCGGGCTTTAAGCCCTGTGCTGTCCTGGAGATCTCCAATAAACGAGGCAAGCCTCTTTTTAATGTCCTCCGGGGCATATGATCTATCAAGATCGCCGCTTTGACCAAGCCGTTCAAGTATCAGGGGGGTTGCAATTATATGTTCAGCCGTAAAGGGGCTGAGCAGCATCACCCGGGTAAAATCCAGATCAGGGACAGGCAGCTTGCTGATATCCTGTATATTCCCTGCAGAAAAACAGTCCTGGATCCGTTGCTGCAAGGTTTGATAAAGGGGGGGAGGAAGTGACGGAAAAACACGGGATATTAACTGTTCTATGGCGTCCTGGGTCATGGGGTTTAATCTTTCATGGTGTGGACATCATTGACTTGCGCGCAATGATCAAGTTTGAGCCACCCATTTTTCCAAGGGAATAGGGATATTGCATATGGCAGAGGATTCCTGTTTCCATATGGTTTCCATGATCACACCTTTCATCATAACCGAGACCAGGCTGTCGGATGAGACCACGATGACAATCACATTCTCATGTTCTGCCGTGAACCGTAGTGCTGAATTGAACCTGGCGCCCCTGGCCCTGTTTTCCCCGGGCACATTCCTGCCCTGCAAAAGGCAGGCAAATCCATGTAGTTTGAGATCAGCCCCGATGTGCAGGGCTCCATCAACCTTGGACAGGGACCGGGTCAAATTATAATTGTCCTGATGTCTCAGATCCAGGGGATGGCGCAGGGAATGTCCCATGATAAAAACCGGGGACGGATTCATGTCAATCACAATGGTGCATCCATACCGGTGGCTGGCAGCATTGTGAACAATCCCGGTGATGATCTGAAATAGAGCTGTTGCGTTTTCAGCATCCATATCAGAGTCCATTAACGCCTCTTCCACCTGTACCATCTTTGCTTTATGTGTGGTGGATTTAAAGCTGCCGTCGGAGAAAGAGCATATCTGGGTGTCATTGAGTCCCAGAAAACCGTATCCGCCCCTGAAATCCACAGAGAGGTAAAAATCCGGTTGATCTTCCCGGGTGATGCCGATAATCGTATTTTCAGTGGCAACCAGTCTTAAATCTGAGTTTTCAACCGACAAAAGCAGCTTTCTGACATGCTTGACATTGTCCAGTACCGGCTGCTCCGCCCTGGGAAGTTCCAGAATAAAATTCATTTTGGGGATTGATTCTTTTTCCACAAAAATCAGCCGGCCCCTGGGCCATTTTCCCTCTTCCGGCGTTCTTGAAATTTTAAGCACGGCCTCTAAAATCGGGTAAACCCGCATTCTGGTATCCCAGCCGATCAGAACATTCATTTCATCCACAATAAAATCTCTGACCGCATGGGTGGCGTATTCTTTGAGAAAAGAACCGGAAATGCCTGTGTACAGGTCTTCTTCATTGGCCATGTCATGGGAGAATCTGTAAACCGCATGCTCCAGCCACCGCTCAGTTGGACCGATACTGCACATATCTGGATGGTGATCAGTAAACCACATCTGATAAACAATGGCGCTGGATCTGCCGCCATAGGATATCAGTCCGGCCAACCCAAGATTTTCTTCGGGAATCACATTGCTGAATTTTTTTTTGTCATATTTGATGGAACACTTTGTTCGCCAGTCATCGGAATCAATATACAACTTTTTGAATTTGGGTTCGTGTCCAGCCAGAAGGTTCTGGGGATCAAAAATATGGATGGGATCATCGGGTGTGATGGCATAAATGACTGCTGCCCGGCTGGGCCCGGAAAAACGCGTCAACCCCTCCTTCAACCCCTCTAAGGTTTCCGTTATGCACCTGCGGATAAAGCCATGATTTGCCAACAGGAGTTCTCCCTTAAATGATTTATTGATTGAAAGGATTAAGTCTCGCACAACCATGGGGTTGAACCGGTTACAATTTTTTCTGCGCCTTGCATCTGGGTGAAGTATCATTGAAAATTTAGAGTGTCAATCCGAGTTTTCAAAGATTCGCAAAAAAGGGTGTTATTGATTTGCCCTTTTTTTTGTTTGCCCAAACCCATGGGTGTTGATAAAAAATTACCAGTGAAAAACAATACATATCAACCCTATCATTCCCCAAGGCAAAAAAATGATTAAAACGTTTACAGTTAAGGGCGGGCAGGGTACATCCGCCATCCATGTGGGAGAATCCTTGTCACGTGCAGAAGATTACTTGCCAGACCAGGGATCTGTGGTCATCGTTACCGATGAAAACATTCTGAAACATTACGGCGCATCCTTTCCTGCCGGCCATGTGATCACCATCGGTACCGGAGAAAAAATCAAAACCCTTGCTACGCTGGAGTATATCCTGCGGGAAATGATTAAAGCAGGGTGCGACAGGTCAAGTTTTTTGCTGGCCATCGGCGGTGGTATTGTCTGTGACATTGCCGGATTTGCAGCATCTGTTTTTCTAAGGGGTATCCGTTTCGGCTTTGTTTCCACATCACTTCTTTCCCAGGTAGACGCCAGCGTCGGCGGTAAAAACGCAGTGAATCTGGATGCCTTTAAAAATATGGTGGGGGTGTTCCGCCAACCCGAATTTGTCCTGTGTGACATCGAAATGCTGTCTACCCTGCCGGCCAAGGAGATCTCCAACGGTTTGGCCGAGATTGTCAAACATGGACTGATCAAGGATCTATCTCTTCTGGCGTTTGTCGAAAATAACCGGGATAAGGCCCTGGCCCTGGACCGGAACACTGTTTTCCGGATGGTTTCGGATTCAGTTGCCATTAAATCCCGTGTGGTCCAGGCAGATGAACGGGAGGCCGGGGAACGCAGAATCCTTAACTTCGGCCACACCATCGGACATGCGTTTGAAAAACTCAATCCCTGCGGTCATGGCCGTGCCGTTGCCGCAGGAATGGTCGCGGCAGCACAGTTTTCCCAACTGAAAGGATACCTCACGCAAGGGGATGTGGACCGAATTAAGGATTTAGTTTCAGGGCTTGACCTTCCTGCCGGTTTTGACTTTTCCCCGGAACAGATCATTGAGGCGGCATCCAGGGATAAGAAAAAACAAGGAGATCATCTCTTTTTTGTTTTTCTTGGGCAGATTGGGCAGGCCACCGTGGAAAAGATCAGTTACAATGATCTAAATGGATTTATTCGCGGCTATTTTTAAAAGATGGAAAAAAACTATTGACTGATTTACCTAAATAGGATTTAATCCTATTTAGGTAGATATTGGAAGGAAAGCGTATTGGATCTATTCTACAAAACATGCAAGGCGAACAAGCTGAAAATTACACCCCAGCGTGTGACAATTTACAAGGTGTTAAAAGCCTCTGTTTCCCATCCCAGTGCAGAACAGATCCACAAAGAGGTCAAAAAACAATTCCCCAATATCAGCATAGATACGGTCAACCGGACCCTTGTGACCTTTGCCGGGGCCCATCTGATTGATGTTGTGGAAGGTCATGGTGATCCCAGACGGTTTGAGCCAAACCGGAAAGCACATCACCATTTTTACTGTATTTCCTGTCACAACATATTTGATTTCCAGGCAGATGCCTTGGAAAATTTAACCTTGCCCCGGGAGATAGAAGAAAAATTTTTAATCACGGGAAAAAGGCTCTGTGTTAAAGGCTATTGTGATCAGTGCCGCAACAAAACGGCAGATAAACATTAATTTTAGTTGCGGTAAGACTGACACCTGAACGATGAATGTAAGGAATTTAAGGAGGCTCAAATTATGGCAAGTTTAAAAGGAACCAGAACACAAAAAAATCTGCTCACCGCATTTGCCGGTGAATCTCAGGCAAGAATGCGCTATACCTATTTTGCCAGCCAGGCTAAAAAGGAAGGATATGTCCAGATTTCTGCTGCTTTTGCCGAAACGGCAGACCAGGAAAAAGAGCATGCAAAACGGTTTTTTAAATTTCTTGAGGGCGGCGAGATCGAGATTAACGGCACCTTTCCTGCCGGTATCATTGGCTCCACCCTGGAAAATTTGAAAGCATCTGCAGCCGGAGAAAATGAGGAGTGGACCCATATGTATCCGGCATTTGCCGCCACTGCCAGGGAAGAGGGCTTTGATGACATTGCCATGGTGTTTGACATGATCTCTGTTGCCGAAAAACAGCATGAAAAAAGATACAATGAGATGGCAGCCAATATTGAGGCGGGCACGGTGTTCAAAAAAGATGCTCCGGTCACCTGGCGGTGCCGGAACTGCGGTTATGTGCATGAAGGCACTGAGGCCATTGAAATGTGCCCGGCCTGCGCCCATCCCCAGGCCCATTTTGAGGTTCTTGGTGAAAACTGGTAGTTTGTAAAGTTGCCCGTTCCTGATTTTTTTCTATGGGGATAGGCTTTGTTTTCTTCTGCTGAACAAAGCGTATCCCTTTTCCCCCACAATTTCTGATCTGATTTTTCGCTTCCCAAATTGACAAAACCCGATTATGAATTTATAGTTTCGATAATTTTAACCTCAAAATAGGAATGAGCTATGGCTAAAAATATTATTCATCTCAGCGATGAAGATTTTGACGAACTGTTAAAAACTTCTGACAAGCCGGTTATGGTAGATTTCTGGGCCCCTTGGTGTGGTCCGTGCAAAGCCATTGGACCGACTCTTGACGCATTGGCAAGTGAATATGGGGATCAGATAACCATTGCAAAGGTTAACGTGGATGATAACCCCATAAGCCCCAGTAAACACAATGTACAAGCCATTCCAACCCTTATCTTTTTTAAGGATGGCGCGGTTGGCAATCAGATTACCGGCATGGTGACAAAGGAAAAACTTGAAGAGGCCATTAAAAGCTTTATTTAAGGAGCTTTCCAATGAGTGAATATGATCTGGTGATCATCGGTGCCGGGCCGGCCGGTCTGACCGCAGGGCTCTATGCGGCCCGGGCGCGGATGAATGTCTTATTGATAGAAAAGGCCGCCCCCGGCGGTCAGATTCTGATAACGGACTGGATTGAAAATTATCCCGGGTTTCCCGAAGGGATTTCCGGGTTTGACCTGGCCGAAAAAATAAAAGATCAAGCGTTGGCCTTTGGGTTAACCATTAAAACCGCAGAGGTTCAAGGCGTTGACCTTTCCGGGAAAATCAAGGAAGTGATGCTCAAAGAAAAACGTATTAAAACCAAATCTTTGATCATTGCCACGGGTGCATCACCTAGAAAACTTGGGGTTGGCGAGGATAAGTTCACGGGCAAAGGGGTCTCCTTTTGCGCCACCTGTGACGCGCCGTTTTTCCGGGACAAAGTGGTAGCAGCCGTGGGCGGCGGAGATACTGCGGTCCAGGAATCCGTTTTTCTCACCCGGTTTGCTAAAAAAGTGTATTTAGTTCATCGCAGGGATAAATTGCGGGCCACTAAGATTCTCAGGGAAAGGGCGTTTTCCAACGACAAGATTGAATTCATATGGGATAGTGTCGTAACGGGCATGGATGGATTTTTCAACGTTGAAAAAGTTAATGTGAAAAATTTGAAAACCGGCAATGAATCTCAAATCAAGGCAGACGGCTGCTTTATCTGGATCGGGATTCTGCCCAACACTGAATTCATAAAAGGGGATGTGAAAACGGACGAAACCGGTTTTATCCTTGTGGACAGCAAAATGCAGACCAACGTGCCCGGTGTATTTGCCATCGGCGATGTCAGGGATACGCCTTTACGCCAGATCGCAACGGCTGTGGGTGATGCGGCTATCGCAGCGGTGAGTGCAGAGCATTATATAGAGAACTTATAAAAATGAAAAAATTGCTCATCGCAGGATTGGTCATTGTTCTGTTGTCAGGGTGTTCCCTGTTTGAAGAAAAACATCAGATGAACAAAAACGCCCAGCAACTGTCAGCTGAAGGGGCCGCTTCATTTATGAACGAGGACTACGCAGATGCGATCAAGGCGTATACGGATCTGAAAGACTGGTACCCGTTCAGTAAATATGCCATTCTGGCGGAATTAAAAATTGCCGATGCACATTTTCATCTTGGGGAATATCCCGAGGCGATTGCTGCCTACGAAAGCTTTGAAAAGATGCATCCCAAAAATGAGGCTGTGCCATATACCATCAACCAGACTGCCATGTGCTGGTTCAATCAGATAAATACCATAGACAGGGACGCAACACCTTCAAAAAAGGCCATGGCTGAATTTGAAAGGCTGATCCAGTTGTTTCCGGACAATGAGTACAGCCAGCAAGCCTTGGCACATATTGATGCATGCATTGACAACATCGCCAGTCATGAATTGTATATCGCCAATTTTTATAATAAAACAAAAAAATACAAGGCTGCACTGAAGCGTTACCAGTATATTGTGGAAACCTATACCGGAACCGACCAAAGTCAAATCGCCCTTGAAAAAATTCCCGAGGTATCTGAAAATATTAAAGCCGTTGAATCTGACAACGAAAAAAATCAACAATTCTAAATGTGGGATTTCTGGCTCCCAGAACTCAGAACATTTCACCTGATTTCTTGTCATACTGAGAACAAAATCAATAATCTTGGCAACCATCCGGAACCATCGAACGGTCACATTTAGAATTGCTG
>PDTI01000061.1 GCA_002747145.1 Desulfobacter postgatei
GCAGGTGATAAAAAGATTTAACGTTAAAGCAGGCGTTGCCCTGAATCCGGCCACACCGTTGTCCTCCATTGAATATATCATAGATATGCTGGATTTTGTTCTGATCATGAGTGTCAATCCCGGTTTCGGGGGCCAACAGTTTATAAACAGCAGTTTAAAAAAAATCACCGCATTGTCTAACATGCTGTCTGATGCAGGCTCCAATGCCATCATCCAGGTGGATGGAGGCGTTAACAGTCAGACCATGGAAGCCGTTGCAAGGGCCGGTGCCCATTGCTTTGTGGCAGGTTCTGCTATTTTTAAGACACCTGACTATAAAACAGCCATCAATGGGCTTCGCACGCTTTCTGACAAAGGCAAGATATGAACAAAATGATGATATCTGTCCTGGCTAAAGACCGTCCGCGTATCATCGCAAATGTCACCTCAGATCTGTATGACCTGGGATGCAATCTTGAAAACGTCAACCAGGTGATCGTGCAAAACCAGTTTGCCCGATTTTTTTTGTTATCCAGTCACCCTAAGGCATATCTGCTGAAACCGTCAGACAGGGCCTGAATATCAGATTGAGTAGGCTATCAAGCTAATTTAATGGAAAAATAAAAGAGTTGAGCATGAGATTTTTTAATACAGCAGGTCCTTGTGTTTTGCAAGATCATTATATGGTCCCACCTTTGGAACGGTTTGATCTTGAACATATTCTGCTTCTCATTGCACAGAAAAAATACTTTGTACTCCATGCCCCCAGGCAAACCGGTAAAACCACCTCCATGATTGCCCTGGCACAGCATCTGAATGTCAAAGGAGAATACCAAGCCCTGTACATCAATGTGGGAAAGTGCACAAGCCGCAAGAGAGAACATCCATGACGGTATTCGCGCCGTTCTCAATGAAATGAGCGAACGGCTTGAAAACAACACTGGAGAGAACTTAATTAAGGCGGTATGGCCTGAAATACTCAATGTCACCGGGGCCAACAGTGCCCTGAACAATATCCTCAGCCGTCTGGCCAGGAATTCGCCAAAACCGGTCGTTTTACTTATTGATGAAATTGATTCCCTGGTCGGCGACACTCTGATCTCAGTTTGGGGTATGTGAAGAACAAGCGATTGCCGGAAACAGCAGCATGTGGCAGATTAATGGGGGGCAGTTTCTGAACCCTTTCCACTGCTCTATCGGTGGGGTTTAAAATTTCCGTGGTCCTTACATGCGATCACCTATCCATAAATTGTTGACACTTTTTATTTCTTTTGATATATTTCGCATTCGTAGAAATAAAATCAAACGCTTTAAAATCAAGACAAAATGAGGATTTTATGGTTCAAGATCATGATGATGATATTATTGAGCTGACCGAAGTGTTCACCGGAGAATCATCCCCAAAAGACCAGGAGGTCATTGAACTGACCCAGGAAGCAGTTGAGCTGAAAGAGCCTCTTTCCGACGATGTTTCTTTGACTCGAAACGATGATGAGCATATCAGACCATCACTGGACTGGAAAGAAATCGAAGCTGCCCTTGAGAAAATTATAGAGAAGAAGTTTTCTGGAGGGATTGAAAAAATCTTTTTTGAGGTTTTGGAAAAGGTGATCAAGCAAGAACTAGAAGATATTAAATCAAAACTTAAGAAAGATCTTGATGATATGAGCCTTAGATCAGATTAAACGATTGACTTAATTTTTAAAAATTTTTATTAACGTGCCGGGGATTGATTCAATCCCCTTTTTTCATGAACGATACTTGGACGGATCTGTTTTATATAAAGACGTGGCAGTCTGTGACAACAAAGACACGCCCCCTGACAGGGCTGTCACGTTAAAAGGGTTTGAGGAGTTGTATTATGTGTTCGGATTCCCTGGATAAAGGATATTCACCCAAAGAGATTGAAGAGAAATGGTATTCATTCTGGCTTGAAAACGGTTTTTTCAACGCTGAAGATAAAAGTGACAGGCAACCCTTTTCCATTGTGATTCCACCGCCTAACGTCACCGGCGTACTCCATATGGGTCATGCATTGAACAACGTGATCCAGGATATCATGTGCAGATACAGACGGCTTTTGGGACAAAATGTTCTATGGATGCCTGGAACCGATCATGCGGGCATCGCCACACAGAATGTCGTTGAACGAAAACTGGCTGCCGAGGGGAAAATTCGTGACCAGGTCGGCCGTGAGGCCTTTATTCAGGAGGTATGGAAATGGCGTGAAAAATCAGGTGGCGCCATCATCAATCAGCTCAAGCGTCTTGGTGCATCCTGTGACTGGGACCGGGAACGATTTACCATGGACGAGGGGCTTTCCGAGGCTGTACGCAAGGTGTTTGTCCGGCTGTACAAGGAGGGCTTGATCTATGAAGACCAGTATATTATTAACTGGTGTCCCAGATGCATGACCGCACTTGCAGACCTTGAGGTTGAGTATGAAGAAAAGGACGGTTACCTTTATTATATCCGCTACCCGTTCAAAGGCAGCCGGAAAAAAGGGTTGACCGTTGCCACCACCCGGCCTGAAACCCTGTTTGGGGATACGGCCGTGGCAGTGAACCCCGAAGATGAACGGTTCAAGAATCTTGGCCAGACAGAAGTTCAGCTGCCCCTGACAGACCGGGTCATCCCCATCATCCTGGATGAGTATGTGGATACCCAGTTTGGTACCGGTGCCTTGAAAGTCACGCCGGCCCATGATCCCAATGATTTTCATCTCGGTGAAAAACATGGCCTGGAAAAATTAAAGGTGATTGATGATACAGGGGTGATGCTGGATGGGGCAGGGCGGTTTGCAGGTCTTGACCGGTTTGAATGCCGCAAAAAAGTGGTTGAAGCCCTTGAAGAACAGGGATTACTTGAGAAAAAAGAACCCTTGAAACACAGTGTCGGCAATTGTTACCGCTGCCACACCGATGTTGAGCCTTCCATTTCCAAACAATGGTTTGTCAAGGTGGGGCCCTTGGCTGAAAAAGCAGCCCAGGCCGTACGGGATGGCAGAACCAGAATTATTCCTGACAACTGGTCAAAGACCTATTTTGAATGGATGGATAATATCCGGGACTGGTGTATCTCCCGCCAGATCTGGTGGGGACACCGCATCCCTGTATGGAAGTGCCCGGACTGCAAGGCGGTGATTGTTGAAGAGACGGATCCTGAGAATTGCACCCAATGCGGATCCCAACATATTGTCCAGGAAACCGATGTCCTTGATACCTGGTTTTCTTCGGCGCTGTGGCCCTTTTCCACCATGGGGTGGCCTGAAAATACAGATCTGTTAAACACCTTTTACCCCACCAATGTTCTGGTCACAGGGTTTGATATTCTGTTTTTCTGGGTTGCCAGAATGATGATGATGGGTATCCATTTCATGGACGATGAAATTCCGTTCAAGGATGTGTATATCCATGCCCTGGTCAGGGATGAACACGGCAAAAAAATGTCCAAGTCCAAGGGCAATGTGATTGATCCGCTCAAAGTGATTGATGAATACGGGGCAGATGCGTTCAGGTTTACACTAACCGCGTTTGCGGCCCAGGGCAGGGACGTTAAAATGTCCGAATCAAGGGTGGAAGGGTATAGAAATTTTGTCAACAAGCTGTGGAATGCTGCAAGATTCACCCTGATGCATATTACGCAAAAAGATGCACTGACACAAGATCTTACCCTGACCCTGGCGGACCGCTGGATCTTGTCCAGGTGCGCCGAGGCATCTTTGGCTGTTAAACAGGGAATTGAGGAGTACCGGTTCAATGAAGCTGCTTCTGCGGTTTACCAGTTTGTATGGCATGAATTCTGCGACTGGTATCTTGAAGCTGCAAAACCGGCCCTGTATGAAAAATCAGGGGCGGACCAGCGTGACGCTGCCTGCGGTGTCCTGGCAAAAGTGCTCGAAGACATTATTATCATGCTGCATCCCTTCATGCCCTTTGTGACCGAAGAAATTTACAATATTCTTCCAGGTACAAAGGGCTCTGTGATGACAGCAGCATATCCCTACAATGACGATGAGTATAAAAAGTTCAAAGATGCGTCCTGTGAAAAAGAGATGGAATTTATATTCTCTTTGATTTCAGGTATCCGTAATATCAGATCTGAGATGAATATCCAGCCCTCCACCAGGGTTAAGGTATTGGCCGCCACGACAGAAGATTCAGAAAAACAGCTGATTGCCGAAAACAGATCAATTATTATCAATCTTGCCGGACTTGAGACCCTGTCGTTCTGTGAGGTGGATAATCCCCCTGAAGCTTCAGCCGCCACAGTGTCAGGCGGCACAACCTGCTATGTCTGCCTTGAAGGCGCCATTGATTTTGACAAGGAGATCAGCCGTCTTGAAAAGGAGTTGGAAAAAAACACCAAAGAGTTGAATAATATTCATAAGCGGCTGCATAACGACAGTTTCCTTGAAAAAGCCCCGGAAGATGTGATTCAGAAGGTCAAAGCACAACATGAAGACCTGAAAGAAACCCAGGATAAAATTACGATGAACCTGGAGCGGGTGAAAAAACTGAAACAAGATTAAACGGTTATACATGGATATGATAGAACAGATTATCCAGCTGGCACTTTTTGAAGATACCTGTCTTGGGGATCTGACCACGGAAAGTATTTTTCTTGATCCCCAGGAAAAAACTGCTCTCATTGTTGCAAAACAAAGCTTTATCCTGGCAGGAACGGATGTGGCAAAAAAAGTGTTCCATGCTGTGGATCCTTCTATAACGTGCAAGAACCATTTTAATGATTCGGACACCATTAAAACAGATGATGTGATTTTGAGCATCACCGGGGATATTCGTTCTCTTTTGAAAGCCGAACGTGTGGCGTTAAATTTTTTACAGCGGCTTTCGGGTATTGCAACCTTGACCCGGCAGTTTGTCAATGCCCTGGATAACCCCACAGTCAGGCTGGTGGATACAAGAAAAACAACCCCTGGATGGCGGAAAATTGAGAAAGATGCTGTCAGGGCCGGGGGGGGATTTAATCACAGGTTTGCCCTTTATGACGGTATTCTGATCAAGGACAATCATATCAGGGCGGCCGGTTCCATTGCGGCAGCCGTTTCCCGTGTCCGGGCAAAGGCTTCCCATCTGATGAAGGTGGAAGTGGAAGTCTCGGATATGACCCAGGTTCAGCAGGCCCTTGATGCTCGGGCGGATGTGATCATGCTGGACAATATGGACATTGATACCATGACCAACGCCGTGGCATTGATCGGAAAAAGGGCTGTGGTGGAAGCCTCAGGCAATGTCAGCCTGCAAACGTTAAACGCCATTTCCGGAACCGGGGTGGATGTCATTTCCTGCGGCGCGCTCACCCATCAATCTGTTTCCGTTGATTTAAGCATGCGGATTGCCGCAGATTCTGACCATGGGTCTTAAGAGCTTGTTTGGTCATTGATGAATCGGCTGCAATCTTATGAAAATGGCCCCAATTCTCCCCAATTTTATGCGAATACTCCGGCTATTAACAGAAAATTTGTAAAAATTGCTTCTCATTTTCATGAAATGTTGCTTCGATCCCCTGATTAGCAAACAAGCTCTAAGGGGCGACGGTTAACCGGTCGCGGCCGTTGGCCTTGGAAATGTATAATGCCTTATCTGTACGTTTGATAAATGAGGTGACGTCTTCTCCTTTAAGAATCTGTGCCGCCCCAAGACTCACCGTCACAGATGCCTTCACATCCTTTTCCGGTGTGAATACCGCTTTCCGAACATTGTCCTTGATGCGGTCGCCCACCACACAGGCTTCCTTTAACTCTGTTTCCGGTAAAAGTACGGCAAATTCCTCACCGCCGTAACGGTAAGCGGAGTCCATGCTGCGCAGACAGGAGGCGATGATCATGCCCACGCTCATCAGCACCTTATCTCCTTCCAGGTGTCCCCAGGTATCATTGTATTTTTTAAAAAAATCGATATCCAAAAGAAGAAGTGATAAAGACCGGGAGTAACGCTGGAAACGTTTGACCTCCTGCTTGATCTGATTAAAAAACTGCCGGGAATTGAACAGGCCTGTTAACCCGTCGGTTATGGCCAGCTGCCTCATCTCTTCTAAGAGCTTATCCCTTTCTTTCTTGAATGCAGCTTCTCTGAGTATCCCTTTGATTCTTAAATCCAGCTCCCCAAAGCGGAACGGCTTAAAGATGAAATCACTGGCCCCGGCATTAATGGCCTTTTCATAGGAATAGTCATCAGAATACCCGGTCATGACCATGACATCACCGCTGTACTGCTCCTTAATCAAGCGGGTGAGTTCAAGTCCGTCCATTCCCTGCATCATGATATCCGTTAAAATAATATCGGGTTGAAAAGTTTTTAGAATCTCAACAGCCTGGAATGCATTTTCAGCACTTTTGACTTCATAGGCCATCAGTTTTAAAAACTCTTCTACGGATTCCTTAATTGCGATATCATCATCAACAATGAGGATGGAATGGGACATTAGTTTCTCCGATACAAGATACAAACAAATAGAACGCCTTGAACAGCAGCTTTTCTTGACACTGTAAAATACAATTGATAAATGTATTGCCTTATTATGATAGATACAGTTTTTTTGTCAACTCTTAGTTTGGAGTCCAATTGAAATACGATTCTCTTAGTATTAGAAATTTTTCTATTATTGCCCATATTGACCATGGTAAATCCACTTTGTCTGATCGTCTGATACAACTATCCGGTATTATAGAAGATCGGGATATGAAAGAACAGATTCTGGATTCCATGGATATTGAGCGCGAAAGGGGAATTACCATAAAATCCCAGACCGTATCCCTTCCTTACACGGCTCCAGATGGTACCAAGTTTCTGCTTAACCTCATTGATACACCAGGACATGTGGATTTTTCCTATGAAGTGTCAAGGGCTCTTGCTTCCTGTGAAGGCGCTTTGATACTGGTCGACGCATCCCAGGGAGTGGAGGCCCAGACCCTTGCCAACTTGTACTTGGCCATGGAGCATGAACTTGAGATTATTCCGATCATCAATAAAATTGACCTGCCTTCGGCCGAGATCGAATGGGTCAAAAGTCAGATTGATGAAGATTTAGGGCTTGACGGTGAACAGGCGCTTCTTGTATCCGCAAAAGCAGGCACAGGTGTTGATCAAATCTTTCAGACCATTGTTGACAAAATACCCGGGCCCACCGTTGAAGAGACAGGTGCATTCAAGGCTCTGGTGTTTGACTCCCACTATGATGCGTTCCGTGGTGTTATCATTCATTTCAGGATTTTTGAGGGAAATATTAAAAAAGGGGACCGGATACAGTTCATGTCCAATAATGCGACCTACAAGGTCGAAGAGGTGGGACTGTTCCAGATCAGGCCTAATCCAAAACCCAGTCTTGAAGCGGGTCAGGTTGGGTATTTGATTGCAGGGATAAAGCTGATATCCGATGTTAAAATCGGTGATACCGTAACCATGCCGGACAAAAGATGCGACAAGGCACTGGGTGGTTTCAGGGAACCTACGCCTGTGGTGTTTTCTTCCATGTATCCGGTGGCATCCGACGATTATGTGGAACTGACCGAAGCCCTGGAAAAGCTCAAGCTCAATGATGCCTCCCTGATTTATGAAAAGGATTCATCTGCTGCTCTGGGATTTGGTTACCGCTGTGGGTTTCTGGGGCTTTTACATCTTGAAGTGGTCCAGGAACGCCTTGAGCGGGAATATGATATTTCATTGATTTTAACTTCACCTTCTGTCCAGTATGAAGTCACCTATGTGTCAGGGGAGGTCAAGATCATTGATAATCCCACGGAATATCCTGATCCCACAGAAATTAAATGTGTCAGGGAACCCATTATCAAAGCCTCAATCATTGTACCGGATAAATATATGGGCAATGTCATGCAGGTCTGCCATGAGTTTCGCGGCGTCAGTACCAATTATCAATATTTGACCGCTAATCGTATGGAGATGAAATTTACCCTGCCTTTGGCCGAGGTGGTTTATGAATTTTATGACCGTCTTAAAAGTGTGACCCAGGGTTATGGTTCCTTTGATTATGAAATCGCAGGCTACCAGGAAACAGATCTTGTAAAACTGGATTTTCTGATCAATGGAGAACGGGTTGATGCACTTTCCATGCTGATTCACCGGGACAAAGCAGAAATCAAGGCAAGAGCTGCGTGCAAAAAGTTGCGTGAGGAGATCCCAAGACAGCAGTTTAAAATACCCATCCAGGGGGCCATCGGCGGCAAAATTATTTCAAGGGAAACCATTTCTGCCTTTCGCAAAGATGTCACAGCCAAATGTTATGGCGGTGATATTTCAAGAAAGCGTAAGCTTTTGGAAAAACAGAAAAAAGGCAAAAAAAGAATGAAGATGGTGGGATCTGTGGAGATCCCTCAGTCGGCCTTCCTGTCAGTATTAAAATCTGATTAGTTTCATATCAAACAGGCTTTAAACTCCTTCTCGTTATCTTTTAAGGCCCCAGTATTGTGTCAGAAAAATTCATTCATCTTAAGTGATGAAAAACTGTCTTGACATTTTGATAATTGATCTTCATCATTATAATTGTTTAAAGATAATAGCATGTTAAATCAAAAAAGGACTCTGTCATATGAAAAAAATTATTTTATTTCTGGTCTTTGCTCTCATTGCCTTTACAGGTTGTAATGAAGATGGGAGAGAAGAAGATGTAGATTTGATACCGCCTAAACATACACAACATATAGAAACAGATACACAAATTATAAAAACCATTTATCTGGCAGGTGGTTGCTTTTGGGGTGTGGAAGGATATTTCCAGAGAGTAAAAGGTGTTGTGGATACAGATACCGGATATGCCAATGGGAACACAGAAACCACAAGCTATCAAGCATTAAAATATACGGATCATGCGGAAACGGTAAGGGTCGATTATGATATCGCCATCATTTCATTAGAAGAAATATTACTGCATTATTTCAGTATCATAGATCCAGTCTCATTGAATAAACAGGGCAATGACAGTGGCCGTCAATACAGAACAGGGGTATATTATACTGACATCAATGATCTGCCGGTGATCGAAAAAATCTTTAGCTATGAAGAAGATATTCACGGAGATCTGGCCGTGGAAAAAATGGCATTGAAAAATTTCGTAAAAGCAGAAGAATATCATCAGGATTATCTGGAAAAAAACCCCCGGGGATATTGTCATATCGATTTAAACCAGGCTGAAGAACCTTTATTTAAAAAAGAATATAAAAATCCGGAAGAGGCGCAAATAAAAGAAACACTGGATGAACTAAGCTATTCCGTTTTAAGAGAAAATGACACTGAGCTTCGGTGGAGTTCACCGCTGAACAGCGAGTACAGAAAAGGAATCTATCTGGACAAGATAACAGGTGAGCCCTTGTTTGCATCCAAGGACAAGTTTGATTCCGGTTCTGGTTGGCCCAGTTTTTCCAAGCCAATACTTGCTGGCAATGTAACGAATTTTGAAGATCAATCCTATGGGATGAACAGGATTGAAGTAAGATCAAGCGGAGGGGATAACCATTTAGGGCACGTATTTACAGATGGATTAGAAGAAAAAGGCGGCCTGAGATATTGCATCAATGGAGCAGCCCTCACTTTTATTCCTTATGAAGAAATGGAAGAAGAAGGCTACAAGGAATATATGGTATTATTGTGAATGATAATCAAAAATTTTTATTTAAGGCCCATGATCAAAATAAAATCGTCCATCTACTTGTCTTTTAAGCCGTCCTCGGCGTTACGCCAACAGACGCATATAAACAATATGCGTCTGTTGGCGTGCCTTGATGGCGACTTAAAATCCGGCGTATCTGTGGCAGATTTAATTCTGATCATGGGCCTAAGTTCGCATTCATTGATGCCAACCCGTCGGGAAATCGTAAATCGGGAACACCTTGCTTAATTACGAGCCATTAAGTAAGGTGCCTCCCAAAAGATTATTTAAAAAAGTTAGATAATTCCTCTTTTGTTTTTAGATAGTTAACTGATGAAACCTTCGCATTCTCAATTGTATAAATAGTAATTTGATCATTTTTTTTACTAAAAGACTTTGTTTGTTCTTCATCAACTAAAAGAATAGAAAAAGGACAATCTTTCATTTTTGGAATTGCAAAAAACTTGGCAATGAAACTTGGCATTCCAGATATATCCGCAACATAATATGCTCTATTTTTTTCTAAGAAATCTTTTTCCTGAGCTAATAAATAATCTCTAATAATTTCACTGGTGCCTCTGCTTGAAGTAACTATAATAGTATTTGCATCAGCAGATAAAACATGTTCTTTATCAAATTGATCAACTATTTTAAAAGTTGGTAAACGATCACCCACCTTCATTGCCACCTCCATTGCATTTGCACATGTTGTAATAAACAGCATCAATATAAAAAATAAAAATTTTTTCATTTTTTCCTATATGAGGTGTTGAATCGACAGGAACAAACTGACTATATATGTCAACCAATTCAACAAACTCCTTAAAACGCCTCTGTTTAGTGTATTATTTCAATACAATATTCAAAAAGGCAAAATACAAAAACAAAGAGCTTATCTAAAAGAAAGATATCAAACGTATCATCACAAAGCAATTACAAATGCGTTTTTCGAACTGGAAATTTAGATGTTTGAATGCATAACTTAGACAAGGAATGCTACCCGATTTTAATTTGGGGGCCAGGTAACTTCTCAATAAGTGCGGGTGATTATTAATTTAGCAGTGTAGATTCCCAAAGTTCAATCTCTGAAAAATCCCAAAATTGGCTACAGAGATATTCTCTGTAATAGAAAAGCCGGAAGGGGCTTCCTTCCGGCTTTTA
>PDTI01000062.1 GCA_002747145.1 Desulfobacter postgatei
GTTAAAACCGCACCGGTATCCCGGCAGAAGATTGTTGCCTGAAAAATTAACTCAATACAATATATGGTATAAACTTGAGTTAAGCGGATACCCAGTTTTTTTTATTTAACGTGTTTTATATGAAAGAACTAAGTTAATCGATTAGTTTCTTTCATGATTTGTTGTGGGCAAACCTCGGTGAAAGACCAGGTCGGCCCAGGGCCGTTCGTGAAAAAATTATAACCAAAGATATTTAAAATTTATTGACCGTAGAAAGGAAACCGGAGATTATAGGTCGACAGGCTATTTGGTAGTTGATAAAGCATATTGCAGGCCATTCATCAATTAGCCAACAGGCTTTAAAAGCAGGAGGAATAAAAACAAAAATCCCGGCGACCTTAGGTTGTCGGGATAACATTCTTTGTTATTGGCTCCCCAGCACGGACTTGAACCGCGGACTTAGTGGTTAACAGCCACTCGCTCTGCCAACTGAGCTACTGGGGAGCAGCGTCTCTCAATCAAGACTCAGAATTTATATACCAGCCCCAATTTTATGTCAAGCAGATTTAATAAAAAATTTGACATCCCCTTTTCTTAAGATTAGTGTTGGGTTGAATAAAACAATTCAACAAAGAAAGAACACCAGATGAATATCAACCGTATTCAGGGAATGAACGCCTATACAGCCAATGCACTGATGCCAGACACGCCGTATGTTCCAAAAAACAATAAGGCCCATGATCAGAATTAAATCTGCCACAGATACGCCGGATTTTAAGTCACCATCAAGGCACGCCAATGAACGCATATTGGTTATATGTGTCCTTTGGCGTAACGCCGAGGGTGACTTAAAAGACAAGTAGATGGGCGATTTTATTAGTCTCAAGTAAGGTTAAAACCTCCGCCTTTAGGCGGATAGATTTATCACTCCCATTTTGCTATTCATTATGCCTCAACTTAGGGAGGAGCAGCTTGTGAGAGTTGCGCGTCAAAGGACGTTTGCGATGTCAGTCATCACCCCTCTGAAGAGATGACCATTATTGTTCCCAACACGCTTGGCGTGAAAAAAGACGACCGTGTGGTTGTGGGCGTTAATTCAGCGCCCATGCTCTTTTTAAGTTTCCTTCTCTATGTGTTTCCAATTATCCTGCTTATCATTGGCGCACTTATCGGAGATTTCCTTGCCCCTGTTTTAGAATTTAACAGCTCTGTTCTGTCCATAGGGTTTGGGTTCTTGCTTTTTGTCCTTGCCTTTCTTATCATCAGAAAAAAACAGGCTGGCATGTCAGAAAAAGATGAATATAAACCCTTCCTTGTCAGAAAAAAAAGCAGCCTATCTCCTGAGAGCCTGTTTGATAATTAGGGGGTCGAAGCGAAATCTCATGAAAATGAGCACCAATTTTCACAAATTTTCTGTTAATAGCCGGACTATTGACATAAAATTTGGGGGAATTGGAGCCATTTTCATCACCCGTCTGCTTGTCGTTTAAACCCCCATTGGCGTGCCTTGAGAGCGACGTAAAATCCGGCTACCTGGGGCGGATTTAATTGTGAACACAGGCCTGAACTTCCACCACTTTTTCCTTGTAAATCTAAATTCAATATAATATATACGCTTGCAGTTGTGGGTTCGTCGTTAAACTCTAACCCCTAAAATTATTGAGAGAAAAGTTATGACATCACAACGCGACCTGAAAATTGCTGTATGGATCATGCTCGTTCTTTTGGTCACAGGAATTGTATGTTACGCGTCCTTTTCCCCACCTGTTCCGGATAATCCAGTCAGACTGATGTTTCAGAACAAAGCCGGCAAAGTTTTATTCACCCACCTCAGGCACACAGACGACTATTTATTAGATTGTCTGGACTGTCATCACAACATTGAAGATGATGAAACCTACAACTGCAGTGAGTGCCATGAGCAAGAAGGTGATGAAGAGATGCCGTCCAGGGCTGACGCATTCCACGCCCAGTGCAAGGGATGCCATGAAGATTATGGTGCGGGTCCGGTAGAATGTAATGCATGTCACGCAAACTAAATTTTATCAGGATGACGGATATTACCGGATGAAATTTAAGACATGGCTTAAGATTTTTACAACACTTAAGGACTAATTATGATTAAACGATCTTTTTTCGCTCTTTCCAAACCCAGGCTGACGTATGATCTGCTTGATACGTCCCTGCAATCCGTCGAGGAGATTGCAACACCTGGCAGTCTTACCCTTCTTTTGCCTGAAGAAATCAACAGTGCAAAAAAGGCTTTGATCGGCCCGGGAGATGCTGTCAAAAAAGGGCAGAAATTAACACTTTACAATGACAGCACATCTTACGTTCTGTCTCCTGTCACAGGCACGATCAAGGCAGTTGAATCCTATTCCGATGACCTGGGCAAACCTGCTGCCTATATAATAATAAAGGCCGACCCCTCGGCTAAAGAGGAGGATCAGGGAACTCAGCTGAAAGAGACCCTGGATTTTGCCGCTGGTTACCTGGGTCAAATTCCCGGGGCTTTACCCTTTTCAACCCTGACTGATCCTGACTACCATATCAGAACCATTGTTGTAACCGGTGCAGATCTGGACATTTTGTGCGATACCTGTCAATTTGTCTGCAGCACCTATGCGGAGATGATGGTTGCCGGGGGAAAAATTCTTAAAGCAATGACCCAGGCAGACAGGCTTTACATTACAGTGCCGGAAAATCTTTCGGTCCAGGTTAACCTTGACGGGTTTAATGTACTCAAAACCTCTAGTGTGTACCCATCCAACCTGCCGGTCATGATCATGAAAGATCACTTTGGCAAGGTGCTGGCCCCAGGTACGACACCTGAAGATCTGGGCGTCTGTTTTATCCGCCCCGAGGCCCTGGTTTCCCTTGCCCGGGCTTACGACACCGGACAACCGGTGTATGATAAAATCATCACCCTGATTGACAAGGGCGGCAAAAGATATCGGGCCAGGGCCACCATCGGTACATCCATCAGTAAAATCTTTTCCTGTTTTAATGTTCAGATCAATGACCGGGACCGGATTATCATCGGCGGCCCCATGCGCGGCTTTTCCACCTACACGGTGCATCACCCCGTAACTGCGGATATGGATACACTCATGGTGCAGGACGCAGATGTTGTGCCCGAAATTTCGGACAGAGCCTGTGTCAATTGCGGTGAGTGCGTTCGCGTTTGTCCGGCCAACGTACCTGTGAACCTTCTGGTCCGGTATCTTGAAGCAAACCTTTATGAAGAGGCAGCAGACAGGTTTGATTTGGAATCCTGTATCGGGTGCGGACTTTGCAGCTATGTGTGCCGGGCTAGGATTCCTTTATATCAGTATAGCCGCCTGGGCAGATATGAACTGTTGACACTTCGTGAAAATGCCTGAAGATGGGAGAAAGCCAATGACAAACACTAAACTGATCGTTTCCCATGCCCCTTTCTGGCATAACGGAGACAGCCTGTTTCAACAGAATTCTAATTTTCTTATTGCCCTTTTACCAGCCGCACTTTTCGGTATTTTCACTTTTGGTGCGCCTGCCCTTGGGGTGTTGACCCTTGCCACTTCATCAGCCATGCTCTGGGAAGTGATCATGTCGGTCATCTCAAGACAGAAAATCGCCATTGCCGATATGGAATCCGCCGTTATCGGCCTGCTGTTCGGCATGATGGTGCCCGCCACAATGCCCTGGTGGGTTGTGGTCACCGGTACGTTTATTGCCGTGGTCCTGGGCAAATTTGTATTTGGCGGCAGCGGCGGCAACCCGTTCCATCCGACGCTGGTGGGTATTGCCATTCTTATGATGTCCTGGCCGGTCTTTCTTGACTTTGATGCGGCGTATGTATCATACCAGTTTGACTTTCCTGCCCTGGCGCCGCTGGCAGCACTTAAATCCCAGGGGGTATCTGTTCTGGAGTCCTATTCCACGTTTGGTTTACTCATGGGAAAGGAAGCCGGCGGTACGGGTTCCACCTTTGGGATCGGTATTATTACAGGCGGCATTTATCTGATGTTAAAAGGGTATGCACGGTGGGAAATTGTGGTGTCATTCATCGCTGGTATTCTGATCCCTGCAACCCTTTTCTTTGTGCTCCATCCTGACACCTACGGCCCGCCCCTGTTCCACCTGTTTGCAGGGTATACCCTGTTAGGCGCCTTTTTTCTTGCTGTGGAAAATTCATCTTCCCCGGTTAACCGCATTCCCATGTTGATTTACGGATTTTTAGGTGGATTGATGATCATTCTGGTCCGCAATCTGGGGATCTATCCGGACGGAACTGTCCTGTCCATTCTGCTGATCAACCTGATCAATCCACTGATTGATATGATAAGACCTAAAGCTTTTGGAAAGGGGGTAACCAATGCGTGAGATGATAAGTATGGTAGTGGTACTGACCGCTCTCACGGTAGTATCCGGCGGTCTTCTGGCCGCAGTTAAGGTGAAAACCGAGCCCCTGATTGAAGAACAGGTTCTCAAATTCCAAAAAGCCCCGGCCATTAAGGCGATCTTTGCCGATGCCACCAATGACCCCATCCAGGAACGTTTTAACGTCCAGGGCCAGGGGATTGAACTGCAAGTCTTTCCCGGCACCCTGCCGGATGGTGTAAAAGCCGTTGCATTTGAAGCAAAGGGAACCGGATTTGGCGGCCCCATCGGACTGATGATGGGTATAAATATTGACACCGATGAAGTCATTGCCGTACGGGTGACCACCCATTCCGAAACACCGGGCATCGGTTCCAGGGCCAAGGAGGATCTCTCCTTTGTCGGCCAGTTTGCCGGCTTGTCCATGGCATCAAATTTTGGCACAAAAGGTCAGGGCGGCGACATTGATGCCATGTCCGGTGCAACGGTAACCTCCGTTGGTGTCAGCCAGGCCGCAATTGCAGCCCAGGATTTATACAAGAAACTGAAACCTGAAATTGTTAAACAGATGAATGAATAAGGTCGTTCAGGAGAGATAATTATGGCACAATCCCTGGTAAAAGAATTCACAAAAGGACTATGGGCTGAGATCCCTTTGTTTCGTCTGGTTCTTGGGCTATGTCCGGCCCTTGCCGTAACCAAGACCTGTGAGAACGGCATCGGCATGGGGATAGCGACTACCTTTGTCCTTTTGTTCTCAAACATTCTGGTCTCTATACTCAGGAATATAATCCCCTCAAAGGTCAGAATTGCCTGTTACATCGTTATCATTGCCACCTTTGTAACCATTGTGGAATTTGCAATGCAGGCATATACTTATGAACTGTTCCTTAAACTGGGTATTTTCATACCCTTGATCGTTGTAAACTGTGTTGTACTGGGCCGGGCCGAAGCATTTGCCGGAAAAAACACCGTACTGCCTTCGGCTGCTGACGGCCTTGGCATGGGTATCGGGTTTACGTTGGCCCTGTCTTCCCTTGGGGCGGTGCGTGAGCTCATCGGTGCGGGCACGCTTACCGTATGGGGCGGCACTCCTCTTTTTACAATCGGACATGGGTATATTCCGTTTAAATTTATGGTTGAAGCACCCGGCGCATTTGTGGGTCTGGGCATGATGCTGTGTCTGATGAACCTCATCGGAAAAAAATAAGGTAAGGAGATAGGTAACATGGGTGATTTATTTGTCCTGGCAATCAGTTGTATTTTCATTAACAATATTCTCCTTGCTCAATTTCTTGGCAACTGTCCTTTTCTAGGCACTTCCAAAAAAATGGAAACTGCCGTGGGCATGGCCATGGCCGTTATATTTGTTCTGGTCATGGCAGGCATGATAACCTGGATTGTGGATACCTACCTGCTCAAGGCCCTGGATGTGGAATTTCTGCGCACCGTGTCCTTTATTCTGGTGATCGCGTCTCTGGTTCAGTTTGTTGAAATGTTTCTAAAAAAGAGTATCCCGGGGCTGTATGCCGGCCTTGGTATCTTCCTTCCGCTGATTACAACCAACTGTGCAGTGATGGGTGTGTGTCTGATCAACATCAAGGAAGAGTACACCTTTATCCAGGCTCTGGTATCATCTTTTACCTATGCCATTGGTTTTGGCCTGGCTCTGATTCTGTTTGCAGGCGTCAGGGAACGGGTTATCCTTGCCCGGGTGCCCAAACCTTTACAGGATACCTCCATCGGCCTTATAACGGCGGGTATGATCGCATTGATCTTCACCGTTTTCAGAGGTATGGTTTAGTTTAAACAAAAAAATATAATATTAAAGGTGATTGTATGATTCCAGCTATACTGCTAATGCTGGGCATTGGCGCAACATGCGGCATCGTGCTCAGTCTTTCTTCCAAAATTTTTTATGTGTATGAAGATCCCAGAATCGCACAGGTAGAAAACAATCTTGCCGGTGCCAACTGCGGCGGTTGTGGATATGCGGGGTGTTCTGCAGCGGCAGAAGCGATCGTTGAGGGTAAAGCGCCCCCCAGCGTTTGTATTGTGAATTCAAAGGAAGGTACTGAAGCGGTTTCCATTATCATGGGTGTGGATGCAGGTGCTGCGGAAGCGCCGTTATCCTACAATCTGTGTGATGGCGGAAACAGGGCTGCTGACAAATATCATTATATGGGTGTTCCATCGTGCAAAGCCATGGCCGCTGTGTATGGCGGGCACAGGGTGTGTACAGTGGGCTGCATCGGTCTTGGGGATTGTATCAAGGCATGCCAGTTTAACGCCCTTTACATGGGAGATGATGGTCACCCTGTGGTTGACGATGCCAAGTGTGTTGGGTGTGGTGCCTGCGAAAAAGCCTGCCCAAAGGATATTATCAAGATCAATACCCTGAGTGAAAAACTATTGAAGTTCAACCAGAGGAATGATCCTTTGGCACCGTGCGCCCAGACATGCCCTGCTGAAATTGATATTCCCAGATATATCAGGCAGATAAAAGAGGGAAAATATGTCGAAGCCGTTCAGACCATACGCATGAGAAACCCCTTGCTGCTCTCGTGCGGCAGGGTATGCCCCCATCCTTGTGAAGATATGTGCAGAAGGGGTATTGAGGATGAACCGGTTTCCATTAACCAGCTCAAACGGTTTGTTGCTGACTATGAGATGAATTCCGGTTCCCGTATACCCATTACATGCGCCCCTGATACGGGTAAAAAGGTGGCTGTAGTTGGGGGCGGACCTGCCGGACTTTCGTGTGCATATTTCCTGAGGCGGATCGGTCATCAGGTTGATATCTTTGACGCTATGCCAAAACTTGGCGGTATCATCAGATACGGTATTCCAGAGTACAGGCTTCCTAAAAAGGTTCTGGATTGGGAAATCCAGGGGATTCTCGATTTAGGCATAAATGCCTTTACCCAAGTCAAATTCGGCGTAGACTTTGGACTCAGTTCCTTGGTCGCCTCGGGATACAACGCTGTCTTCATGGGAATAGGCGCCTGGGAGGATTATGCCCTGGGCATTGAAGGGGAAGACCTTGACGGATGTTATAAGGGAATTGACTGGCTTTCAAGATTTGCCAGCGGTCAGGAGATGAAATTAGGCAAAACCGCTGCCATCGTCGGCGGTGGGAACAGTGCCATTGACTGCGTCAGAACACTGATACGGCTGGGTCTTGAAAAAGTATACATTGTTTACAGAAGAACCCGCAATGAAATGCCTGCCAATGAAGTGGAAATTGTTGCCGCAGAAGAGGAAGGCATCGATTTTGTATTCCTTGCAGCTCCCATACGGGTGGTTGGTGATGATGACGGCAAGGTGAAAGGTCTTGAATACCTTCAGATGGAACTGGGTGAACCGGACGCATCCGGTAGAAGACGGCCTGTGCCCATTGAAGGATCTGAAACGGTGCTGGAGGTTGATATGGTCATCTCTGCCATTAGTCAGGCGCCGGATCCCTCTTTTAAGGATAATGATGCAGATCCGAGAATGAAAGACCTGAAATTGACCCGTTGGAATACCATTGACAACGATCCTGAAATCCTGCAATCTTCAATCCCATATATTTTTACAGGCGGGGATGCAGCAACCGGACCTTCTCTTGTTGTTGATGCCATTGGCGGCGGAAGGCGTGCGGCTCGCTCCATTGACCTGTTCCTGAAAGGAAAACCGGTTGAACCGGTAGAGGATTCCTTACGAGGGAAAAGAATTCCTGAAACGATTTTCAAAAAAGTGGACGGTATAATTCCGAGCAAACGGGCTAAAATGCCGGAAATACCGGTGAGCCAGAGGCTGGATTCAATGATTGAGGTTGATCTGGTTCTGCCCGAAGACCAGGCCCTTACCGAGGCGGACCGCTGCTTAAACTGCTGCCGGCTCTGCTACAATCCTGATACCGGGTTTCCCATTGCCAAATAAATAGAAGACAAGTCGATAACTAAAAGATCCGGGTCTGACCGATTTACCGGCAGGCCCGTTTTATTTTATCTTACCCAATGATAAAAAAAACTATCCTTTTTGTAACCACCATCTGCCTGTGCATTTCAATTGCCGCCGCAGTTGCAATGTACTGGATGGCCTCTTTTATCAAAACCCCTGCGGCTGAATCATCTCAACCGGTGACCTTCACAGTGCTTTCCGGTGAGCATTTATCCACCATCACACAACATCTTAAAGATCAGCAATTAATTATAAATCCCATTGCATTTATGGTTTATGTTCGGCTCGAAAAAAAAGAGACCCGGATAAAGGCCGGAGAATATGAAATGAATACCGGCATGAGCCCGGAAACGATCTTAGAGATTCTAACTTCGGGTAAACATAAATTGTATCGGTTTACCGTTCCCGAAGGGTTCAATATCCAGGACATTGCCATGCGCGCCCAGGCATCGGGTCTGTGTTCACAACAGCATTTTTTATCGTTGTGCAATGATCTTGAATTTATAAATCAGCTTGAAATTCCAGGCATGAGCTTAGAAGGATATCTCTTTCCGGATACCTATTTTTTTTCCAGAGAAACAGACTGCAAAACCTTAATCAAAAAGATGGTCGCCACCTTTAAAAAGAGATTTAAGGATCAATGGAAAGCCCAGGCAGAAACGCTGGGTTTCAGCACCCATGAAATTGTCATCCTTGCCTCAATCATTGAAAAGGAGACTGGAAATGGAAAAGAAAGGCCTCTCATTTCCTCGGTGTTTCATAACCGTTTAAAACGCAATATGCGGCTTGAAAGCGACCCTACGGTGATTTACGGCGTTTCTGACTATCACGGAAGGATCCGCTATAAACATCTCAGACGCGTCACCCCATATAACACCTATCAGATAGACGGCCTTCCAGCCGGTCCCATTGCCAACCCAGGTGTTCAATCCCTTAAGGCAGCCCTCTATCCTGAAAAGACAGATTTTCTTTTTTTTGTATCAAAAAATGATACCACGCATGAGTTTTCCACCAACCTGAAAGATCACAACAAAGCGGTTAAAAAATATCAGCTTAATCCGTAAATCTTTTAAGATAAACCAATACGGCACCTGGGTTTAATCTTTTTGTGCCTTCCCATTTATAGGCCAGGACAATCTCTTCGTTTTTCATCTCTTTTAGTAAATCCTCCACCACATGGGGAAGCACAGGACCATCTTCGGAGTGAAGGCCCTTGCCCACAATAATGCGCAGCGTAAAAAAACCCTGGGTATGGGCATGTGAAATAAAAGACCGGGTCTTGATCTGGGCGCCAATGGCTGTAAACCCATGGAGGTCAAGATGTGCTTCAGGGGGCGGGTAGCGCTTGAGTCTGCGTTTCAAACTCATGGGTTCAGGGGTTTGCCGCAGGCAAGGGTTTTGTTTAAGAGAGACTTCCAGCAGCGTTGAGAACTCATCTTCCGGTTCAGGTGCCTGGGGCTCCTGTTCAGCCGTTTTATCCGTTTGAATGTCTTGGTCATCCGCTAAAAATGCATCTAAAAAATCTATATCCGATGCCAGTTTAGGCAGAGCATTTTTACGTTTTAATTTTTGTTTATTTTTCTTTGCCATAACAGCTATTTTACTTGAAAAACAGGGTAGTTTCAAGTTGCTGTTTTGTTTGCCGGATTTGACTTTAATACACCTTCCTGTTATTGTCCCTGCATGAATATTGGCCACATTGTTGAATATATCGATCAGCAAAAAATTATATCTGCGGTTATTTTAAGTGAAGCAAAGGGCAAACTTCGGCTGCTCAATGAAAACAGCCGTGAAGTCAGCTTTTCCGAAAAACGTCTGGCCCATGTTTCCAGGACCGGGCTTGATACGGGACTTCCCAGAACAACCTTGGTCTCTCACCTCAAACAGGTAACTGGAATCCGCAAAAAACTGTCAGAGTCCATAGATATTCGGGAAGTATGGGAAATACTCCATGATGATCCCCAGGAAATCGATCTTTCCGCCATGACCTTGTTCTGTTTTGATCCACCTTTAACCTCGGACCACGAAGCTGCAGTCATCCGCGCTTTTTTTAATGACCGTCTCTATTTCAAATTTAACAAAGTCATTTTTTTGCCTTTCACAGAAGCACAGGTCGAGGCAAAAAAACGTCAGATCAAAGAAGAAGAACAGAGGAATGCCCTGATCACAAAAGGAGCAGCGTGGCTGACCCGGCTCCTGACTCAGGACGAGTTCAGTGAAAAACAGGATCCAGTTCTTCTGAAAATTTTAAAAGACTATTATATTTTCGGAAATAGTGCTGAAAAAGCCTTTGTCGCCAAGGCGATTATTAAAAAAGCAGGTTTAAGTTCACCAGACCGGTTGTTCGGGCTCTTTGTCAAAGCTGGTATCTGGGATGCGGACGAAAATCTGGATCTGATCTCTTTGCAGATCCCCACTATCTTCTCAGCTGAGGTGAACCAGGCAGCGGCCCATCTGTGTAAAACAGCGCCCCTCGTATTTGACGATCCCAGACGCAAGGATTTGACAAATCTACCCTTAATTACCATTGACGGTCAGTCCACCCTGGATTATGACGATGCCATCAGCCTTGAAACAACGGAAAACGGTTACCGGCTTGGTATTCATATTATTGATGTTGGGGCCTGCATCTGCAAAGGGGATACCATTGATATGGCTGCCAGGGAGCGGGCCTCGTCCATTTACATGCCCGATGACAAACTGCCTATGATTCCACCCAGCCTTTCCGAAGATCTGTGCAGTCTTAAGGCAGGCCAGTTGAGGCCCGGGCTATCAACCCTGGTACAGATGAACCGTTTTTTTGAAGTTCAGGATTATCAAATTGTGCCATCGGTGATCAAGGTACACCAGCAAATGAGTTATACCGAGGCCAATATTGTAAACGGTAAAAATGATCCCATTACCACACTTTACAAAATGGCAACCGTTCTGCGGGAAAAACGTCTCAAGGCCGGCGCCATCCAGATCACTCTGCCCGAGGTTAATGTATGGCTGGATGAAAACAAAAAGATTCATTATACCAAAGTGGACAGGGAAAATCCGTCGCGGATGCTGGTTTCAGAGATGATGATTCTGGCAAACACACTCATGGCTGAATTTTTAAAAAAGAACGACATGCCCGGAGTATTCCGGTCCCAGGCACAACCCAGGCAACGTATTTTCAAGGGTATTGAAACGCAATTAATGCCTAATTTTCTCCAGCGCAAACAATTAAGCCGTGCTGTGATCACCACCCATGCCGAGCCCCACGCAGGCCTTGGGCTACCCGCCTATGTGACAGCCACCTCCCCCATCAGGCGCTACCATGATCTGCTCACCCAGCGTCAGATCAGAGCCATACTAGGTATAGGGGCTCCCTATTCATCCCAGGAACTTGAAGATATCCTTGCATCCATTTCCGTGGCCGTATCCAATACAGGACGCATCCAGGCGGCCCGTAAACGCTACTGGCTGATTAAATACCTACAGGACCTGAAGGGGGAAAGCTTTGAAGGACTGGTGCTTGATGCATACAGGGACCATTACAATGTTCTGCTCAAGGAATTTATGCTTGAATCCAGACTGCCGGCGTCCGGATTGAAACTCAAATCTGGAAATCAGATCCAAGTGACGATCCAGCATGCGGATGCACGGCGCGGGCAGTTGACGTTATTTGCCGTCTGACACTTACGTTTCTTACTTTGTTCCTAAACAGATGATCAAACAAACGCCCATCTACTTGTTTTTTAAGCCGCCCCCGGTGTTATGCCAATGGACTGACTAAAGTTTCCTGATTTTTATCAATCTATTGATTGTCTATAATGTAGAGTTATCTCAGAGTCAGGTTTAATTTTTATAGGATTTGCCGCGTAAATAGCAAAATCCCATTTTATCCTCCCTGCCCATACAAACCCCACTTATAGATAAATATCTAATAATTTTAGTATGATACGCAATTTAACTCAAAATAACAATAAAATAAAAATCAGGAAACGTTAGCTTGTCTGAGAATGGAAGGTTTTATTTTGATCTTATGCCTAATGCTTAAAACTTCGTTGTCCGGTGTATACCATACTGGCACCATTTTCATTACAGGCTAATGCCGTCTCTAAACGGAAAAAACGCATCTGAGATCATCGAAGCCCCAATCAGTCCGCCTTTTTCTTGTGCCACATCCGCTTCAATCTCGGCTCTTTTATCTTTATCGGTCATGTCGGCAAAGGCAGTCTTGTAGCGTTCAAAGCAGTACCGGTCACACAATTTGCGATAGGCCTTGTCCACGGCGATTTCAGCAACGCCCACCCGGTCCTGTTCACCGGTGCCGATCCCCACAGTACAGTTGTCCTTGACATATATAACTGAATTGGACGTAATACCAGACTCCACCAACCAACCGAAAAGCATATCCTGGTATTCCTGGTCCGTGGGTATCCGGTCGACTTTATAAGTTGTGCCCTTATATTCTGTGGAAGCAATAAAAAGATCTTTTTTTGTAAGTGTCTTCGGCACAAAGGACCACTGGGCCACGATGCCGCCGTCCATAAGGCTTTTAAAATCCACCACCCGCTCACCAATAAAGGACTGCAGTTTATCCATGGCATTGATCCGGATTACACGCAGATTTTTCCGCCTGCCTAGAATCTCAATGACCCCGTCCTCAAACTCCGGGGCCACCACCACCTCAGCATACTGATCTGCAATGCCTTCAGCAGTTGCCTTATCCACAGCTTTGTTCAGGGCAATGCACCCGCCAAACGCAGCGATACGATCTGCCATATAGGCTTTTGCATATGCCTGTTCAAGGCTGTCCGCCCGGGCAGCCCCGCAAGGGTTGTTGTGCTTGACAATTACAGCACAGGGGGTATCCGTAAAATATCGTAAGATGTTCAAAGAGTTGTCTGCATCTGTCAGGTTGGTTTTTCCAGGGTGTTTGCCGGATTGCAGCAGCTCAATATCGGACACAAGATGTTTACCCGGGACGATGGTTTTTGCATCTCCCAGAGCCAGATTACCATTGACCAGCCGGTATAATGCCGCTTCCTGACCTGGGTTTTCCCCGTAACGAAGACCTTTTTCAACCCCGTCAATCACCCAGGAAACCTTTTCATAAAAAAGGGTCTGCCGGCTTTTTCCCTCCACAAAAGAGATCTCCATGGTTGGGGTAAAATGGTCATCCATTATGGTTTTGTAGATCTTTTTAAGATCTGTGTGCATATGTACTCCCCTGTTTTATAACACGATTGAACATCTTTGTTTGAAAGCCCAGTCAGATAATCGGCAATGGCCCGGTCGTACCGGGCGGTATGCTCAAAGGCCTTTGATGCAAGTGCATATCGGTCTTCTAGTCCCAAAGCCCCGTCTTTTGTTTTAAGGAGTTCCAGAATATCGTCATAGGATTGGGGATCCACCACCGAGGCCACCCGGATAAAATTTTTAGCCGCGGCCCGGAGCATGGTGGGCCCGCCAATATCAATATTGCCCCGGGCATTTTCCAGTGTTACATTTCCCTTGGCAATGGTCTGGGAAAAGGGGTAAAGATTGACCACAACCATATCAATGGGTAGCGCATGGGTCCTTTTCAGGTCATCCTGGTGGGAAGTATTATACGTTTCAGTCAAAAGGCCCAGATATATTTTAAAATCAAGGGTTTTAACAAGCCCTCCCTGGGTTTCAGGCTGGCCAGTATAATCAGAAACCTGTTTAAGGGTGTTTTGGGCATCAGGCCCGAGAATCTCTTTTATTTTGGAATAGGTGCCGCCGGTGGATAAAATGGTGATATCCGGATTTATCCCAAGCAGCCCCGGAATAAATGTTCCAAGTCCGCTTTTAACGGATACGCTGACCAGAATGGTCTTGATTTTTACCCAATCATCAATTTTTTCTACCACGTTTTTCGTCATGGTCGTTCCTTATTGTATACAATTAGGTTTGTGCTATCTATTTTCAGTGCAGGCATGCATTTAACCCATTCTTATGGGTGAAGTCAAGTTTAGGTGTTTTCATGGTTTTGAAAAAGCCGGATTGGTCCTAAGAGATTGTTTAGTAATTGAAATTAAGTCAGGGGCAAAGCATTTCACTAATAAAAAAAGCAGTCGACCGACTGCTTTTAAAATCTTTATGGGGTGAGTGACCGGGATTGAACCGGCGGCAACCAGGGCCACAACCTGGTGCTCTACCAACTGAGCTACACCCACCACGAAAAACTTTATATAGTTATCAGAACTGATTTTTTTTTTCAAGTATTTTTTCAGCAATTCTCGGTGAAATCTGAGAGCCTAAGAGCCTGTTTGATAATTAATTAATTGCATTAAACCACCAACTCTGCTGGTGTGATCGTGATCGGCTTCGTCGACCAGACGAGGTAAACTTTCTTCCCGAGGGCCCCCAAAGGGCAGGTCGGGAAGGAAGTTTGTATGAAAGAATAGGAACGTTTATCGTATGTTAGATGGGAATGTAAATATCATATTGTATGGGTAGCAAAATATAGACGGGAAAAAACTGTATGGACAAGTGATGAGTGCGGTCTCAAAAAATGATGGAAAAAATCGCTAAGAGCGTGTTTGATAATTAGGGGATCGAAGCGAAATCCCATTAACCAATGGTGGGAACTATGATATCACTAAACGTGCTTACTCAACAATCGTTATTTGCTCTTCTCCATCAAATTGACTTGGATTTGGCAAGGTAAACCAGAGAACACGGCTGCCCTGCTGTGGAGGACCGTTGCACTATGCCAACTACTGGCGTAAACCACGTGGGGACCCTCCAGATCTTACCGAATGGTAACTGCCACGGATAACCATTCGCATAAGGTTGAAGATTGTAGAGAACAAAGACCCCTCGTATATTCTTCTTTGGCCGTGGAATCGAATCATTTATCCAGCTGTTCAGGACTCATTGCATGCTCCAGGATACCACGGGCCATGATCGATATAGGGCTCTTTTCTATAAATGGTGCAAAAATGGGATCAAGCATAATCATACCTCCAGATAAAGTTTTTCTTTTTTACTGTATCTGGAGGGAAGGATATTGTTCACGATTTTAAAATTTATTAGCTAAATTCTGACCGGGATAGTAGGACCTTGAAAGGGGTGAACACTAATACCAAAAGTATCCTCGCTGGACTGTCCAATTGCACTTGACAACCTGAGAGCTTGTTTGGTAATTGATGAATCGGCTGCAATCTCATTTTCATGAGATTTCGCTTTGATCCCCTAGTTATCAAACAAGCTCTTAGGGAACAATAGTCCAAATGGTTTTTAGCACCAGCAAAAAATTTTACTTTAACACTCGATTTTATAGAAAGGACAGCCTGCCTGTGGAGTACTGATTTTCCCATAAATAAAACTAAAATCACTAAAACCGCAGCAGGCAGGGCCTGAAGCGGTTTTTTTTATTTAATGCCGGTTATAAAAAAGAGGAAATAACATGACTGACCGTGAGATCAAAAACAAAGAGAATCACACACAAGCCGGGGATTATTCTCCGTCACTGTCTCCACTTCGTGGTGAAATTGACCGCATTGATGAGCGCATCCTTGCACTGATCAACCAACGCCTTGAGATCGGTAAAAAAGTAGGGGAGATTAAAAAACAAACAGGCAGTCAAATCCTGAACAGAACCCGGGAACGTATGGTGATTGAGCGGCTTTCACAACTGAACTCAGGCCCTGCGGATGAAAGCCTGATTCAGTATATTTTCAATGTGATCATCACGGCCACCCGGGAAATCCAGAGACCTAAGAGCGTTGGTTTTTTAGGGCCCCTTGCCAGCCATTCCCATATTGCGGCGCTTCATTATTTCAGACATTGCGCCACATTTATAGAAGAGCCCAGTTTTTTCGATATTTTCCATAACATTGAGCGAAAGCAGCTGCACTTTGGCATTGTTCCGGTTGAAAACTCTATTGAAGGGGCTGTCAACTATACCCTTGATCTGTTTGCCGAATTTGATATTCAAATTACGGCAGAGCATTATGAGCCCGTTTCCCATGATCTGTTATCCATTACCGGGGAACTCAAGGACGTTAAAAGTGTTTACTCCCATCCCCAGGCCATTGCCCAGTGCAAAAACTGGTTGAAGAAACACCTGCCTCATGCCATAGTCATGGAGACCACCTCAACATCAAATGCCGCGATTATGGCTTCAAAGGATGAACAGATTGCCGCCATTGCATCGGAAAAAGCAGCTCATTTTTATAACCTGCTTCCGGTGGCATCAAAAATACAGGACCGTACCGGCAATATTACGCGGTTTCTTGTGATTGGAGGAGATGGTTCGGAAAGGACAGGGAATGATAAAACCTCTGTGATGTTTGCCACGAACCACACCCCGGGCGCTCTTTTCAGAGCGCTTTCGCCTGTGAACCGGTCTGGTCTAAATATGGTCAAACTTGAATCCAGGCCCACGCGCAACCATAACTGGAGTTATCATTTTTTCATGGATATTGAAGGGCACATACAGGATGAAATTGTATTTCAAACCATTGAACAAATTCGAAGCCAGGCCCTGTATTTGAAAGTGTTGGGGGCATACCCGATTTTTGAAAAACAGGAGATTTTACAATGATTGACGCTGCCACCCGGCTGTATTGCGTTTTGGGAAATCCTGTCAGGCACTCCCAAAGTCCTGCAATTCATAATGCAGCGTTTAAAAATACAGGCATCAATGCTGTTTATCTTGCCTTTGAGGTGCAGGATGCAGCCAAAGCGATACAGGCTGTGCGCGCGCTGGATATCCAGGGCGCTTCCGTGACCATTCCTTTCAAAGCATCCATTATGGAACATATTGATTGGATCGACCCCACAGCCCGGGCCATTGGTGCCGTAAACACCATAGTCAATGAAAAGGGCGTTTTAAAAGGGTATAATACGGATTGCCGGGCCGCTGTGGCCCCCCTTGTGCCCTTTGGTATTTCAGGAAAAACCGTCTGCATTGTGGGGGCAGGCGGTGCCGCCCGGGCTGTGGCCTACGGCATTGCAGAGCAAAATGGGAATATCATCATAACCAATCGAACGGAACCTAAGGGCCGGGCCCTTTGTGAAACGGTGAACGCAAGGTTCATAGCTGCCGACGAAATGGCAAATATCCAGGCCGATGTGGTAATCAACACTACAAGTATCGGCATGACGCCCAAGGTGGAGCAAATCAGCTTTCCGCCGCAGGCTTTGACATCTGAAATGGTGGTGATGGATGTGGTGTATACCCCCTTGAAAACCCGGCTGCTTGAAGCGGCGGAACAAAAGGGATGCACAATTATTGACGGCCTGTCCATGTTTATTGCCCAGGCAGCCGCTCAGTTTGAATTATGGACAGGGATTACCCCTGATACGGACCTGATGCGCAACGCTATCTCAGATACGATGTAATGATAAAAGGAGAACACCATGAAGCACGTCATTCCCAGAAATGTCCAGGACCAGGTGGTCAATATTCCGGGCTCCAAGAGTATCTCACACAGGATGCTGATCTGTGCAGCCCTGGCCGGTGGCGTATCAGAACTATATAATGTACTGGACAGCCAGGATATTTCACTTACCCGCAAAACGCTGGCGTGCATGGGAGCTCAAATTGAAACCAGACAAGACGGGGTCCTCAAGGTCACAGGGTTTGATGGATGGCCAAAGCCCTGGGTTGATCCCATCCACCTTGGTAATTCAGGAACCTCCATGCGACTTTTAGCAGGCATTGCCGCCCTTGGCAATACCCCGTATACCCTGACCGGGGATGAGCGCATGCGCCAACGCCCCATGGGAGAGCTCCTGGATGCCCTTGGCTGCATCCGGATCAGTGCAGTTTCCCATAACAAAGAAGGGAGACCGCCGGTGGTGATCCAGGGCGGTGACAGGTCAGGGGGAAGGATCCTTCTGGACTGCTCCCGGTCAAGTCAGTATCTGTCTGCCCTGCTCATGGCAGGGGCATTTTTTGACCAGGGTCTTGTGATTGATTTGACAGGGCCTGCCGTGTCTCAACCGTATATTGGGTTAACCGTGGATGTGATGAAGCAGTTTGGGGTCAATGCCTGCCGGATATCCGATACCTGCTATGAGGTTCCGGGGAGGCAGACTTACACGTCCGGAACCAGATCCGTGGAGCCTGATCTTTCCAATGCCGGTTATTTCTGGGCAGCAGGGGCTGTAACAGGTGCGCAGATCGGTGTGGATAATATCGGCACAACCTCTTTACAGGGCGATTTAAAACAGGCATATATCTTTGAAAAGATGGGCTGTTCGGTAAATCATGACAGCAGGGTACTGAGGGTAAAGGGACACCCCTTGCATGGCGTGGATCTGGATATGTCTGATACCCCGGATGCCGTGCCTGCTGTGGCGGTTACAGCCGCGTTTGCAAAGGGCACCACCCGGATTACCAATATCGGTCACCTCCGGATCAAGGAGTGTGACCGTATTGATGCGGTTTGCTCCCAGCTCGTCAAAATGGGAATTAAAACGGTCCAGGGACCGGATTTTATGGAAATTACCGGCGGCACACCCCATGGTGCAGTCATAGAAACCTTTAATGACCATCGCATTGCCATGGCTTTTGCTGTTGCAGGCCTTCGGGTGGCGGGCATTGAAATTGAGAATCCCAGATGCGTGGAAAAATCATTCCCCACATTCTGGCAGCTTTTTGATGCCTTGTAGGCGCTTTTTTAAAAGGAGGTCCCATGGCGCCCATTTTTCTTATCGGATATCGGTGTACCGGCAAAACCAGTACCGGAAAGTATCTTGCCGATTTTTTGAACAAAAGGTTTCTTGATACGGATCTGATTCTGGAATCAACTTACGGCACCACCATTGCACAGATGGTGGCCCGGCACGGCTGGTCTTATTTCAGGGAAAAAGAGACTGAAACGCTTATGAGTCTGAAGTTGAAAAACGCCCCTGTTATCGCCACGGGCGGGGGGATCATCCTTGCCGAAGAAAACAGACAGTTTTTAAAAGAGAACGGGGATGTTGTGTATCTTTATGCCACAGCACCTGTTCTGACAGATAGAATCCGCAAAGATGTAAACAACAGTGAACAAAGACCTGATCTTACCCATGACAGCCTTGCCCTGGAAACAGAAAAAATGCTTGAACTCAGAAATCCATTGTACCAGGCACTTGCAGACATATCCATTGACACCGAGGCATACCCCCCCAAAGCCGCGGCGTTTCAAATTATGGCCGAGCTTGGCCTGCAGTAAAGGAACACAAACAGGCGTTAAAGGAGAATTGTGAAAATGAACATAATAACCCATCAATTAATTGACAATGAATTATGTGGTAAACCGGTTATGGTGGAAAACGGAAAAAGCCGTGTAGAATATACAACCACGTCGAAAATGGCGGCAGATAACTCAGGTCTGGTACATGGCGGATTTATTTTCGGCCTTGCCGACTATGCTGCCATGCTTGCGGTAAATCACCCCAATGTTGTGCTTGGCGGGGCAGATGTTAAATTTTTAAAACCTGTCAAAGCCGGGGAATCTGTATATGCTCAGGCAGATGTAAGATCAGTGTCAGGTAAAAAGCAGATGGTCAGCGTTGAGGTTAAACGTGAAGATGAGGTGGTTTTCAAAGGGGATTTTTCCTGCTTTGTACTGGAAAAACATGTCCTTGAATAAAAAACTTTTTTATTGTTTCTCGTGAGTCGTAACCCAAGTTTTCGACAGATAGGAACTTGCTTTTTGACTCCCAAAGTATAAAAAAATATCAGAAGCTTGAAATATGCCCTCACCCGGTCACAGG
>PDTI01000063.1 GCA_002747145.1 Desulfobacter postgatei
CAGGGATTTGGTTTCGGGAAAATCAATGCCGGGGAAACCCGTAAAACATGTATCCGGCTGTATCAATTATCCAAGGAAAAACTTGAATTGATAAAAATAGAGGCGGATCGTTCCAGGTTTAATGTGGCCTTTTCCCCCTTTACCAGTATAAATCATAAAGGATTTGATATCTGTCTTGAATTAAAGCCGGGTGCGCCACACGGGGTGATGAACGATGTGATTACGCTGTATACCAACCTGAGCACAAGGCCCAGGATTGATGCGATGGTTCTGGCACTGGTGGAATGAAACAGGTATAGACTGATCAAGTTTTAAAAGAGGTTATTGTGAAATTACTTCATATTTTAACCGTCATGTCGCTTTCCGTTTTTTTGTTTATTTTACCGGTAAAAGCGCAAGATGTTGTGATTTACACCTCTGTAGATCAGATTTTTTCAGAACCGGTTCTAAGGGCGTATGAAAAGCAGACGGGCGTTAACGTCAAAACGGTTTTTGATGTAGAAGCCGCCAAAACAACCGGGCTGGTTAACCGCCTGATTGCCGAAAAAAAACGGCCCAAATGCGATGTGTTCTGGAACGGGGAAATCGGAAAAACCATTGTTTTGAAGGAGAAAGGTGTGCTTTTGCCTTACCAGTCGCCTTCTGCAAAAGATATTCCTGATCTGTTTGTTGATAAAGAATATTACTGGACAGGTTTTGGGGCCAGGGCCAGAGTGTTGATTTATAATACAAAGATGCTGTCTGAAGCGGATCTTCCCAAATCAATCCTTGAATTAACCCAAGCAAAGTGGCAGGGCAAGGTTGCCATGGCCTACCCGCTTTTTGGGACAACGGCCACCCATGTCGCAGCCATGTACCAGGCCATGGGGGAAGAAAAAACCAAAAAATACCTGGCGGACTTAAAAGCCAATGACCTAGTGATGGTGGATGGCAATTCCGTGGTAAGGGATATTGTTGTGGAAGGAAAAGTGCCTATCGGGTTTACCGATACCGACGATGCCAATGTGGCCATTCAGTCCGGCAGGCCCGTAAAAATGATTTATCCGGATAGGGGCGGAATCGGCACCCTGTTAATTCCCAATACCGTTGCCTTGATAAAAAATGCACCCCACGAAGATCAGGGAAAAAGACTCATTGATTATCTCTTGAGTCGGGAGGTGGAAAGTCGCTTGTCCTATTGCGAATCCGCCCAGATGCCGGTCAGGCGGGGGGTTAAGACGCCAGCCCATGTCCCGGAGTATACATCCATTACCCCAATGAAGGTGAATTATTATAAAATCGCTATAGATATGAAACCCGCTGCTAAGTTTTGCAGACACCTGTTTATTCGTTAAATCTGTGCTGTCAGAGCCGACGTTTTTAATTGCAGCCCGCTGCCATGACCCTTCCACGATCCTTCAGATACCCGGTTTTCTTTCTATTCTTTATGATTGTCCTTCTGCCGGTTTGCTATTTGTTTGGATCTGCATTTTTTGCCGGTTCCGGAAATATTGTGGGGCGGCTGCACAGCGTTTTTGAATCCCGGCAGTGGACATTGATCGGCAATAGCCTTTTTATCGGGATTGGGACCACCTGTTTCTGTTTCATTACAGGGGTCCCCTATGCCTTTTTGTGCCTTCGGACCCATTTAAAATTTCGGAAATTATTTATCTGGATTTATATTATCCCCCTTCTCATTCCACCCTATATCCATGCCATTGCCTGGGGGCATCTGGCAGCGTTTTCTGAGACATATCTTTTTTTCGACATCCATGGGAAGCTGGGAGTGATTTGTGTTTTAACCTGTTCCTATTTCCCATTTATGGTACTGACCACCATCAGCGCTCTCAAAGGAATTGACCGGAATATGGAAGAGGCGGCCCTGATGAACCAGGGCAAAGGATATACATTGTGGAAAGTCACGCTGCCCCTTGCCATGCCCAATATGATCTCAGGGGCGGTTCTTGTATTTGTTTTTTCCATTATCAATGTCAGTGTGCCGGATTTTTTTCGTGTAAAGGTATATCCGCTTGAAATTTTTATTCAATTCAGTGCGTTTTACGATGACCTTGCCGCAGCCTCTCTGTCCCTTCCGATGATCGGCCTTGCCTATGTTTTGATCATATGCCGGCATGCGTACTTAAAAGATAAATCCTTTGTGCAGATCTCAGCCGGCCAAAACAAGCATATTCGGTTTGAGCTGGGAAAATACCGAATTCCCGCTCTGATATTCTGCATTTTTTCCATTGGATGTTCGGTAATTCTGCCCGTATTTGTCCTCCTTGGCGTTGCAGGCCCATTCTCGACTTATATTGAGGCGGCTGTCACATCAATGCATCAAATCTTATACAGTCTTATTCTTGCCTGTCTGGGAAGTGCGTTGACAATGATCCTGGGTGGATTAACCGCATATATCATGGTTCGCACAGCAGATTTTGTTTCAAATGTGCTGTGGTTTTGTGTGTTTCTTCCTCTGGCCGTTCCTGCAACGGCCTTTGCCATCGGATTGATCGGCGTATGGAACCGCGGGGTGATTGATGTGGTGTACAGCAGTTCGGTGATTATCCTGTTTGGATATATTGCACGATTTTTCCCCTTTGCGGTTATCATTTTTCTTTCAGGGCTCGCCCAGATTGGCCGGAACCTTGAAGAAGCGGCTGTCATGGCAGGGGCCTCAACGATGAAAGTGCTAGGAAAAATAGTGTTTCCCCTTTTAAAACAATATGTTGCTGCCGTATCATTTATCATTTTTATATTATCATTCGCAGAGCTGGGCACCACGCTGCTCATTATCCCGCCCGGCAGGGAAACCATTCCGATTAAAATTTATAATCTGATGCATTATGGAGCGGATCAGCGTGTTGCAGCGCTGTGTGTCATCCTTGTGGGCATTATCCTTGTTACTTCCGCTTTTTTCCTGTTATGGTACCGGAAATTTGCTGCAACGGTTCAGGACGTTCAATGATAAAAGTTGAAAATTTAAAATTTCGGTATGGAACCCACTGGATTTTAAAAGGGGTTGACCTTCAGGCGCAAAAAAATGAGACGCTGGCACTAATCGGCCCTTCCGGTTGCGGGAAAACAACCCTTTTAAGGCTTGTGGGCGGTTTTGAAATGCCTTATCACGGGGAGATCACTATCGAAGATGTGATGGTCAGCCGCCCTGGATTTGTGGTGCCCCCGCACAAAAGGCACCTATCCCTGATCTTCCAGGATCTGGCGCTCTGGCCCCATTTGACTGTCGAAGAACATCTGTTGTTTGTGTTACATGATAAAAAAAAAGAAAACGCCTGTGTGGTGAACAGGGTAACGGCGCTTCTTAAAAATGTTGACCTTGCACCATGCGCTGACCGGTTTCCCCACCAGCTTTCTGGCGGTGAAAAACAACGGCTTGCCATTGCAAGGGGGATTGCAAAAAATCCCAACTATCTACTCATGGATGAACCGTTTAACAATCTTGATCCCATTTTAAAAAAGGATCAGGAAAATTTTTTAAATCAGTTAAAAGAACAATTTCAGATGGGCATTATCTATGTGTCGCACAACATTGAAGAAGTTAAAAATATTGCAGACCGCATCGCCATTATGAAAAAAGGACGAATCATACAGACAGACACCAAACAGAACGTTCTTGAAAATCCATTGGATGAATTTGTAACATCATTTTTAAATTGCTGATTAAAGGGTTCAATCAGCAGACAGGGAACAGATCATGAGAATAATGGTTAAGGCCGCCAGAATACAAAGAACAATCTACATGCTCGCTTTGGCGCCCCTTGCCGTTTTGTGGGTCAGCATACCCGTGGCAAGGGGAGACAGTTCAGCCGTTTTTTCCACTTGGACAGGCTTTGAAGTGGATAAATGTGCATCCATCTGGCTGATTAAAACCTATATACATCCTGATGCTGAAATTCGGTTTTACAATAAGGATAACAAAAAAACTGAAGGCATTTTGTTTGATACCCCGACAGCTAAATTCAGGCGGTATTTTAACATGTCAACGTATGAATCCTTGATAAAACATTATAAAATAAACGATCCTGCACTGGGATATATTGGAAAGATCATCCACGACATTGAAATTAATACCTGGGAAAAAAAGGTGATGCCGGAGACGATCGAAGTCAGGGACGCTGTGAACAGAATTATCTGGCAGACAAAAGACAATACCCAAGTGGTAAAAAAATCGAACCAGTATTTTGATTTTTTATATGAGCATATTTCTGAAAAATACAAGTTTCCCTGACATGAGAGTTTGTTTGCTCATTGATGAATCGGCTGCAATCCCATGAAAATGGCCCCAATTCCCCCAAATTTTATGCCAATAGTCCCGCTATTAACAACAAAATTTGTGAAAATTGGTTCTCATTTTCATGGGATTTCGCTTCGATCCCCTAATTATCAAACAGGCTTTTAGGGGAAAATTAACATTCCGCAACAGCCTGGCGACAATATTTAGCATTCATGTGTCAGCACTGTTCAAACTTCTTGTCTTTTGAAAAAAGAATGCCTATAAACTATAGACTATGTTCAAACTGCGTATTGAGAAATTAGGCTCAGCCGTGATTGACGGCATCCAGTCCATTGGCCGAATGTCACTCTTTTTTTTACAAGGTGTCTGCCGGAATTTTGTGCCCTTTGTTCAATTTTCCAAAATTATGGAGCAGATGTGGTTTATTGGCACTAAATCCATGTTTGTCATTGTTTTAACCGCCATATTCACCGGCATGGTTCTGGGGCTTCAAGGGTATTATACCCTGGTGGATTACGGCTCCGAAGCCACCCTTGGATCAGCTGTTGCCATGACCCTTATTCGTGAGCTTGGGCCTGTGCTGACCGCCATCATGATTGCGGCCCGGGCCGGATCAGCCATGGCTGCGGAAATCGGTGTCATGCGGATTTCAGAACAGATTGACGCCCTTGAAACCATGGATATTAATCCTGTAAGGTTTACCTTTTCCCCGCGACTTTCAGCATCTATTATCAGTTTTCCGCTGTTAACAGCACTTTTTGATGTCACAGGCATATTTGGCGGGTTTCTGACAGGGGTGATCATGCTGGGTGTCAACCGCTATATTTACATGGATAAGGTGATCCAAAGCATTGAACTTGCCGATGTCACCGGCGGGTTTGTCAAGGCCCTGGTATTTGGCATGGTTGTCACAACCATATGTTGTTACAAAGGCTATTTTGCCCATATGTCAGACACCCAGGCTGGAAAGGGGGCTAAAAGTGTATCCCTGGCCACAACCAATGCGGTTGTGAATTCATGTATTTTTATTCTGGTTTTTGATTATATCATTACCTCTTTTCTGGTTTAATCATGGCTCAGCCTTTTATTGAACTGATAGATATTCACAAAAATTTTTCAGGCAACCATGTGCTTGACGGCGTCAATCTAACCATTGAAAAGGGTATGGTAACCTGCGTAATTGGTAAAAGCGGCTGCGGAAAATCTGTGTTGCTCAAACATATTATTGGCTTAATACTGCCGGATTCAGGTTTGGTCTGTGTGGATGGTGTGCCTACGAATCAAATGGTCAAGGCGCAGAAACACAAGTTTTACAGGCAGGTATCCTATATGTTCCAGGACAATGCCCTGTTTGATTTCTTAACAGTGTGGCAAAACATTGCCCTGCCGTTAACCGAGAAAAGAATGGTGCCCATGGATGAAATCCGGCAGCGGGTCAAAGAAAAAATGCTGGCGCTGGAGATCAGCAGCCACGCAAATAAATATCCGGCCCAGTTGTCCGGAGGGATAAAAAAGCGTGTGGCCCTTGCCCGGGCTTTGATCACCGAACCTGTTGCCGTACTTTTTGACGAGCCCACGTCAGGGCTTGATCCGGTGAGAAAAAACAATGTTCATGCCATGATTTCCACTTACCAGAAAGAATTCGGCTTTACCGCTGTTATTGTCAGCCATGACATCCCTCAGGTATTTACCATGTCACAGCGTGTGGCTATGCTTGATCAGGGTAAAATTATCTATTTTGGAAAAAGTGACGGGATTTTTCAGACTGAAAATAACACAGTAAAGGCATTTATCGCAGGAAAAGAGGGGTGATACCCTTTAACGATTAAGGACAGGTTATGAAATCAATTAATAGGGAGTTATATGTGGGCCTCTTTGTTCTGATCGGCCTTTTGTGTGCGGGGTATCTTACGGTTGTACTGGGTGGTGTGCCGATGTTTGGCCCAAAGGGGTATACGGTGTATGCATATTTTACCTCTGTCAGTGGTTTGAAAAACGGCGCCGGTATTGAGATGGCCGGTGTTGAGATCGGTAATGTTTCTAAGATCATGCTGGACACAGAACGTCTGGAAGCAAAGGTTGCCCTCAGGGTCAACCAAGGGATAAAACTTAGTGAAGACAGTATTGCTTCCATTAAAACCGCAGGAATTATCGGTGAAAAATATATTTCCATTTCTCCGGGTGGATCTGATATCATGCTTGAAGAGGACGATGTCTTTACTAATACCGAATCTGCCCTGGATATTGAATCATTGGTCAGAAAATTTATCTTTAAAGATAAGACCTGATACTGAACAGATGAAAACCCCAGGAGAAATATATATGAAATCTTATCTGGTTCTTATCGTTATCATCCTGACATTGATCACAGGGCCTGTCGTGGCCGGAAACACAGCGGATCAAACCGGACAAGCGGCATCTTTGTCGAGTTCAGATCGTGTACCTGACCAACGGGCAGCTGGTGCAGCCGACCAGGCGGATACGGCAGAAGATGACGGGTTTGAAGCTGATATTTTTGAAGAAAATCAAGCCGGTCCCCAGTCCCATACCATAGTAGCAGATCCCCTTGAAGGATTTAACCGTGCTGTTTTCGTCTTTAATGATAAACTTTACATGTATGGTTTAGAGCCAATCGCAAAGGGATACAAGAGGGTTGTTCCCCCCTTTGCCCGCAAAGGGATTAACAATTTTTTTAACAATTTGTTTTTCCCCATCCGTTTTGTCAATGACCTGCTCCAGGGCAATGGGGAAGCTGCAGCTATGGAATTTTCCGCCTTTTTCATCAATACAACCCTTGGTTTTGGCGGATTAAATGATTTTGCCCAGAAATACGTGGGCATCCGGCCCCAGGATGAAGATTTTGGCCAAACCCTGGGATCATACGGCATTGGAAATGGATTTTACCTGGTGCTGCCCGTTTTGGGGCCCAGTTCTTTGAGGGATGCCGTGGGCAGGGCAGGGGACTGGTTTGTCAATCCCATCAATTATGCACAGCCCTGGGAATTATCTTGGGGCGCCTTGGGGCTTGACAAGGTGAGCCGGACATCATTTCACATCGGAGAGTATGAAGCATTCAAAAAAGCCTCACTAGATCCCTACACAGCCATGCGCAATGCTTACATCCAGAAGCGTAACGCCCTTGTCAGAAATGCGGTGGGCGCTCAGGAATTAAAAACCGAAATGACTAAAGAATAGTAACGCATTCAATGAACAGGCTCTTAGAGCGTGTTTGATAATTGATGAATCGGCTGCAATCCCATGAAAATGGCTCCAATTTCCCCAAATTTTCTTTTAATAGTCCGGCTATTAACAGAAAATTTGTGAAAATTGGTTCTCATTTTCATGAGATTTCGCTTCGATCCCCTAATTATCAAATACGCTCTTAGGCCCATGGGCCTTATTCCCCAATCAGATTTGGCCGCCTGTTGGGCAGAAAATACCTCATCTTATGTGTGCGGATATGTTCAAGTAAGGATATATCCAGCACATGAGTGTACATCTTACTTTCGTATGCGATGTTTTCACCTGCTATAAATCCGTCAGGACCGACCACCATGGAAACGCCGGGGAAATTAAGTCCTGCATCATTTTCACCGACCTGATTCACTGCTGCCACAAACACTGAATTATCAAATGCCCGGGCTGTTAAATGGCGCTTCCAGGATGCACTTTTTTTCCTAGGCGTTCCCCTTGGTGACGCATGGGGAATAAAAATAATATCCGCCTTTTTTAGTGCCATGGCCGTGGACAATTCCGGGAAATGGGCGTCGTAACAAAGCTGGACTCCAAAATGCACCCCTTTGAATTCAAAGACCCCTACGTCGTCGCCACAGCTGAAATAGGGGGCTTCAAATGGAGACAGATGAATTTTTTTGTACTGCCCCACGGGTTCATCCGGTCGAAACACCAAATGGGTGGCATAGATTTTTCCAGAATTCGCCTTTTCAACCAGTCCGGTCAGTATGGCGATATTGTGTTTTTGTGCAAGCCGGTTCAGTTGATCCATCCATCCGGGATCAAGGGCAACGGCATTACTTAAATCCGACGGGATATAACCTGTAAGGTTCATTTCAGGGAACACAATAAAGTCACAGTTGTGCTGCTGTACTGCAGTAGAGATATTTTTAACTGTCAGAGCAAGATTATCTGCAAACCGCTTCACAGGACAGTTCTGGATGACCAGGGTCACACGGATCTCTTGCATGGCGACACCTGTACTAAAAGCCTGTTTAAAAAGTGATGAATCGACTCTAATTCCATAACCATGGCCCCTATTTCGCGTTAAAATTTATGTCAATGGTCCGGCTATTCACAGACCATGCGTGGAAATTGGTTTTCATTTTCATGGAATTTCACTTCGATTCTTCAACAGGTGCTTTTAATGTTCAGACTTTAAAATTAGCTGCTATTTTGAATACATGGGTGGCCGGCAGGTTGAGGATGTCGGTCACACCGGTTTTTTGTGATATCATTTCAAGGCTTTCTTCAATCTGTTGCATTGAAGGGGCAATAAATGTAAACCAGATATTGTACTGATGATCCCTTTGATAATTATGGGTCACGCCACTGAATGTATTAACGGTCGTGGCAAACAACTCCATTTTGTCAGGGGCCACCCGGGCCGCGCACAGAGTGGAGTAAAACCCCAGGCGGTCAGGACTGAAATTTCCGCCGATCCTGCGGATAATCATCTTTTGTTTCATCTGCTCAATTTCATCTATGAGTTGGTCTTCACTTAGCCCCAGCTCTTCGGCCAAAACTTTGTATGGCCTTGGATGAATTGGGAAATCAGCCTGGATCCGATTAAGGATGTTTTTACTTGTCTGGTCTTCGATCATCTGTGCGGCAAGTTTCCAAAATTGTTTGACAATAAAAACAAAGGCCCTGTTTGTTTTAAACAGGGCCTTTGTCAATTTAAGCTAAAAACTTAAAATATTTTTCATTATACACAACCGGTTGGTTTCGGCAGGCCAGCCATTTTACACGCACCTTTACCAGGCCCAGAGGGGAACAGTTCATAAATGTGTTTCAGTTTAAATTTCGTGAGTTTGGAAAGAACACGAACCATGGGTGCAATACCGTTTTTCTCATAGTAATCCTGGAGAACTTTAACAAGCTGCCAGTGTTCGTCAGTCATCTCGTCGATGCCTTCCTGACCTTGTACATATTTTACCCAATCTTCATTGTACATATTGTAATCAAGAAGAAATCCGTCTTCATCTATTTCAAATGTTTTTCCGTTGAACTCAAGTGTTGCCATTTAATCAATCCTCCTAAAAAATTTTGTTATACCTGCTTGTTTGATCTATCTTACGACAAACTATGTTTTCTATAAAAGTCCTCTTTACAATTGGAGATTTACCTTATCTCAGCATTGTAGCCTTGTCAATAAAGAATAACAGACGTTCTGCAAAAAAAACGAATCGTACTAACCCTGCGTGGTTAGGTCCATGATCAAAATAAAATCGCCCATCTACTTAAGAATCATGATATAAAACATTCCATTGAATATTGTCAACCTTTGTTGGTATAACAGCCCTGGGCTGGCCGGGTCTATCCACACCCGGTGGTAAGGCCATGGGCCTTAAGGCCCATGATCAAAATAAAATCGCCCATCTACTTGTCTTTTAAGCCACCCTCGGCGTTACGCCAGCAGACACATATAACCAATATGCGTCCGTTGTTGGCAGGTTGCACAAACTTCCATATAAAAATAAGGGTTTTATCATTAGAATCCCTGAAAAAAATTTTGCATGACAAAAATTATAACAATATGCGGCCCCACAGGCATCGGAAAAACAGGCTTTGCCATTGCCCTGGCCCGGGAACTGAATGGCGAGATCATTGGTGCGGATTCCATGCAGATTTACAAATATATGGATATTGGGACTGCCAAACCTGATGCAAGGGAAAGACAGCTTGCCAGACACCACCTCGTTGACTTCCTTGATCCGGCGGATAGTTTTGATGCAAAACAGTTTACCACCCTGGCAGACCAGGCCATTTCCGATATTGTAAAACGTGGCAGGCAGCCTGTGGTGGCCGGCGGAACAGGGTTTTATATCAGGGCGTTACTACATGGTCTGTTCAGGGGGGAGCCTGCCTGTCCGGCAACCCTTGATAAACTGAACCAGACCCTTGAAGAAAACGGCGGTCCGGCACTTCATGAGCAATTGAAAACATGTGATCCCAGGGCTGCAGAAAAGATCCATCCCAATGACGGATTCAGAATTGTAAGGGCCCTTGAGGTCTTCTTAACCACAGGGGTTCCCATTTCACACTGCCGGCAGATCCATGATTTCAAATCAAACCGATACCAAAGCCTTACCTTTGGCCTTCACATGGATCGAAAATTATTATATGACCGGATCAACCAGCGTGTGGATATGATGATGGCTGAAGGCCTGCTGGATGAAGTGGAGAACCTTGTGAGCCAGGGGTATTCTCTGGAATTGAAATCCATGCAGTCCATCGGTTACCGGCATATGGGGATGTATATAAAAGGAGAAGTCAGTCTTGAAGAGGCGGTACGGCTGCTCAAACGTGATACCCGCAGATATGCCAAGCGCCAGTTCACCTGGTTTAACAAGGAAAAGAATTTGATCTGGATTGATGTCAAAGAGTTGGAAAAAGCCGTTGAAACGGCAAAAGACTTTTTGAATACTCTGGTATTGTCCCCTCCCCAAAAAAGGGTAATTTTATGACTTACGCAAAACACATCACTTATGTTAACGCTGCCTGTATTTTAACTGTGCTTACTTTATTTGCCGGCTGTGCCAAGCCAATCATTCCAGTACCCCCATCTTCTGCGCCATCCGATGTGCGGCAACAGGCTTTTGTGCCTAAGCAGGCAACAGTTGCTGAACTTATCAATCAGGCCAGAATTTTAAGAGACCAAGGCGTTGTCCAGGATGCCCTGCTCATCTACAACCATGCCTTTGAACTCACCCAAAGGCCCGGAGCCGGTCATGACGTTGTTTTCAAAACGACGATTCTTGTTGATGTTGAAAGACTTTTATCAAAAACAGATCTCGAAGAGATTCAAGCATTTTCAGGCATAAGAAATCTTTCCATTCCCCAGTACCTTTTCGACTATTGGGTGGGTTACAAATATGCCCAGCAAGAAGATTATGTCAATGCTGCAATCGTTTTGAATGCATTTCTTGAAAAATATCCCGGTCATCCCAAAACCGAGCAGATAAAGTCATTTTTGGCCGGTTTGAAAACCACTTCCTTTAATAAAAAGAAGATCGGTGTCATCCTGCCCATGTCCGGAAAATATAAACTTTACGGGCAAAAGGCCATGAAAGGTATAGAGATTGCCTTGGTCAGGTTATCTGAATCCGGTATTAAGGATTTAAGCATTGTGGTTAAGGACAGTATGTCAGATCCTGTACAGGCTGCCATGTGTGTGGAGCAGCTTGGAAAAGAGGATGTGTTTTCCATCCTGGGACCCATTTTTGTATCAAAGCAAGTGGCTGACAAGGCCCAGGCCCTTGGTATTCCCATGATGGCCCTGACTCAGACGACACAATTTCCCCAATATGGGGATTATATATTCAGCAATTTTATGACCCCTGAAATGCAGGTTCAGGCCTTGGGGACTTATGTCTTTCATGAACTGGGACTGAAAAAGATGGCGGTCTTATATCCGGATGACAAATACGGAAATATTTATATGCAGACGTTCAGGCGCATGGTTGATCAGTTTGAAGGTCAATTAACGGCTACCCAGGCGTATGACGGCAGTCAAACTGATTTTTCAGATGCCATCAAAAGTTTGATTACGAATACGGATTTAAATTTTCAGGTATTGTTTATTCCGGATTCAGTGTCCAGGATCAATCTGATCCTGCCCCAACTTGTCTACCATAACGTCCAGGGCTTTACCCTGTTAGGGACCAATCTGTGGCACAGGGACAGCCTTTTAAGAGAGACCCGAAGTTATAATAAGGACACCATCATCTGCGACGGATATTTTTCCGGCAGTGCCAATCCTGAAACCGTATGGTTTGATAAGGCATTCCAGGATTTATACCAGGAAAAGCCGGGTTTTCTTGAAGCCATTGCCTATGATACGACCCAAATTCTGTTTACGGCAGCCCATGCCGACGATGTTAATTCGCCGGAACAACTCAAGGATGTTTTACAGGGGCAATTGATCTTTAACGGAGCCACCGGACCCACTCGTTTTGACGAGACCGGCACCCCGCACAAGGCGTTGTTTTTGATTACCGTAAGCGATGATAAATTTATGGAAATCAACCGTTAAACAATGCCTGATCTTTTAAGGCCCATGATCAAAATAAAATCGCCCATCTACTTGTCTTTTAAGTCACCCTCGGCGTGACGCCAAAGGACACATATTGGCTGGATATGCAACGCCGCAGATGGGCCTAAACACTAAATAGTGAATTTTGGCCTGTGGTTTCTAAGACCGACTGCCACAGCCGGCCTGACGGGTCTATCTTTTTGCGCCGTCCAGCTGAGGCATCCATGGGTACATGAACATAATTATTATTCCAAAAGCTGATAAGCAGATTGGTTTTTCCGGCCATACCCGCATGTACGGCATCCCTTGCCAGAAATCCGCAGAATACGGAGTCATTGGCATTGGCCGGCAGACTGCGGATGATGTAGGATGGATCAATGTATTTCAAAGAGATGGGGATCTCTTTGGATTTAAAATAGGCGCTGATTTCTGCCTTTAAAAACAGACCGATGTCCTTAAGCATCACGTTGCCCGATTCATCATGTTCGATCTCTTTGTCTTCAAAAAAATTCTGGCCGGCCCCTTCGGCGACAATGATCACAGCATGCTTTCTTTGGTTCAGACGCCGCTCTATGGCGGCCAAGAGTCCGTTTTCCCCATGCAGCAGTATCTCCTCTTCGGGAATGAGAACAAAGTTGGCATCAGGTTGGGCAAGGGCAGCCGTGGCTGTCAGAAATCCCGAATGCCTGCCCATGAGCTTGATCAGGCCGATACCGTTGGGATAGGCTTCAGCTTCGTTATGGGCACCCTTGATTGCCAGGGTGGCCACATCCACGGCTGAATCAAAGCCAAAGGAACGGGAGACCAGGAAGATGTCATTATCAATGGTTTTTGGAATGCCAACCACGGAAATCTTCAACCCGCGGTTTAAAATTTCATCTCCAATGGCCTTGGAGGCCATTAATGTCCCGTCGCCCCCCACCATGAAAAGCAGCCCCACTCCTATACGTTCCAGGCAGTCCACAATTTCTCCGATATCTTGTCCCCCCCGGGAAGAGCCCAGTATGGACCCACCGGTATTTTGAATACCGGATACCTGTTTGGGGGTCAGCTCAATCAGGTCATGGCCGTATTTGGGGATAAAGCCCTGGAGTCCGTAGCGAATACCATAAATAATTTCGACACCATAGACATGGTATAACTCAAGGACTATGGACCGGATAATATCATTGAGCCCGGGGCACAGTCCCCCGCAGGTGACCACCGCACACTTGAGTTTGCTGGGGTCAAAGTAAATTTTTTTCCGGGGACCTGCCTGTTCAAAAGAGAGTATGTCTTCGTTGTTTTTGCCGGCAACGCGATCCACCCTGGCATCAACACTGATTCTGTATTCATCTTTCATAAACCGGGTTTTACCGTTACAGGACGCTCCCTCACTGGCCACCCCCTGGGAAACCAGTGGGGACGGAATTCGGGCAGGGCCTAAAACGGGAATGGTGGTGTTGATATTCATCTGTTTCATTGCGTACCTCCATTAAATTTAAAGGTTCCCTTTCCCAGGATATCGTGGAGATGCAACAATCCTTTAAGACAGCCTTTCTCCCCAAGGATAGGCAAAACCGTGATTTCATATTTTTCCATTAAATTCAGGGCATCATACAAATAAGAATCGGGGAACAGATGTCTTGGGGAACGGGTCATCACCTCATCCACAAGCAAGGTGTCGGCTGTCCCGCCTCCATTTGCCAGCCAGTGCCGGACATCCCCGTCAGTAAGTATGCCCATAAGTTTATCCGCCGAATCAAGTACAAAAACAGCGCCTAGACGGTGGGCATCCATGCAGGCAAGGGCCTGGGCCATGGTGTCACCTGTTTGCACAAAGGGCACGCCTGATTTTTCGAGCATCAGCTCGCTTACCTTGCCTGACAGGCGCTGTCCCAGTGCGCCTCCGGGGTGGGAGCGTATGAAATCAGCCTTTTTAAAATTTTTCTTTTTTATCAGGGCTACGGCCAGGGCATCTCCCATGGCAAGTTGGGCGGTAGTCGAACAGGTCGGTGCCATATTCAAAGGGCAGGCCTCTTTTTTTACACCGGTGTTTATGATCATATCGCAGAATCCTGCCATGGTGGATTCCGGCTTTCCGGTAAAACCTGCAATCCTGCAGCCCACCTCCCGGATCACCGGCAATAGCTGGTTGAGTTCTCCGGTTTCACCGGAATTTGAAATGGCAATGAACACATCATTTCGGCTGACCATGCCAAGGTCTCCGTGAACTGCCTCAACCGGATGAAGGAACATGGCATGGGTGCCTGTACTGCTTAGGGTGGCGGCAATTTTTCTTCCGATTAAACCCGATTTTCCGATTCCCGAAAGAATCACCCGTCCTTTTGCATTGCAGATTGCATTGACAAGGGTTTGAAAATCCATATTTAGTTTTTCAATAAGGTCCAGAAGAGACTGGGCTTCCATTTTCAGCACTTCAACAGCGTCATCTATGATCATTTGTTTTCCCGGATTATATTATTATTGAGCCGGATATGTTTATGGTTTGGAATTTCAATCACTATACATCAAAGAGATACAAATATACCATCATCAGTTCTAAATATGAACTTTTTAGTTGGAAAACTCTGAGAGTTTGTTTGGTAATTAGGGGATCGAAGCGAAATCTCATTTTCATGAGATTGCAGCCGATTCATGAATTACCAAACAATCTCTAACGTCCGCCGGATGAGCCGCGAGGATGGCTGAGGGGCCGCAAAGCGGAGCATAGCGGAGTTTGCGGGTCGACAGGCTGTTACGGAATGCTAATTTTTCCAATTTCTTCTTTGAAAAATAATCAGTTGACAATTAAATGGATGTTATGATAGGTGGTGACGGTTTATATTAAGACCCGATTTTATTTGACATAAAAAATGTCAATGACTAATTGATATAATAATGAACCAGGAAGACGATTATGATTTGTACAACTGTTAGAGAAAATCAGGATTGTGTATTCATGACAGCCCAGGGCTGCAGCTATAATGAAGGCAGCTGCTTTCCCATTATTGATGAATGCAAAGGATGCCATAGAAGCGCCCAGTTTTCCGCCGGCACTTACTGCGCTGCTGCACCTGATCCGTCTTTGAAGTGGAAAAACGGCAATTGCAACATGGCCACCCATGTTAAAACCGTCACTGAAACCAAAAAACAGAAACTTAATCCCATCAAGGCATCCAAACGAAGATAACGCAACCAAACGTTAATGCACCCAAAAAACTCTGCAGTCAGACCTGATTACCAAACAGGCTTATGGGTCAGACCGCAGGGTTTTCTTTTTTTCAGGTGCGATTATTTATTAAATTGGATAATATTATTACAGGTTGAATTATGAATCCTAGCGCCCAGGAACTGAATAACATCATTGAACAGGCAGCTCCCCATGTATATGAAATGCTCTCTGACATGGGCAAAAAATTGTTTTTCCCCAAAGGTATTGTTACCCAGAGCGCAGAAGCAAAATTAAAGGCGGACAAGATCAACGCCACCATTGGCATCGCCAAGCAGGGCAGTTCCGTGTTAAGTCTTTCTTCCGTGACAAAGTACATTACACATATTGATCCGGAGGAGTACCTGCCATATGCTTCCTCATTCGGGCTGCCTGAGCTTCGCAAAAAATGGTTTGATGAGATGTATTTTAAAAATCCGTCACTTAAAGGAACGGTCGTCAGTCAGCCTGTCGTCACATCCGGCATTACCCATGGGGTTGCCATTTTTTCGGAAATGTGGGTAGATGCCGGCGATGTTATTGTCATGCCGGATATGACATGGGGTAATTACAACATGATTTTCTGTGTTCGTAATAGTGCCCGGTTTGTTACATACCAATCTTTTGACCAGGCCATGACCCATTTTAACCTGGATGATTTTGAACGTGTGATCAGGGAACAGGCGACACGCCATAATAAAATTATTACCGTGCTTAATTTTCCCCACAATCCAACCGGTTATGCCCTGAGCAAGAAAGAAGCGGCCCGTGTTGCACAGATTCTTATTGATGTAGCACAAAAGGGCACAAATGTGGTTGCTGCCTGTGATGACGCCTATTTTGGGTTGTTTTTCGAAGAGGAATCAGAAAAACAGTCTTTGTTTGCCAAACTTGCCGGCAAAACAACCCGGCTTGTTGCTGTCAAACTTGATGGACCCACCAAGGAAGATTATGTCATGGGTTTCAGAACGGGATTTACCACATACGGGGTTGCTGCAGATGCCGATCTTGACGGGGTATATGACGCCTTGGAAAAAAAGGCAGCCGGATCCATCCGGGGCAGCATCTCAAACTGTTCCCATTTAAGTCAGACCATTCTTGTCAAATCCATGGAAGATGAAAACTATGAAACCTATAAGCAGGAGAAATACAACCTGCTTAAGTCCCGGGTCTTTGCCATCAAAGAGGTGCTCAAAGACCCCAAGTATGCAGATGGATTTGATGTCTATCCGTTTAATTCCGGATATTACTTGTGCATCCGTCTAAAGGGGGTAAATGCCGAAGTGTTAAGATATCATTTGCTTGACAACTATGGCACTGGCCTGATCTCCGTTGGAGAGCAAAATCTTCGTGTGGCGTTTTCATGTCTGGAGGAAAAGGATGTGAAACCTTTATTTGACACTATTCTTTCAGGTATCTATGATTTGAGAACTTAAGAGTTGATCAAGTTTTTGTTAAATGAATTTGACCAGACATCATGTTGATCTCAAATATGCCGGCAAATGGGTGTTCTATTTTGTTTTGATAGGCGTCATGTCAGGTCTTGGTGCAGTTTTGTTTCATTACCTGTGCGCCCTTGGCATGCATTATTTCATGGATATGATGGCAGGATACAGGCCTCAGGGGCCTGCCGGCGAACATCTGCTGCTGCCACACACCGATACACCGTTCAATAAATGGGTGTTATTATGTTTACCGGCATTGGGCGGCCTTGTTTCCGGGTGGCTTGTTTACACATTTGCCCCGGAGGCAGAGGGCCATGGCACCGATGCTGCCATAGACGCCTTCCATCACAAGGGCGGTATTATCCGGTCACGGATTCCAATTATCAAAACCATTGCCTCCACCATCACACTGACCACCGGCGGCTCAGGGGGCAGGGAAGGTCCCATTGCCCAGATTGGGGGTGGATTCGGGTCTTTTTTGGCCACCCGGTTCAATCTGTCTGAACGGGAGCGGTGTATTATGATGGCCGCAGGTATTGGGGCCGGTGTGGGCAGTATCTTCCGGGCGCCCCTGGCCGGTGCACTCTTTGCTGCAGAAGTACTTTACCGTGATCCGGAATTTGAATCTTCGGTGATCATTCCAGCCGGTATCTCCTCTGTGGTGGCCTATTGCACCTTTTGTCTGTTTTTCGGATGGGGATCGCTGTTTGACTCTCCGGCATTTCAATTTGACAATCCGCTGCAACTTGGTCCCTACCTTGTCCTTTCTGTGGTACTTGTCCTCATCGGCGTCTTATATATTAAGGTTTTTTATGGGATTACAAACCTGTTTAAAGGGTTGAAGATCCCTAACCATATCAAACCTGCCGTTGGCGGACTTTTAACCGGCATCATTGGATTTTTTATGCCGTATACCCTGGCCTTTGGGTATGGCCTGGCCCAGGATGCTATTTTCAACCAGGTGGGGATCCCCGTGCTTTTGGGGCTTGCCCTGGGAAAAATTGTTACCACCTCATTTTCCATTGGATCCGGCGGGTCCGGCGGTGTATTCGGGCCTTCTGTTGTCATCGGCGGGGCCATGGGCGGGGCTGTGGGGCAGTTTTTTCATATGGTTATGCCCACGGTTGTCACCCAGCCGGGCGCCTTTGTCATTGTGGGTATGGCAGGTTTTTTCACGGCTGTGTCCAACACCCCCATATCCACCATTATATTTGTCAGTGAGATGACCAACTCCTATCATCTTCTTTTGCCAAGCCTTCTGGTCTGTTCGGTGTGTTATCTTTTGTGCACAAAATGGTCGATTTATGAAAATCAGGTAAAATCCCGGGTTGATTCGCCGCTGCATGCCGGAGAATTCATGATAGATATTCTTCAGACCATAAAAGTGGAAAAACTTAAAACCTTGATCAAGGAAGTCAGATGTCTGAACCAGGACATGGGTTTCAATCAGTTTAAAAAAATATATCAGAGCACCAAACAAAGATATTTTCCCGTTACAAACGATCAGGGGCAATTATGCGGTATTTTTTCTTCCACAGATGTTCGGGCGGTCCTTTTTTCAAGTGATCTTGAGAAGTTGGTCGTTATGAAGGATATTATGGTCTCCAATATGATTACCACCAACTTGTCTGAAGACCTGAACACAGTACTGCTTAAACTGACAAAGAAAAATATTGATGCCCTGCCTGTGGTGGATGTTGATGATCCGGGTCAGTTGATCGGTATGCTTTACCGCCGTGACATTATTGCTTACTATAATCTTCATCTGGCCCGAATCCGGGAATCCCAAGGATAGTGCTTGAACGATTCGCTGTTGATAACAGCGGAAGACACGCAAAGCACAGAAAGTCAGAGCAGAAATTTTTTTAATAATTTACTTTATGCAAAAACAACCCCTTTGCCGGAGCTGTGGCCCCGGCGCGGGGGCGTTCACACGAATAAAGAATTTTATTGAACATTTCCGGAGTAATCCGTCCTGTACCCGCGTCTTTCAGCGTCCCCACTATATTTCTGACCATGTTTTTTAAAAATCCTGTGGCGCATATACAAAATTCCAGCCGATCATATGGCTTTTTTGTCCAGCCTGCATTGAAAATTGTTCTTACGGTGGAAGATCGGGGACTGCCCGTATTCTCAAAGGCTTTAAAATCATGTTCGCCCACAAGGTACTCACAACACTGATTCATCATGTCAATATCCAGAAACGGTTTTACATGCCATAAATAATCCCGGCCAATGGCTGTGGGCGTTTCCCCATTCAATATGTAATACCGGTACTCTTTGGAGCGGACATGGTACTGAGCATGGAAATCAGGATCTGCAAGTCCGCAGTCATGGATCACAATAGGTGCGGACATAAGCCTGTTCACCCCTTTTTGAATGATCGCCGGGGAAAGGCGGGTCTTTGCATGGAAATGGGCCACCTGGGCCCGGGCATGAACGCCTGCATCCGTACGCCCAGAACCATGAATCTTAATATCCTGATTTAGAATCATGGATAATATCCGTTCAAGCTCACCCTGGATGGTGGGTTTGTCTGCTTGTCGTTGCCATCCGTAAAAACCGGTGCCGTCGTAGGCCACCATAATTTTGAAATTTTTTTTCGAATTATATGGCCTTTTCGTCATATATTAAGGCGTATACGTTCAATTGGTCTTGATCAAGAAATGGTTTTCTTCTAACCATGGTCCTAATTCATTGAATGGTCCCGAATGCTGTGATTTGCCTGGGGATCGGTCATATTTTCCGGGCGCAGCAAGTCATCCAGCTGGGCTCTGGTAAGCAGCCCTTTCTCCAGCACCAGATCATATACGTTTCCACCGGTTTTGAGTGCTTCCTTTGCAATGGCCGCTGACTGTTCATAGCCAATAACCGGAACCAGCGCGGTGACTAATCCGATGCTGGTCTGAACATAGTTTTGGCACATATCCCGGTTTGCTTCAATGCCGTCAATGCACCGTGCAGCCAGTGCAATACAACCATTTTTAAGGATCATCATGCCGTGCAGCAGATCATAGGCAATGATGGGCTCCCCCATACACAACTCTAATTCACTTGATTCCGCTGCCATGGAGACAACCGTGTCGTATCCCATGACCTGATAACAGATCTGGTTCATCAATTCCGGGATAACCGGATTTACCTTGCCCGGCATAATGGAAGATCCAGGCTGCATGGGGGGCAGATTGATCTCATTCAGGCCGCAGCGGGGACCGGAAGAAAGCCAGCGAAGGTCATTACAGATTTTTGAAATCTGCACAGCCGCAAGTTTGAGATTGGCAGACATATGGACAAAAATGCCGGCATTCTGGGTGGCCTCCACCAGATTTTTTGCCCTTCGCAGCTTAAACCCGCTGACTTGTGCAAGCTTTTCCACCACCAGCCCCACATAACCCGGCGGACTGTTGATGCCTGTACCGATGGCTGTGGCCCCCATGTTCACATCATGGAATGCATCAGCTGCCTGTATAATGGAGGTTCTGGCGCTGTCAATCATCACCGCATAAGCGCTGAATTCCTGACCAAGGGTCATGGGCACCGCATCTTGGTTTTCAGTTCGTCCCATCTTCAGTACGTTTTTAAACGCTTTGCCCTTTCTTTCAAGGGCATTGCGCAGCCCTTCCAGTGCCCGGACCAGATTTTTCTGGGAGAGCAGTACTGCCAGTTTTATTGCCGTGGGGTAGGTGTCATTGGTGGATTGGGAGCAGTTAACATGGTCATTGGGATGCAGGTATTGATACTCGCCTTTATTATACCCCATGATTTCCAGGCCGCGATTGGCGATCACCTCGTTGGCGTTCATATTTGTAGAGGTGCCGGCGCCACCCTGGAACATGTCAACCGTGAACTGATCGTGCAGTTTGCCGTACAGGATTTCATCACAGGCCTGGGCGATTGCTTCCATTTGGACTTGATCAATCCGGCACAGCTCATAGTTGGCCATGGCCGCAGCCTTTTTGACCATGGCCAATGCTTCAACCATGTGCGCAAAATTATTGATATGTACGCCGGAGATGGCAAAGTTTTCCATGGCGCGTTGGGTCTGCACCCCGTAATAGACATCATTGGAAATGTCCCGTGCTCCCAGGGAGTCATGCTCCTGGCGAAAACCGTTTGTGCCCAGGTGATCGTTTTTCCTGTTTTCAAAAAGTTTATCGTTAAGTATGCACATCCGCCGATTCATGCTCACGGCAATCCGGGAAACGATCCTGTAAAAAAAATCAGGCTCAGTTGCCCTGAACAGATCAATCTTTTCCCGTGATATCTGCCAGATTTTCACACCGTTTCGGGTAACTGCACCATTGACGTGTGAATCATCCCCTAAAAAAACGCCTTCGCTGATCATGGATCCCGCAACCATGGAGCCAACTTTGCGTGAAGATCCATGCAGTCCACGCACCAGTTCCACGCTTCCCTCAAGAATAATACCGACCCATCTTCGGGGCGTTGATTCGTGGAATATCCATTCATTGGGCCGGTATACCTGCTCCTGGCCTTCGGTGAAAAACGTGGCAAGATCCTTTTCCGTGATACCGGTGGCTTTTGCGGCCAGCTTGATAATATTTTGTTTTTTTAACATGAAAATTCCTATCACTCGACAGGCTGTTACGGAATAGATAATTCTTTCAAGTTCAAGGCGGAAAATTAATTTGACCACAGACATACATGTAGTATTTCGAGGATCAAATTAATTTTTCAACGAAGAAATTGGAAAAATTAGCAAACCCGTCTTTCAGACAAACACAATAAACTAACGAACGGTCATGGGCCGACCTGGTCTTTCTCCGAGGTTTTCCCAAAACAGATCATCAAAGAAACTAATCGGTTAACTTAGTTCTTTCATATAAAAAACAAGGATAAATTTATGAAGCATTACAGAAAAGAGCTCTGGTTTGAGGTGCCCGGACGCAGAGCATTTATCAATATTACCCCTGACATTGAAACCTGCCTTGCCCAAAGCGGTATCAAAAACGGGCTGCTTTTGTGCAATGCCATGCACATTACCGCCTCCGTATTTATCAATGATGATGAGTCAGGGCTTCACCATGATTATGATGTCTGGCTTGAGAAACTTGCCCCCCACGCACCCGTGGAGCAGTACCGGCATAATGTGGGTGAAGACAATGCTGATGCGCACATGAAGCGGCAGATCATGGGTCGGGAAGTGGTGGTGGCCGTGACTGAGGGGCGGCTTGATTTCGGTACCTGGGAACAGATCTTTTACGGTGAGTTTGACGGGCGAAGAAGAAAACGGGTGCTGGTGAAAATTATTGGAGAATAGGATGACAATACGATGAGACTGCTTTTGGTAGAAGATGATGAAAAAATAGCCAGGTTTGTTGAAAAAGGCCTGAAATCCTCCGGGTTTGCCGTGGATGTAGCCGCTACAGGCCCGGACGGCCTTGATATGGCTTTAGGTGCGGATTTTGATACCCTGATCGTGGATATCATGTTGCCGGGCATGGATGGATTTGCCCTGATAGAAAAATTGCGGGCCAGCGGTAAAAATACCCCAATTATTGTACTTAGTGCCCGGGGAAGGGTAGGGGACCGGGTGAAGGGCCTTGAGGCCGGTGCGGATGACTACCTGACCAAACCCTTTTCTTTCTCAGAGCTGCTGGCCCGGGTTCAGGCACTCATCCGCAGGGCTGGGAACAGTACCGAGCCCGTATCCCTGTCCTATGCGGATTTAAGTGTGGATATTGTCAAACGCCGGGTCAAAAGGGGGGACGATGTCATTGAGCTGCAGCCCCTGGAATTTTCCCTGCTGGAATATCTGGTACGCAACCGGGAGCGTGTGGTCTCTAAAACCATGATCATGGAACATGTCTGGAATTATAATTTTGATCCCATGACCAATGTGGTGGAAGCCCGGATATGCCGGTTGCGCGATAAGATTGACAAGGGGTATTCAAGCAAACTTATCCATACGGTCCGGGGAGCCGGGTATGTATTAAAGGTAGAAGATGCCTGATTTTTTCCGCACCGGTTTTTTCAGGAGTATCGCCTTTCGCCTGACCGTATGGTATGCAGGGATCTTTTCCATCTCATCGTGTGTGGCGTTTGGGCTGTTTTATTTTCTGGCCACCCAGACCATCATGAATCAGGTGGATCAGGAACTCATAGACAAGGCGGGTTATTTTCGCACAGCCATTGCCCGCAGCGGGATTGTCGGCGCCCAGAATCTGGCAGTCATTGAGGCCCAGGCCGCCGGGGAAAAGCAGATTTTTTTCAGGCTGCTCTATCCCACAGGTGAGGTCTTTGCCTCCTCATCCATGTCCTATTGGAAAGATGTGCGTATAAACAAGGTGATGATGGCCCGGTTGATGAAGTCACGGACCACGGTGTTTGAAACGGTTCACATTGCAGGCCAGAAGCAGAACGCCAGGATGATGTATACCTTTGTGGCCCCCAATGTTATTTTACATACCGGCCTTGCCATGAACGCATATTCCCGGTTTTTATCGGGTTTTAAGAAAATATTTTTCATTTCCATGGTGTTTGTTATTTTATTTTCAGCGGTTTCAGGCATGTTTTTATCCCGGGAGGCCCTTTACGGTGTTGCGGCCATCAGGGCCACAGCGAGCTCTATCACCGGATCCAATCTCAACGAACGGGTGCCGGAATCCGGCAGTCGGGACGAGCTTGATCTTTTAGCTGTGACATTCAACCGGATGCTGGACCGGATTTCGGCGCTGGTAAAAAGTATGCGGGAGATGTCTGACAATATTGCCCATGATCTTAAAAGTCCGCTCACCCGGATAAGGGGGTTTGCGGAACTGGCCTTGATTCAGGAGACTGATGGGGATATCGAGTCCTACCGGACCATGGCGGCGAACACCATTGAAGAATCCGATCATCTGCTGGATATGATTAACACGATGCTGGTCATCTCCCGGGCCGCGGCCGGGGAGGCTGAATTTGAGTGTGCCCCCGTGGATTTAAGTGCCATGATCATTGATGCCTGGGAGCTTTTTGTCCCCCTGGCCGAAGATAAGCAGATCACCTTTACCCAGAAAGTGGACAATGCACTGTGGATACAGGGGGATGCCGGCATGCTCCAGCGCGCCTTTGCCAATCTCATTGACAATGCCATCAAATACACCCCTGAGAAAGGCCGGGTCCATTTAACGCTGCAGACTTGCGGTAAAGAACTGGTGGAGATTCAGGTTAAAGATTCCGGGCCGGGTATTGAGCCCCAAAACCGTCAAAAGATTTTTGATCGGTTTTTCCGCGAAGAATCTTCCCGGACAACGCCGGGTACAGGGCTTGGTTTAAGTCTTGCCAAAACCATTATAGAACAGCATTCGGGCACAATTTCAGTGCAACCCTGTGAAAATGGAGGAAGTATTTTTATTGTAACATTACCGCATCGTAACGTTGAGATCATGTAAAAATTATCTTTGTGTTTTATTCTATGGTTACGTCCACAAAGCAAGTGTTGGCATACATTAATATAATTTTACAGGAGGTATAAAAATGAAACGTGTGGATAAACAAATTACAATTTTTACTACATGTTTGATGCTTTTTGGCCTTTTGGCCTTTCCCGCACTGTCAGGCGCCCAGGCCCGGATGGTTCCGGCAAATTTTTCACAACTGGCCCAACAGGTCAAACCTGGTGTAGTGAATATCCAGACCGTAAAGACAATTAAGGGCGGTGGCCGTGTTTTCCGGCATTTTTTTGGATCCCCGTTCGGTAACCAGCCTGGGATGGAGGATTTTTTCAGTCCCTTCATGGGGATGCCGAAAAATCGTAGAGAAAGAAGCCTTGGATCCGGCTTTATCATTGATAAGGCTGGATATATTGTAACCAATAACCATGTGATTAAAGATGCGGATAAGATCAAGGTTATCCTTTATAACGACCAGGAATATGACGCCCGGATCATTGGCGCAGATCCTGTAACAGACCTGGCATTGATAAAGATTAATGCTAAGGGATTGAAACCGTTGAAATTCGGATCCTCCAAAAATGCCCAGGTCGGTTCGTGGGTGTTGGCCATTGGATCCCCCTTTGGTCTTGAGCAGACAGTGACCGCGGGGATTGTTTCAGCCAAGGCCAGAATTTTAGGTTCCGGCCCCTATGATGATTTTATCCAGACCGATGCATCCATTAACCCGGGGAACTCCGGCGGACCGTTGCTGAATATGGACGCAGAAGTGGTGGGGATCAACACTGCCATTATAAAATCCGGTCAGGGCATTGGTTTTGCAATCCCTTCCGATCTTGCCGTCAATGTGATTGATCAACTTAAGGATTCCAAGCGTGTATCCAGAGGCTGGTTGGGTGTCTCCATTCAGGATGTAAGCCAGGAGATGGGTGAATACTATAATCTGGATTCGGATGAAGGTGTTTATGTGACAAAAGCCTATGAGGATAATCCTGCCTATGAGGCCGGCATCCGCCAAGGTGACGTGATTATCAGTGTTGAAGGGAAAAAAATCAGTTCATCCAGGGATCTGACCCTGACCATTGCTAATTTAAGGGTGGGTTCCAAGGTCAAGATTGAAGCGATTCGCCAGGGAAAAAAGAAACGGTTTACGGTTCAACTTGGTGAACGTCCGGACAACCCAGAAGATTCCCCGTTCGGACAAGAATCCAATGGCTTTGATGACCTGGGGTTTATGTTTAAGATGTTGGATGAGGATCTAGCCCGGCATCTTGGCTATCCTTTATCCATGAAAGGGCTTGTGGTGACTCGGATTGATCCCGATTCCCAGGCAGCAATGTCCGGTGTGAGGGTCGGGGATCTGCTGGAGGAAATAAACCATAAAAAAATTAAGGAGATAAGCGGCTATCATCAAGCAATGCGTAAGATAGGTAAAGGAGAAATCGCCCATATGATTTTTAGACGGAGTAACGGTCAGATATTTGTGGTCCGGTTTGAGAAATAGATTGCCATTTGATAATATTGGGGTCATGTTCAGGTTATGTTCAGGTGCTAATGTATTATTCAACGCTGGATAAGTTGCTGTTGCGGCGAATACGGTGAAAACCGATATTAATAAATCATACCCAGCGAAAAATTTCCCTCCTTTCAAAACGGGCTGTCTTTTCCAAGGCAGCCCGTTTTGTTGTATTGTGGCTTGCAACGACTGAGCACGGTTGAGGCCTATGGGCCTCAAAGCCACCATGTATTTTGATGAATACATTAATTTTAAGTAAGAAATAGTAAAAATCAGGAAATTACTTGGAGATCAAGCGAAGAAAGATAAGCAAATAAAGGATGCGATGAAAAAACAGCGGCTTGATTTTATGTTGGTGGAGCTGAGGGGGATCGAACCCCTGACCTCATGGCTGCCAGCCATGCGCTCTCCCAGCTGAGCTACAGCCCCACAAAAGAGTGATAGATGTATAATAGAAACAGCATGGTTATGTCAATACAAAAAATACGTTTTAAATAGATTAAAATTGCAGACTTTAGAATAGTTATTGACATAAGTTGGTTTGAAGCGATAATATTCCACACTTTTTTATTTGAAAGTCTCAATTAAATGGTTAAGTCACTCTCATGATTTGTTGTGGGGTGGGGGTGGTGTTGATAGAGCAGATCAACCCCCATGACGATCATATGAAAATGCTGATAAACCGGATCAGGTTTAAGGAGTTATACGGGAATGCTGCGTTATCTTCGGGAAAATACAGGAAATTGGATTATAAAGTTTTTTTTGGGCATCATTGTGATTGTGTTTGTATTTTTAGGGGTTGGCAGTATGAATGCCAGCAAGCACAATGAGGTGGCCACGGTTAATGACCAGGTGATTACTATTTCAGAATACCGTGATGCCTATCAGCGTATGATGCAACGGCTTCAGCAACAGTTCGGTGCCTCTTTGGATGATACCTTGATAAAGTCGCTGAATGTTAAGCAGCATGCAGTGAACAGCCTGATTGACCAAAAGATACTCGAAATTGAGGCCCAAAAGCTAAAAATTGTTGTGTCTGACGAGGAATTGAAACAGGGACTGATGTCAGCCAAGGCATTCCAGAAAGATGGTGTCTTTGATATGGATCGGTACAGACAGGTGCTTGGACAAAACGCCATGACTCCTGAAACCTTTGAAGCGATGCAGCGGCAGACCATCAGAAACGCCAAGCTCCAGCGCATGGTGATCAATGGCATAACCGTAGGAGACCAGGAAGCCCAAGCCTGGTATTCATTTAATAACACAAAAGTCAGTATTGACTATATTCGGATTGATCCTGAAACATTTTCTGATCTCTTTGCCAGTGAAGAGCAAGTGCGCTCCCAGTATGACGATCATCATGAACTGTACATGTCTGAGCCTAAACGCAAAGTGGCTTTTCTTGTGTTTGCGCCGAAGGATTTTGAGGGTCAGGTTAAAATTGATGACGCGTCGATCCGGGATTTTTACGATCAGAATCCAGCCCGTTTTACCACCCAGGAACAGGTTGAAGCCAGTCATGTCTTGATAAGGGTCAATGAAGACGCAGATGAGCAGACTGTGGCCAAGGCCAAAAAAGACGCTTTAAGCGTTTATGAAAAAGCAGCCAAGGCGGAAGATTTTTCAGAACTTGCCAAAACCTATTCCCAGGGGCCGTCAGCCGCCAGCGGCGGGTATCTGGGCCGCTTTGACAAAACCAGTATGGTAAAACCCTTTGCGGATGCCGCATTTGCCATGAATCCAGGCGATATATCCCAGCCTGTCAGAACACGTTTCGGGTGGCATATTATTAAAGTAACGGATAGAATACCCGAAACCGTGACGCCTTTTGAAACCGCCAAGGTACAGATTCAAAAGGAACTGACGGCAGGTCAGGCTCAAGATTTGGCATATAATAAGGCTGAGGACGCCTATGATGCCGTGCTTGATGGTGATTCATTTGAACAGGTGGTTTTGGTTGCAGGTGAGCAGCCTGTAAACACCCCTGCCTTTACTGCTTTGGGAACCGAACTTAAGGGTCTAGGCATTTCAGATCCCGGCGAGTTTGCCACCACAGCCTTTTCCCTGGTTGATAATGAGATCAGTGAAGTCAAGAAAATAGGAAATAATTATTACCTGATACATGTGCTTGAACAGATAGATCCAAAGCTGCTTGCCTATGAAGATGTAAAAGATCAAATTGCCCTTACAGTAACTGCTGAACTGCAAAAACAGGCAGCTAAGAAAGCCACTGCATCAATGCTTGAAAAAGCTCGAAGTGATGCCGCAAGTCTTGAAAAACTTGCCGGCGATAACCGTCTGAAGGTTGAGTCCAGTAAGCTGTTTACCCGCAATGACGCTAATGTTCCTGGTATTACCGGATCAGAGGCTATTGTACAAGCCGCTTTTACCCTTGATGAAAAAAACTCTGTCTATGAAAAAGTGATTGAAGCTTCCGGGAAATTTTATATTATCGGCCTGAAGGAAAAACAGACACCTGATGCAGCTGCCATTGCTGATAACCTTGACAAGGTGAAGGTGCAACTTCAAGCACGAAAACAACAAGATTATTATTCTCATCTGTTATTTTGTTCCTGTAAATGGTGATTCAGGATTTAGTTTGATTTGGAATCGGTTTTAGCTGTTCTGAGACATTGTTTTTCATATAATAGTCCAGGTCAAACAGCTGTTTAAACGAAAGATCGGTAAATTTGACGTGACGTCTTCTGACTTTCATTGAGCTGAATGATGGCGCATCCTTTATTTCATAGTCGGCAATGGTCTGAAAGGGAAGATCACCGACATAATATCCCATACTGCTTAAGAAAATAGACTCTTCGTTTCTATTTACAGGTGCTTCTGAGTTGTTTTCGGTGTTTATATATTTGAAGCACAATCCACCCATACTAATGTCTATAATTTGACCAATTTTATTCGAATTGGGGCTGATGGCCGCATAGGCACCTTCCACCGCTTTATATCGTTTGTTTTTTCGACGTTCGATGCTTCTTTTTCTGCCAACCATAAGTTAATTCCCAGGGTTCTGTGTTAAAATCGTTTTTGTCTACCCTGCCGCCTCTAAAATAAGCAATATTCATACCCAAAATAGTATTTATGGATCTATTCTGAGTGCTAAATCCTAAGCGACAATAATTGTGAATAAATAAAAAATTGAATCCGCAGCATAAAACTTGAATTGTGTTGAAATTATTGAGAAAATTCTATTTGGCGCTTCACCTGCGAGGTGAAAGCCAAAATCAATATTCCCAAATAATTCGAAAACCTATCAAATTTTGTGCCGCGGATTCAGGTCGATATAAAGCTCCTCTGCTATTATGAATTTATTTAGTAATAATCATGTAAATAAAGTATTAAATTGAGAAGAAAATTATAGAAGTTTGTATTCCGTTAAGCCCATGCTCAGAATTAAATCTACCACAGATGCGTCAGATTTTAAGTCGCCATCAAGGCACGCCAATGGACTTATATTAGGTATGTCTGTCCTTTGGCGTAACGCCGAGTGCGGCTTAAAAGACAAGTAGATGGGCGATTTTATTTTGACCATGGGCCTTAGAGCGTGTTTGATAATTAGGGGATCGAAGCGAAATCTCATGAAAATGAGAACCAATTTTCACAAATTTTGTTGTTAATAGCGGGACTATTGACATAAAATTTGGGGGAATTGGAGCCATTTTCATGGGATTGCAGCCGATTCATCAATTATCAAACACGCTCTTAGAACTCTGCTTGAAATCTTTGCCATACAGTCTGACATACACTATAACTAAATCCTCTATAGCGCAAATAGTTCATTATTTTTTTTCTACGTTCGGCTTCATATAGCTTGTTCCAGATCTGCATTTTATTCTCAACAGCCTTTAATGCCAGTTCCTCGTCTTTATATGCAGTTAACAGTTTCCTGGCAAATGCCGGATCAATGCCTTTTTGGCACAGTTCAAATTCAAGGGCCAATACGGATTTTGGTTTGTGACGGATTCGACCTTCAATGAACTGGCGTGCAAAGGCTTTGTCGTCAAGGTAATTAAAGCTTGACAACAGCACAATGACCTGTTCAATAATGTTGCCATCATATCCTTTATCCGTCAAATATTTTTCCATCTACCGAATAGTTTTAGGGCTTTTTAATAGACTAAAGTTTCCTGATTTTTATCAATCTATTGATTGTCTCTAATGTGGGGTTATCTCAGGGTCAGGTTTAATTTTTATAGGATTTGCCGCGTAAATAGCCAGTCATTTTTTTTAACGCCGAAGTTGGGCAAATTAACAAAAACCGGATCATCGAGTTTTCACGCCTTCAATCAGGCGGCCCGGTGTGGCAGCCAGATCCTTTATCAGATTGAGTAATCCTTTTCCCACTGCGGACGGATCAAGGGGAACCACAGTGGGATTTGATATTTTTCCATAGGCCCTGGCCGGAAAAGAGACAAGACGACCGTTAAGAATCGTATTTACAATGGGAATATGTTTAATAATGGTATCAATGGTTTTAAACGGAGCGACCAGAAAGGTGATATCTAAGGCATCATTTAGCGGATCTGCCCATCCTTGGGCTATGATGGCCATATTGTCTGCATCAATAAAGGCTTTTCTTATATGCACTATGCTCTCTTTTACGTCTGCATTGGCTGTAAATGTTTTAAATCCGAACCCCTGCTGCTGCAGGTCGGTATCTCCTATAATATTGAGCACTGATAGAAGCCTGGAAAGCAGCGTTGCTCTAAATATACGGCCGGACTGAGCTTGAAAATTAAGATGTCCGTTTTGTTTGGATTTTACCTGTGCCAGGGTCTGTGCTCTGCCGGAAAGTTCCCCCTTAAGTGTATAGCTTCCTTTAATAAGGCTTTGACTTCCTGTCATGCAACCCATTGAAAAAGAGACCTCCTTTGCTTGGTCTGTGTTGAAAAAAATATGGGTTGAAACTTTAGGACGTTCTCCGGATTGACGAATGGTTATCCGGCCTGAAAGGTCAAGGCCGCAATGGCGTGCATGGGTAATATATATATCCGTGGTTGGCTTATTAATCATTACTTTTGCCTGAATCCCTTGGTATACACGCTGGTCATAAGCCAATGTCTTGACATTAAAGAAAAACTGCTTCTGTGTTATCAGGGGGCGCAGGGGACGATGGGGGGATGATGTTTTCTGCGGGAACAAAAGGGGATCAAGATTAAGCTTGTCTGCGGTGATGGTAATGGTATTTGGTATATCTGATGAAACAGTTAACACATTGCCACCGGTTACCGCCTGAAGTCTGCGATAAAGAAATGAATCCGGACGAAGCATCTTCTCCAGGGTCGTTTTATCCAGTTTCCCGGAAAAATTAAGTTTTGGCATATCCGGTTGTTTGTAAAAGCTTAAATCAGCATGGGTTCTTTCTCCATCGGATACCTGAAGGTTTGAAGGGGTCATTTTGTCTATTTCAGGGCCGTCTGCCATGAAGAATATGTTTGTGCCTGAGGCCGTGACTAGCAGCCCCTGGATCATACAGGCGTCTGCCTGTTTCACAAACTGTCCCCGGGTCAATGTCAGGGGCAGAACAATACTTTGCTTATATTCCGGGGAAATGTTTTTTTCAAACCAGGTGATCTCTTTAATGGTGCATGTGCTTTCCGACAGTTTTATTGTTGAAGGGGTTGCGTTGAATTTGCAGAATATATCGGAAATCCCTTTGGTATTGTCTGAAAATATAATATTTCCTTGCCTCACCTGGCCCGTCATGTGAACCTGCCACAACCTTGGCGAGAACATGGGCCCTTTAATCTTGAGGTCTTTAATGTCCATAATTCCGGATAAGTTTTTAGCCGGACCAAGTTTTTTCCTTGCCCCGGGGAAAAGGTCAATCAGTGCTGTCATCTGTTTTAAAATCAGATTTGCGGACATGTTTGTTATATTCATGGGTACGGCATGCATGGTATCAATACCGGCATTGAGGTTTGATATCCGGCTGTTTCCTAACGCACCTGATATGTTCTTCAAAATAATTTTACGTTTGTCCAAAAGAAAAGAGCCGCCATCAATATGGATGGGCAACGGGATGCGCTGGTAGTTTCCGTTTGCTTGGATGTTGTTTGCTTCGACCTTGACATCCAGGGCTTTGCCGGCGTGGGTTTTATTTAGCTCAAGGACTGCATCCGCCTGGCCACGCAGATCTGATATTTTTGATATTTCCCGGGCAAGTGCCGTATTCGGCAACAAAGAGACAAGGTCTGCAGGAAGTTGTGCTAAATCAATCTTGAGGGGCAATTTGCCCGAAAATGGCGTTGTGTGTTGATGATTCAGATTGATCTCAAGGTCACCACCGGTGATAAGGGTTTTTCCCACATGGCCGCCTTTAGGGTAGATGCTGAGCACCCCGTTTTCCATTTTTGTACAAACCGAGACATTGTCAACAATGATAGGCAGATGGGGAATTTTAACCGTGGCAGATGCTACACAGCCCTTTAAAAAAAGGTTTTCTGCTTTGAACAGGTGACGCCTGTCTTTGCTTTTAAATCCACCCGTAATGTTTTGGACGGTTCCTGCCCTGAGTATGTCAAACAGGATTCGCGGTGTTTCAAGTCCGTTAAGAAGTGGCAGGCACACCTGTGCTGCCTGGTTGATATCAAGCTGTTCCCCGGTAAATTCAATATGTGATGTGTCTTGTTCAAGGCTGAGCAATAAATCTATTCCAACGCGTCCTTTGGGATAAACAAGATCCAAAGGCGTAAGGTGTGCGGTCGCCTTATCCTTTGACAGAGCGAATGTAAGGTCGAATTCCTTTGCTTCAATGCAGTGGTCACTGGGTGCTTCAATAGAGGCCTGAAGGGATGTCATCTTCAGATTGCCTGCAAGCAAGGTGTGGTCGTCATGCCGGCAGTATACTGCCAGGTGTGGGATATTAAGACCTGTTATTCGGCCTTTGAGTGCGGATTCAAGGGTTGGGATACGATCTGCTTCCAGCCCAAGCCCTGATATCCGGGCTTTGATATCCACAGTCCGTGTCCGGCCTGTCACCAAAACCCAGCAGTCCATGGCGTCAAAATAATTTGACCGGGCATTGGTTGCAATAATTTCCAGGTGATCCGCGTCAGCAAAACCAAGATCAAGCAAGCTGTCAAATACGTTGTGCACCGATGCGGCAAAATCCGGTGGCCCTGTGGTTTTATTTTCTCCGCCAACAGCTGTATTACTTATCAATTCAGGGGATTGAAGGGTGATGCCCCGTACAGCCGTGTTCAGTTTGAGCAGCTGGGCCGGGTCCAGTTCCACCAGGGCTTTGTTGATTGTAACCTGGTTTTTGGGGTCAATCTGTGCCGATATATCTGTTATGCTAAGACCTGGCAGGGGGGCAAAGATAAAATTCAGCTGATTAAACCGGACTTCAATACCGGTTTTCTCCTGAAAAACCCTGATCAGACGCGCTTTGATCTGTTCCGTGTTGATTAACGGGGTAATGGCAAAGGGCAGCACTACTGCGCAGGCGGTCACGGTTGCCGCAAACAAGACAGCAATGCGCAGTATGCGTTTTTTGTTCATGGCCATGCATTCCCCTTAAAATTAGGATGCTACTGCCAGCTATATCCGGTTTTACGGCTCAACGTTATGAAATCTGCCGCAATGTATTTGGCCTGGTCTGTCAGGATCTCCTTGACCTCTTCTTTTTCCGGGTCAATGTCATCCAGGGTTGCCAACGGTTCTTCCCCTTTCTGTTTCCGGTAATTGTTTTCCAGGGCCAGCTCTTTTTCGTTAAAAACCGTATCCGTTTTCAGACGTTGCGCAAGATTCAAAGAGAGTTCTTTTTGTTCACTTAACGATTCTGCCAATTGAATCCGCTGGGTGAGATATTTAATGCCAAAAGATGTTTCAGCCCGTTTTTTATAGGCGTTGTTCAACGGTTTAATCATGGGCTGCAAAGACATATATGCTGAATAACGGGTGGCATCAATATGGTCCCAGAGCAGGGCGCCGTCCAGGGCGCTTTCTCCGGTGTCTTTGGTTCTGTAAATCCGGGGGAACCAAATGTCAGGCTCAACGCCTTTGTGTTGGGTGCTTTGACCGGAGACCCGGTAAAATTTAGCCGAAGTCATCTTCAGTCGTCCATCCCCCAGGGGTTTGAGTTCCTGGACCGTGCCCTTGCCAAAACTTCGCGTGCCCATAATAAGGCCCCGATGATAATCTTTGATGGCACCTGCAAAAATTTCACTGGCCGATGCGCTCATTCTGTTGATGAGCACCATAAGAGGTCCGGTGTAAACGATTTTCGGATCTTCATCATACAGGCGCGATACCCTGAATTTTGTTTTGACCTGTACCGTGGGGCCGTATCTGAGAAACAGTCCTGTCAGATCATTGGCTTCTTTAAGGGATCCACCCCCATTGTCCCTTAAATCAATAATTAATCCGTCAATGTTTTCTTTTTTTAACTGCTTGAGCAGTTTTGCCACGTCTCCTGTAGTACTTTTGTAATCTGGGTCACCCCTGTGATAGGCCTCAAAGTCAATGTAAAAATTGGGGATTTCAATGATACCCAGCTTATAACTGCGGCCGTTTGAGGTTAGATCCACCACCTTTTTCTGGGCTGACTGTTCCTCAAGCTTTACTTTGTCGCGTTTGATACTGATGGTGGACGTTACACTGGATTTTCTGGCAGGAATGATTTTTAACCGCACAAAGGTATCCTTGGGCCCTCGAATCAGTTTCACCACATCGTCAATGCGCTGGCCAATGGTATCCTTTATCTCTCCATCCCGGCCCTGCCCCACACCGATGATTTTGTCTCCAGGGGCAAGTTTCTGGGATTTGTCGGCCGGACCCTTGGGAATAAGCCTGACCACCTTTGTGTATTCATATTCATTTTGCAGCACGGCCCCAATGCCCTCTAAGCTTAGTTTCATGTGAATGTCAAAATCCTCGGACAACCGCGGGGCAAAATATTGGGAATGGGGATCAAAGGACATGGTAACGGCATTCATGATAATCTGGAATACATCCCGGGACTGTGTCTGGGGAAGGCGGGTCAGCCGGTTGGAATAAATTTTTTCCAGGGTTTTGGAAATTTCGTCATCCGGTGTTTTGTCTATTTTCAAATTAATGATGTGGTTTTTCAGCTCTTTTTTCCACAGAGGTTTAAGGCCTGACGTGTCCTGGATAAAGGGTTTATGCGCATAGTCAATGACAAGGGTTTCATTTTTGGTAAAATCAATTTGGGTTTGCCAGGCTTTGACCAGTTGGAGAATATATTCAAGGCGCTGTTCGCTGCGGGTCTGGTAGAGGTTGAAAATTTGAAAGGCCGGTCCAAGGTCGCCCGTTTTCAGATATTTATACATCCGTTGTTTTAAGAGATTAAAATCATTAAGATCGGCCTGGGTCAGAAGATGCTTGCCCGGATCCAGGGATTTGATATACCGGTCAAACACCAGACCGGACATCTGTTTATCCAGTTTTTTTCCGGTAAAATGATCCCGTTCAAGGGCATTGATAATGGAAATACAGCGTTGGGACTGCGCGTTCTGAAAGGTCAGTCCGGCAATTTGTCCATGGCAAAGAGGGGTGCAATAAAGAAAGGCGGCAACAACTAGTAGAGCCCCAACCTTGTGGCGAGGTTTATTGATCTGTGTCATAGTTTAAGTTTATATCCTTTGGTGTTTCAAAACTGATCCGGCCAAGTCTGCCGGACCTAAGATCCCTGATAATAAGTTGTGATGCTTTTTGAAAATCCACATAACCGCCTTTTTTAAGACATCCCCTGGCGTTGCCCACCGATTCGATAAGGGTCTGGGGCTGCCCGGGTAGTGGATTTAAAAACGGATAACGCTCAACAAGACAGGCCGGGTATCTTTCCAGTAAAAACTGAGCGGCAAAACAGGCAATTTCATGGTAGTCGACGGCTGTATCGCTGATGGCCCCGGACGCAGCCAAAGCAAGTCCGCGCTGCCTGGGCTCAATCACCGGCCAAAGGATACCCGGAGTATCGTAAATGTCAATATTGCCTTTAAGGCTGGTGCGCTGCTGGTGCCGGGTAATGGCCGGCACATTCCCGGTCTTGGCTACTTTCCGGCCGGCCAGGGTGTTCAAAATTGTGGATTTCCCGGTGTTGGGAATACCCACCACCATGACTTTGGCCTTCCTTGCCTTGTTCCTGTCCACCTGTGATACCAGTGATTGAAGGGCCTGTGACGCCTCTTGCAGACGGGTCCCGCAGATGGCAGCTGCCGGCAGGTTCATGTCCTGGGTGAAATATTCAAGCCATGCCTGTGTCGCCTCCGGGTCGGCAATATCCGCCTTATTAAGTACTTTCATCCGGTTTCTGCCTGTGGCAATCCGCTCTAAAAAGGGATTTGAACTGGACAACGGCAGCCTTGCATCCACCACCTCAAGCAGGGCATCCACCTTGGCAATGGCACTTTTCAGCTGTTTTTTTGTTTCCAGCATATGGCCGGGAAACCACTGGATATTCATTTTTCCATTTTCTTAATATCGTGTTGGTAACTAATTGTTTTTTCAGACGGTATGGACTCCGGCTCAACAGTGTCTTTTTGGAATAAATAGAGATATGAAAAGAGCACCGCAATGATACTGGAACCGATAAACCCGCTGACGGAAAAGGCAATCGTATATCCAATCCAGCCGTAATGATTGTAATACCCAAAGACACCGCCAGCTGTCAGGCTTAAAACAAATATAAAAACAAAGGTGTATTTCATGAGATTGCAGCTGATTCATCAATGACCAAACAGGCTCTAAGGCCCATCGTCAGAATTAAATCTGCCACAGATGCGCCGGATTTTAAGCCGCCCTCAAGGCATTCCAATGGAGGCTTATTTGATATATGTGTCCGTTGGCGTAACGCCGAGAGCGGCTTAAAAGACAAGCAGATGAATGATTTTATTTTGACCATGGGCCTTATTTCTCTTTAAGCTTTAAAAGACCTATTATTGCATATTACATAGCATTTGAAAATACCCGGGACACCTATTGAAAAACATCAGTTTCAATGTGTTGAATCTACAGAATTAACATGCTAATATACTACTTCTCCTATCGTGATTTTTAAACAGGTTCTTAAACTAAGGCCCATGATCAGAATTAAATCTGCCACAGATACGCCGGATTTTAAGTCACCATCAAGGCACACCAATGGACGCATATTTAAAATGATGTGGCCTTTGGCGTAACGCCGAGGGTGGCAAAAGACAAGTAGATGGGCGATTTTATTTTGATCATGGGCCTAAAGGCAATGCAATGATTGCCCAAGGATTATTTTTGACCGGTTTCACAATCCCGGCACGCTAAAGCGTTAACCACCAGACAACAGCGGGTTATCATGAAACATGCCCTTGTTTTCACCGTTTTTTCAGCAATCTTTGCCGCACATTTGACACTGGCGGCAGAAGATAAATCCGGACTGCCCAAATCCGAACCAACCCAATTGGGACGACCTATTGTAAGGACTCACATTCCCACCCTGGCAGATACCGTGCGTTTTTCCGGTGATATCCGTCTTTGCGGGGAAAAAATACCTTTTACAGATCCCGAAGTCAGAGAGCGGCTTGAAAAAGAGATGATGCTGGCTGTATGGAACCGTCCCCAGGTAATGTTGTGGCTCAAACGGGCCCATCGGTGGTTTCCCCACATCGAAAGTGTTTTAAAGCAGGAAAAATTGCCCCTGGATCTAAAATATCTGCCCATTGTGGAAAGTGCTCTTTTGCCCCATGGAAAATCCCATAAAGGCGCGGTTGGGTACTGGCAGTTCATGAAAAGTACAGGAAAAAAATATGGATTGCGCATTGATTCAAAAGTCGATGAACGCCGGAACATGTTTTCCGCCACCCGGGCGGCCTGCCGCTATCTCAAAGATCTTTATTCCCAATTTGGCTCGTATCTGCTGGCCATGTCTGCATATAACATGGGGGAGTATGGTCTGAGCAGGGCCATAGCACTTCAGGAGACCCGGGATTTTTTTTCCCTTTACCTGCCCCTGGAGACCCAGCGCTATATCCTGAAAATGGTTGCTGTCAAGTTTATTATGTCTAACCCGGAAAAATATGGGTTTCATCTTGGGCCCCAGGATCTTTATCCGATATTTACCTTTTCTGAAATCAGACTCTGTCCCAAAAGTGATGTGCCTTTATCCATGATCGCCAAGGCCTGTGATGTTTCATTCAAAACCATTAAGGAATATAACCCCCAGCTTCGGGGGTATTATCTGGGGAAAGGCACCGCCACACTTCTTGTGCCCACGGGAAAAGATAAAAGATTTTACAAAAAATTTCCCCGCCTCTATAAGGGCCTGGTTAAAAAGCAATTATCTTCTTCACGGTACCATGTGGTGAAAGCCGGGGAAAGCCTTTCGTACATTGCAGGGAAATATAATATCTCCCTGGCCGGATTGCTGAAATTTAACAAGCTGTCAAGGAAACATATCATTCATCCAGGGGATAGATTGCGTGTGCAATGAACCCTTTTTATCATATCATTTGCGGTAGACAATTACATCTGAATGACCATGGGCCTTAAACAGATGGGTAACGGATGCGCTTCAAAAAACGGCAAAAGATATCACCCAATCGGGATAGGGCTCCCCATTACTGAGGAGCCCTCCCGCAAGTCCCGGCATACAGATCACTTACCAAGGCGGTTCGGCTGGTATGAATAGAATCGGCTGTAGGTTATCCCACCGATGTTATCGGGATTTGGGCAAAGTCATGCTATGGAAATTTCAGGCACTGCCGCATTTTTCCCATAAAAACCATCTGCTTATCATTATTTTGGCCTTTGTTGGACACACGTCCGACGTGATTTTCTGGATGCAGCCAGGAAGTATCCGGAATTGGAAGAATGGGCCTTTTTTGGGATTGAAAAAATTGGACACCTGTATCGTATAAATAAGCAGCGTTGTGCAGCCTTTGATAAAGCATAAAGCATTACCCGTGGAATGGCAGTCGGAATAATTATGCATT